>NZ_JBVHTA010000002.1:0-292996 GCF_055566095.1 Streptomyces sp. NPDC027962
TCCCCAATCTCTCCCCCGCTCTCTTCCCCCCCCCCCCCCCCCCCTCCCCAACCCCCCCCCCCCCTCCCCCCCCCCCCCCCCCCCCCCCCCCCCCCCCCCCCCCGCGCCGTTGTCGAGGTCGGTCACAGGGTTCAGCAGCCTCCGGTGGAGGCCGGAGCTCCGACGCCGATCTGGAGGGTGGCCGGGGCGGCACAGCAGCCACCATCGTCGGCGGCCGGCGCGGCCTCGGGCTGGTCGAAGAGGCCGGCGCCGCCGCATACGCCGGTCTCGGGAAGGGTGAGTTCAACGCGGTCGGCGGATTCGGTGTCGCCGGCGACGGCGGCGACGACGGAGCGGGTCTGCTCGTAGCCGGTGAGGGCGAGGAAGGTCGGAGCGCGGCCGTAGGACTTCATGCCGACGAGGTAGACACCCTGTTCGGGGTGGGCGAGTTCGCGGTGGCCGTGGGGGTAGACGGTCCCGCAGGAGTGCTGGTTGGGGTCGATGAGCGGGGCGAGCTCGACGGGGGCCTGGAGGCGCTCGTCGAGGCCGAGGCGGATCTCGGAGAGAAAGGACAGGTCGGGGCGGAAGCCGGTGAGCACGATGACCTCGTCGACGGGGTCCAGGCGGCGGCCGTCCTCGGCGACCAAAACGAGCTGCTCGCCGTCGCGCTCGATCGCATCCGTACGGAATCCGGTGACGGCGTCGGCGTGGCCCTCGTCGACCGCCGCCTTGGCCGCGAGGCCAAGGGCGCCACGGGCAGGGAGCTGGTCGGCGGCGCCACCGCCGAAGGTGGAGCCGGAGATGCCCCGGCGCAGGATCCACGAAGCGTGCGTGCCGCTGCCGCCCTCGGACCTGGCCAGGCCGGCGAGCGAGGCAAGGGCGGTGAAGGCGGAGGCGCCGGAGCCGATCACGGCCGTGCGCTTCCCGGCGTAACGCGAGCGGACCGCAGGGTCCTTGAGGTCGGGGACGCGATAGGAGATACGGTCGGCCGCCGCGAGCTCGCCGAGGGCCGGGAGTCCGTCGCCGCCTGCCGGGCTCGGGGTGGCCCAGGTCCCGGACGCGTCGATCACGGCCCGGGCGAGGATCCGCTCCTCCGCACCGTCCGCGTACTGCACGTGGACGGTGAACGGCTGCTGGTCGCGGTCGGCATCCACGACACGGTCACGACCGGTGCGGGAGACGCCGGTGACCTGGGCGCCGAGGCGCACCCTGCCACCGAGGACGTCGGCGAGCGGCTGCAGGTAGCGCTCCGCCCAGTCACCGCCGGTCGGACAGAGGGACGCGTCGGGCTTCACCCAGCCGGTCGGGGCCAGCAGCTTCTCGGCGGCCGGGTCGGTGACCTCGCCCCAGGTGGAGAAGAGCCGCACGTGCGCCCACTCCCGCACCGCCGCCCCTGCCCGGGCACCGGCCTCCAGGACGAGGGGTTCCAGGCCTCGGTCGACGAGGTGGGCGGCGGCGGCAAGGCCTGCGGGCCCGGCCCCGATGACTACGAAGGGCAGCTGGTCGGTGGCGGTGGCGTTCACGGCGATTCCCCTTTTGCTTCGATATCCGTCGATCTCTTGCGTCCTCAGCATGACACCTGATTCGACGGGCGTCAACATAGACAGTCATCGAAGCCAGGGTTTCTTCATGGAGTGGTCGACGTCGCCGTGACGAGGGTGGCCCGGCAGTGGAGCCCGCCCTCCGCATCCCTGCGGGGTGCGGGACTCGCTGCGCAGCACACGGCCGGCGACTGGCCCCGCAGCTGCGTCGGCCAGAGCCCCTGGGCGCTTGCTTCGACATGTGTCAACATAGACGTATGCCGAATGTGAAGGTGCTGCCACTGCTGGAGCCCGAGGTCGAGCCGTGCTGCCCGCCGCTCACCGAGCGCCCGCTGACGGCCGAGGAGGCCGAGCAGACCGCGGTGATGTTCAAGGCTCTCGGCGACCCGGTCCGCCTGCGCCTGTTCTCCGCCGTCGCCTCGCACGAGGGTGGAGAGGCATGCGTGTGCGACATCTCCGACGTGGGTGTCTCGCAGCCGACCGTTTCCCACCATCTGAAGAAGTTGAAAGAGGCCGGCCTGCTCTCCTCCGAGCGGCGGGGCACCTGGGTCTACTACCGCGTCGAACCGGCCGTGCTCGCCGCGATGGGGCAGCTGCTGACCAAGGCCGCCGCAGCAGCCTGACCTGGCGCCCCCGTTCGCGCTTCCCGCCTCGCCATGCACCTGAGATCAAGGAAGTCACCGACTCCGCCGGTGCTGTCCGTCGCGCGAAGGCCTTACGTCTCAGTTTCCGTAGGTGCCGGCGAGTGCGCCGCCGCCCGCGGCGACGCCGCCGATCGGTTTGGTGGGGGTGAACGGCGGGGCGTCCTGGCGGCAGGAGGCACCGGCGGGCGGCAGGGCGCCCGTGGTGAAGTACCGCACGGCGTGTTGGTTCACGCAGGTGCTGGGATTGCCCAGGGCGGTGTGCCCATGGCCGTTGAGGGTCAGCAGGCGGGCGTCGGCCAGTGCGCGGGCCATGGCCTCGGCCGCCTGATAGGAGGTGGCCGGGTCGTAGGTGGGGTTGACGACCAGAATCGGGTGGGCGGTGGGCCGGTTGAACGGACTGGTGTAGCGGTGGGCTGCTGTGGCCGGCCAGTGTGCGCACCACTCGTAGTCCCACACCCAGCGACGGCCGAGGTCCCCCGCGCGTGCCGCGCTGAATTCCTCGAGTTCGGGGTAGCGGCTGAGGACGCGGGGGTTGGGGCTCTCGGAGCAGACGACGGCGGCCTCTTGCTCGAATCCGGGATAGGTCCCGAGGAGAGGGAGAGCGGGCGCCTGCGGGGCGCGCCCATGCCACAGTTCCTGCAGCGTCTCAGCGGCGTCGGACCACCCAGGGTGGACGAAGTAGAACTGGGACCGCACGTGGGCCACGGTCTTGCCGTAGGTCCACTCACCCACCGGGCGACGCTGGAGCCGTTGCATCAGGGCTGCCAGTTTGGCGCGGGTCGCCTCGGGGCTCCCCGCAGAGAACGCACAGCGGGCTGCCGGGGCCCGACCGCACAGCTCGAGGAACTGCCCCATGGTGGCGGCCGACCCCAGGTCCGAGCCCATGCGCAAAGAGGTGGTCTCTCGCACGTCGCCGTTCACGGCGCCCTCCGCGTAGCCGAGCGGATCGACGTTTCCGTCCAGGAGCAGGCCGCGCACCTTGTCGGGGAAGAGGTTGGTGTAGACGGCGCCGAGAAACGTGCCGTACGAGATACCCCAGTAGCTCAGCTGCCTGTCCCCCACCGCCTGGCGCAACCGGTCCAGGTCGCGGGCGCTGTCGGGGGTGGAGACATACGGCAGCAGCGTCCCGGCGCGCTGCTGGCAGCGCTTGGCCAGGTCCGCCCTCCCGGCGAACCAGATCTGCCGTTCCTTCTCCCCCGCGGGGAAGCCCTCCGGCTGCCGTTCCCACCAGGCCTGCGCCTCCTCGGTGTCGCTGAAGCAGCGCACCGCGGTGCTGCGGCCCACACCGCGAGGATCCCAACTGACGATGTCGAAACGCCTGCGCAGTTCCTCCGGGAAGTACCGGTACCAGACCGGCAGAGCAACCGTGCCGGGTCCGCCCGGGCCGCCGGGGTTGAAGAACAGCGAACCGATTCTTGTCGACGGGCTGGTGGCTTTGCGCCGGATCACGGCGAGATCGACGGTCCGGCCCGCCGGGCGGTCGTAGTCGAGCGGGGCTCCGGACGTCGCGCACTCGAATCCCCGCTGTGCCGGTACCTCGCACGGCCGCCACTCCAGCGCTGACGCCTCGCCGCTCCCGCCGGTCCCGCCACGATCGGTCTTCGGCGCTGTCGCTCCCGCGGACAGGAGTACGTACGGCAGCACCAGCGCGACGCACCACACCGAACTGGCTCGCCGCCTCGATATGAACCCGGGCATCAGGTGTCCCTTCGGGCAGGTGTCGGCCCCCGGAGTCCGATGGTCTCGACCACCTCACCACCCCGGGGGTCCGGCAGCACCTGCTGGGCACCCGAACGCGGTACGGGCCACGGACGCGGATTCGAAGGGCCCCGCCGCGGAACGGTGGGGCCCCTCGAATGGTGCGACGCGGCCCTTCGACGTGGTGCGACGCGGCCTCTCGACGTGGGTGCGACGCTGCCCTCCGAGTGGTGCGACGCGGTCGCCGGGCGGAATCAGCGGCTCCGTGGGGGCCGGATCCGTCGTTCACCGTCTGCTTCCGGCCAACGATGCGCAACTCGCGGTCCACAGACAACCCGAGGCGCCGCCGGACACCTCTCACAGCGGGGACACAGCTTCGCAATCAGGAGAGCCCGTCGTGCCCGATCCGGCACGGTCGGACCGCCGTGCGCCGCTGTCGCTCCACCCGTTCCGTCAGTCAGGCACTCGGAGAACGAGGATTGATGACCAGATCCCACCAGACCCGCCTGTGGCGTCCGGCGCTCGCTGCCGCCGCGGCGATCGCCGTGACCGCCGGTGTCGTCGCCGCCGCGCCCGACGCCGCGAAGGCGTCGTCCGACCCGAAGCTCAGTCTGATCGCCGCCTCCACGTCGGTGACCCTCGACTCGTGGAAGGAGGACCCCGGCGTCTACCTCGACCTCGGCACGTACGTCACCGCGGAGAACGGGCCTCTCGAGCTCAAGGTGACCCGCAAGTCCTACAAGGACCCGGTCGTCGCCACGCAGGTCTTCCGTGAGGGGAAGAAGACCCGCACCAAGACCCTTCCCGCGGGTCTGGTGAAGGACTTCTCGGGGCTGCCGGGCTTCGTGCAGATCACCGTCACGGACGCGGCGGGCAGGACGGCGCTGAAGAGGACGGAGGACTTCTGCCCGAACAACGCGTCGGGCCGGGTGCGGCCCGACGCTCCGAGCAGGTCGAAGTACCCGCAGAGCTGCCCGGTCAACCCGTTCACCCTCGGCTCGGTGTGGGGCGTCGAGAACGGCTGGGCGTCCAACACGTACTCGGGCCACTACTCGTCCCCGGTCGCCCTGCCCGCGGGGAAGTACACCGCCAAGGTGTCCGTGACCAAGCGCTACCGCGACCTGTTCGGCATAGCGAACAAGCCGCAGACGATCAAGGTGACCGTACGCGAGCGCAGCTGGGAGGAGGGCGCCGGCGCGGCGTCCGCCGGGCACGGAGCCCGTGCAGGCGGGCACGGCAGCCATGCGGCCGGGCACTCCGGCCACAAGGCGATGCGCGCGCCGGCGCCCGCGGCCGCGACGACTGGGGCGGGTCCGTCGTACAACGTGGGGCACGGCCCGTACGCTCCCGCTCCGCCCGCCCTCCCCTGGGCGCTCAAGAAGGCCGGTTTCGGGGCGGCACGGGCGGCAGACGGCAGCGGGCAGACGGACGGTTCGCGGCAGGCGCCCGGTGAGCGGCCCAACGCCGCGCGGCCGACGGGCAAGGCGTCCGTACCGGACGTGCCCAAGCCCGACCTCCGTTCGCTGCCGGCCTACGGCATCACCATCAGCGACGGGGAGGGTGACATCCCGGGCAAGGACTACCTGGCCTTCAGCGCCAACGTCTGGAACGCGGGCCCCGCGAAGCTCGTCGTCGACGGCTTCCGCTCCCCCGGCAAGAAGCTGATGGACGCCTATCAGTACTTCTACGACGCCAAGGGGAAGCAGATCGGCTACACCCCGACCGGCACCATGGAGTGGGACCCGCGTCCCGGCCACGAGCACTGGCACTTCACGGACTTCGCCAGCTACCGGCTGCTCAAGGCCGACAAGAAGGAGACGGTGCGCAGCGGCAAGGAGGCCTTCTGCCTGGCCAACACCGACGCGGTCGACTACACGGTGAAGAACGCCAACTGGCACCCGGACGGCACCGACCTGTCCACCGCCTGCGGCCAGGAGAACTCGATCTCCGTCCGTGAGGTGCTCGACGTCGGCTCCGGCGACACGTACACCCAGGATCTGCCCGGCCAGTCCTTCGACATCACCAACCTGGCGAACGGCACCTACTACATCCAGGTGCTCGCGAACCCGGAGAAGCGGCTCAAGGAGACCAACGTCAACAACAACAGCGCGCTGCGCAAGATCGTCCTGGGCGGGCGCCCGGGCGCCCGCACCGTGACGGTGCCGGCCCACGGCCTGGTCGACGCCAACTGACGTCCCCCTCGACGCCGTGACAGGTGTCGCGCCATGACAGGCCTCGGCCCCCGGGAGGTGCTCCCGGGGGCCGAAGCCGTGGCGCGGTACGGATCCGGGCTTACCGTGGAAGTACACCGAACCGGCAAAGGGCGGCGCCATGGTCAGCGTCAGCGAGCGGAAAGCACTGCGCAGCCGCGTGCTGCACGAGGTGTACGAGAGGTCGGGCGGGACGTCGGCCCTGGTGAGCGCCGCCGCGGTGCGCGACGCCCTCGGAGTCGACGATCAGGAGATGGGCGCCGCCTGCGAGTACCTCGCGGGGGAGGGGCTCGTCATGCTCGAGGCCGACACGTTCGGCACCACCGCGTCGCCGAGCCTGATCGCGCTGACGCACCGGGGCGTGGTGCGCGTCGAGGAGTCCATCGGCGACTGACCGCGCGCGGACTTTCTCCTTCGTATTCATCGGCCGCCCATGCACAGGCCGCGAAATCCGCCGCGCCCTGTCGAGAATGCGTCACCAGCTCCGACGTCCCCTGTGAAAGTTGCCCACAAGGGGCGGCCACTCTTCCGAGGAGCGAGTCATGAAGTACCTGGTGATGGTTCAGGGCACACAGGCGGACTACGAGGCGATGCGCGGCAACGGCTCCGAGCACGCCCCCGCCTGGAGCGAGAAGGACATGCAGGCCATGTTCTCGTTCATGCAGAGCGTCAACGACGACCTTGCCGAGTCCGGTGAGCTCGTCGACGGTCAGGGCCTCGCCGAGCCCGCGCAGACCCGGTGCGTCACCGCCGGGAAGGACGGCCGGCCGGTGATCACGGACGGCCCGTACGGCGAGACGAAGGAGCTCCTCGCCGGTTACTGGGTCCTGGACTGCGAGAGCCTGGACCGGGTCACGGAGATCGCGGCGCGCATCGCCCGGTGTCCCGTGCCCGAGGGCACCACCGACTACCCCGTGGTGATCCGGCCCATCATGGACGACGCAGGCGGCCTGTGTTGAGACGGACGACCGACGTCGAGGACCTGCCGCGCCGGCACGCGCCGCAGGTCCTCGGCGCGCTGGTGCGCCGCTACGGCCACTTCGACCTGGCGGAGGACTCCGTCCAGGAGGCGCTGCTGGCGGCGGCGCAGCAGTGGCCGCGGGACGGCGTACCGGACAACCCACGCGGCTGGCTGATCAAGGTCGCCTCCCGTCGTCTGACGGACCTGCTGCGCAGCGAGGAGGCCCGCCGCCGGCGGGAGGAGACGGCCGGCAGGCTCGCTCCCCGCGACGCCTTCATCGCACCGCCCCCGGGTGAGCGCCGGGCCCCGTCCGACGACGACACGCTCACTCTGCTCTTTCTCTGCTGCCATCCCGAGCTGAGCCCGGCGGCGCAGGTGGCCCT
Source organism: Streptomyces sp. NPDC027962 (assembly GCF_055566095.1). Lineage (NCBI taxonomy): Bacteria > Bacillati > Actinomycetota > Actinomycetes > Kitasatosporales > Streptomycetaceae > Streptomyces > Streptomyces sp. NPDC027962. The sequence continues at coordinate 7,417 of NZ_JBVHTA010000002.1, forward strand.
CACCCTGCGGGCCGTGGGCGGTCTGACGACGGCCGAGATCGCACGCGCGCATCTGGTGCCGGAAGCGACGATGGCCCAGAGGATCAGCCCTCGCCGAAGTGACCCGTCTGGAGGACCGGTTGGCCGGCCACCACCGGCTCGACGCCGTCCGCGCCCATCCGCTCGAGAAGGCGGGCGATCCCGAGGCGGCCCGAGCGGCGTACAGCACGGCGGCCGCCCGCACTTTCAGCATCCCCGAGGCCCGCTACCTGCAGGCAAGGGCCGCGCGCCTGCAACCGTGAGCCTGCGCCGCTGCCGCACCGGCAGAACAGGTCGTCCGCCTCCGTGCCGCGCGTGCCACGCCCGTCGGCCTCTCACTGGCGGCGTACCAGCCGTCGGGTGATCATCGGGGCATGAAAGCCACCATTCATCTCGCCCAGCGACCGGAGGCCGACGAGTTGCTCGGCCGCAGCGCGCTCGCCGCGCTGATCGGGATGCTCCTCGATCAGCAGATTCCCATGGAGTGGGCGTTCACCGGCCCGTACACGATCGCGCAGCGGCTGGAGACCGACGATCTCGACGCCGCCGAGATCGCCGCGTACGACCCGGACGCCTTCACCGAACTGCTGCGCGAGAAGCCTGCCGTCCACCGCTATCCGGCGTCGATGGCCAAACGGGTGCAGGAGCTGTGCCAGTTCCTCGTCGACGAGTACGGCGGCGACGCGAGCGCCGTCTGGACGGACGTGGCGAGCGGGCGGGAGCTGCTGGCGAGGCTGAAGGCGCTGCCGGGCTACGGCGAGCAGAAGGCGCAGATCTTCCTGGCCCTGCTGGGCAAGCGGTACGGCGTACGTCCCGAAGGCTGGCGGGAGGCGGCCGGCGCGTACGGCGAGGAGGACTCCTACCGGTCGGCGGCCGACATCACCGGCCCCGAGTCGCTCGCCAAGGTGCGTGCGTACAAGCAGGAGAAGAAGGCCGCAGCCAAAGCCGCCAAAGCCGCGGAGACCGCCCGGAACGTGAGGGCGACGAAGACGGCCGCGTCGCCGCGGGCGCCGAAGGGGTCGAAGACCACCGATCCCAAGAAGCGCTGACAAACGGCCGGTTGAAGTGGATGCAGTACCTGAGCGGGTCAATGTGACGAAATGCGCCATGAGTTACGGCACAAGTGTTCACAGGAGGCCTGGAGATCGCTAACTTCCCCTCAACCCTCGTTCACATCGGGAAGGACCTCTGTGAAGGCAACCCATCGCAGAGCCGTGGCCACCGTGGCCGCAGCCGCACTCGCGACCCCGCTCCTGCTGGCATCCGCCTCCCCGTCCGCTGCGCACCGTCAGGACCCCGCGGAGCGGGCCGCCAAGGACGCGTCGAAGCTGGCACGGAAGCTGGTCGACAAGTCGTCCGCGGACGACGCTTTCGAGCACCTGGAGAAGTTCCAGCAGATAGCGGACAGCACGGACGGCCACCGGGCCGCCGGCTCGCTCGGTCACGACGCGTCGGCCGCGTACGTGTACCAGCAGATGAAGAAGTACGGATACGACGTCTCGTACCAGCGCTTCGAGTTCATCTACACCGAGACACTGGCAGAGAAGCTCTCCGTGACGTCACCGGCGCCCCGTGACGTCGAGATCAAAGCCATGACGTACACCAAGTCGACCCCCGTCGGTGGCATCAAGGCCGACGTGGCCGCCGTGCCGGTGGACGACACGACCGGCTGCGAGGCGGCCGACTACGCGTCGGGCACGTTCACCGGCAAGATCGCGCTGATCAAGCGCGGCGGTTGCACGTTCGCCGACAAGCAGGCGGCCGCGGCGGGCGCGGGAGCGGTCGGCGCGATCGTCTACAACAACACCGAGGGCGTGCTCTCCGGCACCCTGGGCGACCAGGCATCCGCCAAGATCCCGACCGGCGGAGTCACCCTCGCCGAGGGCGAGAAGCTCGTCGCGGACCTGGCCAAGGGTCCGCTGAAGGTCTCGTTCGAGGTCCGCGAGCTGCAGGAGATGCGCGCGACCAACAACGTGATCGCGGAAACCCGCCGCGGCAACGCCGCCAACACGGTGATGCTCGGCGCGCACCTCGACTCCGTGACCGCCGGCCCCGGCATCAACGACAACGGCTCCGGCTCCGCCGGTCTGCTCGAGGTCGCCCAGGAGCTCGCCAAGCGGGAGAAGCGCCCCGCCAACAAGGTCCGCTTCGCCTGGTGGTCCGCGGAGGAGAACGGCCTGCTCGGCTCCGAGCACTACGTCGCGGGCCTCAGCAGCCTGGGCAAGAAGGAGATCAAGCTCTACCTGAACTTCGACATGATCGCCTCGCCGAACTACGGGATGTTCGTCTACGACGGCGACGACTCGGACGGCGTCGGCGCGGGAGCGGGCCCGGCGGGCTCCGCGCAGCTCGAGCGCGACATCAACGAGTTCCTCGACAAGCAGGACACCCCGCACGAGGGCACCGACTTCACCGGCCGCTCCGACTACGGGCCGTTCATCGAGGTCGGCATCCCGTCCGGCGGCACGTTCACCGGGGCCGAGGGCATCAAGACCGAGGCGCAGGCGAAGAAGTTCGGCGGCGTCGCGGGTATCGCGTACGACGTGAACTACCACGCCGCCGGCGACAACATCGACAACATCAACATGGAGGCGTTCGCCGCCAACATCGGCGTCATCGCCAATGCGGTGGGCACCTACGCCCACGACATCAGCTCGCTGCGCAAGCCCGTCGCGACCGTCCCGACGGACGGTGACGCGGGCAGCGGCGGCGGCCTGCACGACGGCCACGGCCACGAGGTGACCGAGTAACACCACCGGCACCACTGGCACGAACCGGCACCACCGGAACGAACCGGCACGACCGGCACCACCCGGCGCGGCGCGCCGCGGGCTCACCGCCTGCGGCGCGCCGTCCCGAAGAGCGACCGCGAGATCTCCCGCCCCAGCTGCGTGCCGACCCACCGACCGGGCGAGCGACCTGAAGATCCCGCTCCCCATGGCCTGTCCCGAGAGCGGCTCCTCGCGCCTTCCGGTCCGCGCGGGCTTCGGCTCGGCGGCATCCCGCTCGGCCGCATCCCGTGCAGCGGCTTCCTGTGCCTCGGCTTCCTGTGCCGCGGCCTCCGCAGCGGCCTCGGCCGCCTGCTGCTCGTCCGTCAGCTTCTCGTACGCCGCCTCCCGGTCGACCGCCTCCGCGTACCGCGCGTGCAGCGGCGAAGCCTTCACCGCCGCATCCGGCTCGCCCGCGTCGACGGGACCCATCAGCGACTGCGGCGCCCGCGACCGCGTCACCGCCACGGGTTCGGCGCGCTCCTCCAGGTCGTACGCGGAGTTCGGGAACGTCTTCACCGTCGCCTTCAGCGCCTTGGCGTCGTCCGGAGTGAAGGCGCGCAGCGCGTGCCGCACCCGGTTGCCCACTGCGCCGGCACGTCGCCAGGAGGGTCCTGGTCCTGCCGGTGCCGGTGGCGCCGGCGACCGGACCGTGCCGGTCGAGCACGGACAGCGGTACACGGATCTGTGCGGCCGGGTCGCACTGGTCCGTCCCAGAGCAGGGCTCCCAGCTCCAGCACGGGCCCCGTGAAGGCGTATCCGGCGGCATCTGCTGCCCTGGCGTCTGGTCCCTCCGGCTCAAGAGAGCCCCCAATTTTCCCGGTTTGAAAGTTTTGATCGGGATCGCACTGCGGGTCCATGGCTGCGCCATGAGCCTCTTGACCGGTAGGCTTTCCGTGTGATCTTCAAGCGCATCGGTAACGGGCGGCCGTATCCCGACCACGGCCGGGAAAGCACCCGGCAGTGGGCGGATGTCGCGCCGCGCCCGGTCCGCCTCGATCAGCTCGTGACCACCAAGGGCCAGCTGGATCTCGAGACCCTCCTCGCAGAGGACTCGACGTTCTACGGGGACCTCTTCGCCCATGTCGTGAAGTGGCAGGGCGACCTCTACCTGGAGGACGGGCTGCACCGCGCCGTTCGCGCCGCGCTGCAGCAGCGTCAGGTGCTGCACGCCCGCGTGCTCGAGCTGGGCTGAGTCCGGCGTCCGGCGGCCGGCCGACGACTGATCCTTTCGGGGTTCTTTCGCCACCGTACGGACGCAATCCGTTGATCGTTTAGTAGGCATGGCCACCGGGCGGCACTACGCTGCGCCCATGAGCATGCTGACTCCCCCCGGCATGGGCGGAAAGTACCGCATCACGGGCGACAAGTACCCGCGAATGCGACGCCCCCGGAACCGCCGCAGGATCGTCTTCGCAGTGGTCGCCGCGGTGGTTGCGCTGGGTGTTGCCGGTTGGGGGACCGTGCAGCTCATCGACGCGTTCACCGGTGGCGGCAAACCGTCCGCGAGCACGCGCGCCGCCGCGTGCGAACCCAAGCCGGCACCCTCGGCGGCACCCCCGCTGCCCCTGCCGCGCCAGATCACGGTGAACGTCTACAACGCGACCCCGCGGTCCGGCCTGGCGAAGTCGACGGCCGACGAGCTGAAGAAACGTGGCTTCAAGATCGGCAAGGTCGCCAACGCGCCCGCCGCGTACGACAAGAAGGTGCCCGGCCCCGCGTTGCTCCTCGGGGCCACAACGGCCCGGGACGGGGCGTTCCGCGTGCTCGGCACGCAGGTGAGGGGCTTCCAGATGCAGACCGACACCCGCGGGACCACGGACGTCGACCTGATCATCGGCACGGCGTTCAAGGCTCTCGACGCGAAGGCGGACGCCGACGTGGCCCTGGCGGCCCTGACCAAGCCGAAGCCGGTGCCCTCGGGGAAGTGCTGACGCGACGCGTGACACGACCGAGGGCCGGAAGTTCCCGGCCCTCGGTCGTGTGCCTGTGCGCGGTCGTGTGCCTGTGCGCTGCGCCGACGGGCTAGTCGGCGGACCCGTACATGCGGTCACCCGCGTCGCCGAGGCCCGGCACGATGTACCCGTGCTCGTTCAGACGCTCGTCCACCGACGCCGTCACCACGGTCACCGGGGTGCCCGCCAGCTCGCGCTCCATCACCTCGACGCCCTCCGGCGCCGCCAGCAGCACGACCGCGGTCACATCGTCCGCGCCGCGCTTGATCAGTTCCTGGATCGCCGCCACCAGCGTGCCGCCGGTGGCGAGCATCGGGTCGAGCACATACACCTGGCGGCCGGACAGGTCCTCCGGCATACGGGTCGCGTACGTGGACGCCTCGAGCGTCTCCTCGTTGCGGATCATTCCGAGGAAGCCCACCTCGGCGGTCGGCAGCAACCGGACCATGCCGTCGAGCATGCCCAGCCCGGCCCGCAGGATCGGCACCACCAGCGGCCGCGGGTGGGACAGCTTCACACCGGTCGTGCCCGTCACCGGGGTCTCGATGTCGACCTGCTCGGTGCGCACGTCGCGGGTGGCCTCGTACGCGAGCAGGGTGACCAGCTCGTCGGCGAGCCGCCGGAAGGTCGGGGAGTCGGTGCGCCTGTCGCGCAGCGTGGTGAGTTTGTGCGCCACCAGGGGGTGGTCGACGACGTGGATCCGCATGCCGTCAACAGTAGCCCGGGCTCGCATCAAGGACGGTTCCGGAGGGAAGGTGGAGGGGTGTCCCCCCAGGCCGCAGCGCCGGAGGGGAAGACGGATGCAGTCGTGGGGTGGTGTGGCCGATGCCGGAGCCGGAGCCGGAGCATGAAGAGGAAACCGCGTCCGACGCGGAGCGCCGCAGGCGACGCGCCCAGTTCCTGCGTGAGCTGAACGAGGCAAAGGCGCTGCGCGACCGCGTCCAGCCACGACGGGCCCGAGCCGCCCGGATGCGCCAGCAGATGCGCATGCGGACCTTCCGCTGGTAGCCCGTCCCATGAAGACCCGTAAGAACTGGTGGCCGACGCAACGACGGAAGACCTCTCGCAACGCGTCTCTTTCTGCCACGATTCCGAGTGGGCGGGGCACGAACGCAACGCGCCGCCGGTCGTCACACCTCTGATCAGTGGGAGAGTCACGGTGTACTTCGCCGCACTGCTCGCGCGCACTCAAGACGGGTGGGAAGCGAGCGACACAGAGCTCGACGATGTGGAGACCCTGTCGGATCTGACCGACCTGGCCCGCGATGCCTCGGTGGACGAGGACACGGTGCTCGTCTTCATCGAGCAGGAGGACGCCTGGTTCGGCGTCCTGCGGGTCGAGGGCGAGGAGGACCCTCGTATCTTCGTGTCGGACGCGGCCGCGGCCGCGCGCTCCTCGTACGGGGAGATCCTCACCAACGAACTGCTCGGCGGGGACGATGACGACCCGGCCGACGATCTGGACGCGCTGAACCTCGACGGTACGGAGGACGGAGAACCGGACGAGGACGACGAGGACAGGGCGGACGTCCCGGCCCAGGGCGGCGAGTCCGTGCCGTCCGGACCGGTCGGCGACCGCGAGATCCTCGCGGACCTCGGGCTGTCGGAGAAGGAACTGCTGGCGCTGGACACGGACGCACTGATGGAGATCGCGGACGCGCTCGGCGCGGGCGAGGTGCTGGAGACCGTGCGCTAGTGACCCCGGCAGGAGATCAGGCCCCGGAGGGGTCGGCCGGTCCGGTGCCGGGCCCGGCCGACCCCGTGCGCGATCCGTGGGAGACGGCGATGCGTCTCGCCCTCGGCGAGGCGGACCGCGCCGCCCAAGGCGGCGATGTGCCGGTCGGCGCCGTCGTGCTGTCCGGCGACGGCACGATCCTCGCGGCGGGCCACAACGAGCGTGAGGCGACGGGCGATCCGACGGCACACGCGGAGGTGGTGGCCATCCGAAGGGCCGCGGCCGTCGTCGGGGAGTGGCGGCTGACCGGCTGCACGCTCGTCGTGACGCTGGAGCCGTGCACCATGTGCGCGGGTGCGATCGTCCAGTCGCGGGTGGAGCGGGTGGTCTACGGCGCCCGTGACGAGAAGGCGGGCGCGGCGGGTTCACTGTGGGACGTCGTACGGGACCGGCGGCTCAACCACCGGCCGGAGGTCGTCCTCGGAGTGCTGGAGGAGGAGTGTGCGACGCAACTGACGGCGTTCTTCCGTGACCGGCCGGGCGGGCGGGCAGCCGGCCCGGCCGTCGACCCGGCCGTCGACCCGGCCGTCGCTGCGAGCGGCAACCCGGTATCCGCACCGGGCCGTCCGGCGGACGGCGGGTCCGGTGACCGCTGAGGGGCACCTGGCGGACGCTCTTCCGGGCCCGGCGCGGATACCGATTTCAGAGCACGGCCCACCTTGGGCTAAGCTCTCTCCCGGTAGCGTGTCCGAGCGGCCGAAGGAGCTCGCCTCGAAAGCGAGTGTGGGGAAACTCACCGAGGGTTCAAATCCCTCCGCTACCGCTCTTGTCGAAGGGCCCCGGTGCGATGCACCGGGGCCCTTCGCCTTTCCCGCGCAACCCTGTTCATGTGCACAGCACGACGTCGCCGGCAGGCGCGGAAGGCCCGGGGCGCCGGGCCCCTGGTCCTGCGGATACCGTTCGAACGTCCTCGGCTAGACTCACGCGACCGTCGCCAGGGCAGGGACAGCAGGGGAGACAGAGGCCGATGGGGCAAGCGAAGAAGATAGCCGTCTACGTCGTCGTCGTCTTCGTCCTGTGGACGATCATCAAATCCCCCAACCGGGCCGCCGAACTGGTGGGGGTAGGGTTCGAGGGCATTTCGAGCGCCGCACAGGGCGTCGGAGAGTTCATGACCCAGCTCGTCAACTAGCTCGTCCGGCCAACCAGGGAGTGCCCCTTGATCCGCCATCTGGTCCTCTTCAAGCTCAACGAGGGCGTCGGGCGCGACGAGCCGCGCGTCGCAGCCGGCGTGAAGGCATTCCAGGAACTGGAAGGGGTCGTTCCGGAGCTGGAGTTCTGGGAGTGCGCCTGGAACATCACCGACCGGCCCATCGCCTACGACTTCGCGATCAACTCGGCCGTCGCCGACAAGGACGCGCTGCAGCGGTACATCGAGCACCCGGCCCATCAGGCGGCTGCCGGACAGTGGCGCGAATTCGCCACGTGGGTGATCGCCGACTACGAGTTCTGATCCGTCCCGCCCCTGCCCCTCGCCTACTTTGGCGGGGGGCTTTTCGGTTTTCCATCCCAACGCCCACGTCAACACGGCGTTATCAGGTGCTTGCACACAGTGGACATGTCTTGTGATGCTATGACCGCTTTTGACGGATGAGTTTGACCGTAAATGACCGCAAAGGGGTGGCTTGACCGTGTCGGCCAGTACTGCGCCTCAGGTGCCACCTCAGAACGAAAGGCCCGACGACGCCGCTCCAGCTGCCGCGAAGCCGCAGCGGCGGGGCGCCGACACCAGGGCTCTGACCCAGGTGCTTTTCGGCCGCCTCAAGGGGCTGGAAGTGGGCACCCCGGAGCACTCCCAGGTGCGTGCGGCGCTCATCGAGGCCAACCTTCCGCTGGTGCGGTACGCCGCCGCGCGCTTCCGCAGCCGCAACGAGCCGATGGAGGATGTCGTCCAGGTCGGCACTATCGGGCTGATCAACGCGATCGACCGGTTCGACCCCGACCGAGGGGTGCAGTTCCCGACGTTCGCGATGCCGACGGTCGTCGGCGAGATCAAGCGGTACTTCCGCGACAACGTGCGGACCGTGCACGTGCCGCGCCGGCTCCACGAGCTGTGGGTGCAGGTCAACGGCGCCACCGAGGACCTGACGACGGCGCACGGCCGTTCACCCACGACCGCCGAGATCGCCGAGCGGCTGAAGATCGGCGAGGACGAGGTGCTCGCCTGCATCGAGGCCGGCCGCTCTTACCACGCGACCTCCCTGGAGGCGGCTCAGGAGGGCGACGGCATGCCCGGACTGCTGGACCGGCTCGGCTACGAGGACCCGGCGCTGGCCGGCGTCGAACACCGGGACCTGGTGCGCCACCTCCTCGTACAACTGCCCGAACGCGAGCAGCGGATCCTGATGCTCCGCTACTACAGCAACCTGACACAGTCCCAGATCAGTCAGGAACTCGGAGTCTCCCAGATGCATGTGTCGCGGCTGCTGGCGAGAAGTTTCGCTCGACTTCGTTCCGCAAACAGGATCGAAGCGTAGCTCGAACGGGTAGACCCCTCGTGAGCCGCTGACGGTAGCTCAAAAGCCTTACACCCCCTGCTTCCTGGGCATTTTTACGCGATACTTGTCGACATGTCACTACAGCGTGTTGCCGACATGTGACATTCTGCTGGAACCGCGTTTGCCGCAGCCTCGCCGCCGGTATTCAGGTGGAGGCTGCGTTCCTCAGACGGTCGCGGCCACCGCGACCGTCCGCGACCTCAAGGGGGTGGCATGTCCGTAGAACAGGGCAGCTCGAAGGTGCTCACTCGCGCTCCTGGCGCACCCGCACCTGTCGTGCCCGACAGCTCGGAAGCCATCGACACCCGCACTCTCTCCCGCTCCCTGTTCCTGCGGCTGCGCGCCCTGGACAGCGAGGGTGCGGCCGACGACAGCCCGGAGCGCACCTACGTGCGCGACACCCTCATCGAGCTCAACCTCCCCCTCGTCCGGTACGCCGCGGCGCGCTTCCGCAGCCGTAACGAACCGATGGAGGACATCGTCCAGGTCGGCACGATCGGTCTGATCAAGGCGATCGACCGATTCGACTGCGAGCGGGGCGTGGAGTTCCCGACCTTCGCGATGCCGACGGTCGTCGGCGAGATCAAGCGCTTCTTCCGCGACACCTCGTGGTCGGTGCGGGTGCCGCGCCGACTCCAGGAGCTGCGCCTCGCCCTCACCAAGGCGAGCGACGAGTTGGCGCAGAAGCTCGACCGCTCGCCGACCGTGCCCGAACTGGCAGCCGTCCTCGGAGTGTCGGAGGAGGACGTCGTCGACGGGCTCGCCGTCGGGAACGCCTACACGGCGTCGTCGCTCGATTCCCCGTCCCCGGAGGACGACGGCGGAGAGGGCTCGCTGGCGGACCGGCTGGGCTACGAGGACGCGGCGCTCGAAGGGGTCGAGTACCGCGAGTCGCTCAAGCCGCTGCTCGCCAAACTCCCGCCCCGGGAGCGGCAAATCATCATGCTCCGCTTCTTCGCCAACATGACCCAGTCACAGATCGGCGAGGAGGTCGGCATCTCCCAGATGCATGTCTCGCGGCTGCTGACCCGCACGCTGGCGCAGCTGCGGGAGGGGCTGATCGCGGACTGAGCGGTCCGCGTCGCTGAACTGCGTGGAGGAGCGAGGTCGGCCGGCCCCGTCGGCCGGCCGCCGCGGCCGGCCGCCGCGTCGGTCGTCTCGTGCCGGTCCGCCCCGTCGGTCGGCCGCGGCGGTCGGCGCCGTCGAGCGGCCGCGTCTGTCGACGTATCGGTCGGCAGTGCCGGTCGTCCCCGCGCCGGTCGGCGTATCGAGTGGCCGCGTCGGTCGGCAGCAGCGTCGCGCGACCGCGTCGGTCCACCGCACAGCGGTCGATCCCGTGCCGAGTGGCGTCGGTCGGCTCGGCGCCGAGTGGCCTCGGCCGGCGGCCGCAGAGGGAGTCGTACGGGGCTTCCTTACTGACGGTCCGTCAGCCACACTGGCGCGATGCGGCGACGACGGACCGGAATCGTGGCGGTCGCGCTCTGTCTCGGCGGAGCGTTGACCGCGTGCGGGGGCGGCGGCGGAGAGGGTGAAGTGGCGCTCGGCGCCGCAGGGTCCGGTACCGAGCGGGCTCCCACGGCCGCCGTGCCGCCGAAGGGCGAGGTCTCCATGACTCCGCTCGACCGCCGGCCACCGACCGGCACCAGCCCCGGCCCAGGGCCTGCAGGAGGAGAATCCGCGGGCGGCTCCGGCGAAACGGGGCCGGCCGCAGGAACGAGCGGCGGCAGCCCGCCCGCGCAGAGCCCTACGGGCGTCGCCCCGGGAAGCGGCGGCCCGGCGGACGCACCTGGCGCTCCCGGGCCCACACCGTCACAGCCGGCGCCCGGCCCCCGGCCCGATCCCCCACCGGCCCCAGGGCCGAAGCCGGACCCGGGGCCCACCGGACCCGCCGTGCTTCAGCTCGGCGAGCCGGTCAGGGAGGCCCTCGACAAGCGGTGGTGCGAGCGCGTCACCGTGGAGTTCCGCAACACCGGCGGCACGGCTGCGACCGCCGGCACCGTCACGTTCGCAACGCACATCATCGGTGCGCTCGGCATCGACTGGGCCACCATCGAGTCCCGGCAGCCGCTGCCGGCGCCGATCGCGCCCGGAGCCGTGGGGAAGCAGGCGTACACGGTGTGCGTGGACGCCTGGCGGGTGCCGTTGGGCATGCACATCGAGACCCAGGACGTCAGCGCGACCTGGACCTGACGGGCGCGTGCCCGTAACGGGCTCAGCCGAGCGCGAGCCAGGCGACCGCGCCAAGGATGACCAACACCGCGATCACACCGACGATCAGGCCGACACGCGAGGAGGACGTCGCAGCGGGCGTGGCCGCCGCGCGGCCCTGGGGCGCGCCTTCGTCGACAAAAGCGCGGAACATCTGGGTGCTGCCCGCGGGGTCGTAGTTGCCCTCGGGGCCCTGGCCTTGGGGAGCATGGGGGTTGTGTGCCATGGGTCAGGACCCTAGCGAACGGCGGTGCCGGGCCCAACCCCGGGCGGACTGCGGGGAGCCTCCCGCGCCTGGATGACCCCCGCATGACTCCGCACATGCAAAGCCTTTTGGGTTCCTTTACCCATTCGGACCCTTTTCATTTGCCTGTAGCAACCAACGGGTTTTATCGTTGCCCTAAGCAACAAAAGCTGGAGGGGCCGTGGCCGAGCGGAGTCAGTACGAGGAACTGGCCCGGCAGATCAGTGCCGTCGGGGCCGTGAAGCGCAGCCTCGCGCGCATCCTGCCCGTCGAGTGCCCCTCGGGTTCGGCAGCCGTGCTGGCGCTCGTCGGCCGGTACGGGGAGATGCGCATGAGCCGTCTCGCAGAGCTGCTGGCCGTCGACATGTCGGTGACCAGCCGGCATGTGGCCCATGTAGTGGACCGCGGCTGGCTCGAGCGCTCCCCCGACCCGGACGACCGGCGCTCGCGCATCCTGCGGCTCACCCCCGCGGGCGAGGACCTGCTCGACACCCTCGGCCGGCGGACCACGGACATGTTCGCCCACTACCTCAAGGACTGGTCCGACGACGAAGTCGGACAACTCAGCGCGATGCTGGCCCGCCTCCGGGAATCCGTCGGGGACTGCAGGGCCCACGCCACCCGTACACCCGCGTAGAAGAGCGAAGGAAGTTCATGGCTGCAACCACACCGAGCGGTGTGCGGGGTGCCCACGCCAAGCATGGCGGCGGCTCCGCCGCCGACGGCGGAGCGCCGATGACCCACCGACAGATCATGGAGGCCCTTTCCGGGCTGCTGCTCGGCATGTTCGTCGCCATTCTGTCGTCGACGATCGTCTCCAACGCGCTGCCGGAGATCATCAGCGACCTGGGCGGCGGCCAGAGCGCCTACACCTGGGTCGTCACCGCCTCGCTGCTGGCGATGACCGCCACCACCCCGCTCTGGGGCAAGCTCTCGGACCTCTTCTCCAAGAAGCTGCTGGTCCAGATATCGCTGCTCATCTATGTGCTGGGTTCCGTGGTCGCCGGGCTCTCGCAGAACTCGGGCATGCTGATCGCCTGCCGGGTGGTCCAGGGCATCGGTGTCGGCGGTCTGTCCGCTCTCGCGCAGATCGTGATGGCCGCGATGATCGCGCCTCGCGAACGGGGCCGCTACAGCGGCTACCTCGGCGCCGTCTTCGCCGTCGCCACTGTGGGCGGCCCGCTGCTCGGCGGTGTCATCACCGACACCGACTGGCTGGGCTGGCGCTGGTGCTTCTACGTCGGCGTGCCGTTCGCGCTCATCGCTCTGATCGTCCTGCAGAAGACCCTGAAGCTGCCGGTGGTCAGGCGCGAGGTGAAAGTCGACTGGTCGGGTGCGTTCTTCGTCAGCGCCGCCGTTTCGCTGCTGCTGGTCTGGGTGACCTTCGCGGGCGACAAGTACGACTGGCTGTCCTGGCAGAGCGGCGCGATGGTCGGCGGCTCCGTCGTCCTCGGCGCGCTCTTCCTGCTCGTGGAGACAAGGGCGAGCGAACCGATCATCCCGCTGCGGCTGTTCCGCAACCGCACCATCACGCTGGCCTCGCTGGCCTCGCTCTTCGTCGGCGTCGCGATGTTCGCGGGCACGGTGTTCTTCAGCCAGTACTTCCAGCTTGCGCGGGGCGAGTCGCCGACGATGTCCGGCGTGCTGACGATCCCGATGATCGGCGGTCTGTTCGTCTCGTCGACCGTCTCCGGACATGTCATCACCAAGACCGGCCGCTGGAAGGCCTGGCTGGTCGCCGGCGGCGCGCTGGTCACGGCGGGCCTCGGCCTGCTGGGCACCATCCGCTACGACACCGAGTACTGGCACATCGGCGTCTTCATGGCCGTCATGGGTCTCGGCCTCGGCATGATGATGCAGAACCTGGTGCTCTGCACACAGAACCAGGTCGCCCCCTCGGATCTCGGTGCGGCCAGCTCGGTCGTCACCTTCTTCCGGTCCCTCGGCGGTGCGATCGGCGTGTCCGCGCTGGGCACGGTCATGGCCAACCGGGTCACCCACTACGTCAAGGACGGGCTCGCGGAGCTCGGCCCGCAGGGCGCGGCGCTCGGCCACGGCGGTACGGGCGGCGGCAGCATCCCGGACCTGGACACGCTGCCGGAACCGATCCGCAGGGTGATGGAGACGGCGTACGGGCACGGAGTCGCCGACATCTTCCTGTACTCCGCTCCCTTCGCGTTCGTCGCCTTCCTCGTCACGCTGTTCATCAAGGAGGTCGCCCTGAAGAGCAGTTCGTCGAACGGCGGAGCTGCGGCGTGAGGACTTCGCGATGAACTACAGCCAGGCGGTCCAGGCCGGTGTCTCCGCCATCGGGACGACGCTCAGGGTGGAGCTGGACATCCAGGCGGTGCAGGGCGGGCAGCTCCCGTAGGGTGCCGGCCATGGCACGCCACATCGCCACCAACACCCGGGTGGACCTCGAGCAGTTGCTGTCCTTCGTACGGCCCCGTCACCGGGCGATCCTGCTGACCCGCCGCGCCGACGGCTCCCCGCAGGGTTCGCCGCTCACCTGCGGGGTGGACGACTCGGGCCGGATCGTCGTCTCGACCTATCCGGAACGGGCGAAGACCCGCAACGCCAAGCGGGACGGGCGGGTCAGCGTGATCGTCCTGTCCGACGACTGGAACGGCCCGTGGGTGCAGATCGACGGCCGGGCGGAGGTGATCGACTCCCCCGAGTCGGTGGAACCGCTCGTGGAGTACTTCCGCAACATCTCCGGCGAGCATCCCGACTGGGACGAGTACCGCGAGGCGATGGTCAAGCAGGGCAAGTCGATCATCCGCGTCACACCGGAGCGGTGGGGACCGATCGCCACGGGCGGCTTCCCGGCCCGGCTGGGTGACGACTGACCGCGCGGAACAGGCTCGTGACCGGCCGGATCCGGCTCGTACGGGAGACTCCGTACGAGCCGGCGCTCCTCACCCCAGCCGGTCCTTGGACCGTTCCACCATCGCCTCGATGCCCGCGATCAGAAGATCGAGTGCGAAGCCGAAGTCCCGCTCACGCATCTCCTCGACCGTGTCGCCGCCGCGAGCCTCCATCAGCTCGTCGGCCTGCGCGAAGCTCTCGTCGTACTGCGGCTGTTCGCGGATCGATCCCATGGCCTCACGGAAGTACTCGTCCTGGCTCAGCCCGGCCGCCGCGCAGCGCTCGACGAAGTGGCCCTCGATGGTGCCGAAGCCGTAGACGAACTGGAAGACGGCGCCGAGCGCTCCCGTCCGGCCGTGCGGCGGCAGACCGGTGTTGCGGACGATCTGCTGGGCCGCCTGCGAGAAGGCCATGGAGTGCGGACCGATGTTCAGGTACGTGCCGATCAGCGGCGTCACCCACGGGTGCCGGACCAGAAGTGCCCGATATCCGGCGGCCAGTTCGCGCAGCTGACAGCGCCAGTCGCCGCCGGTACCCGTGTCGGGCAGCGGGACCGTGCCGAAGACCGCGTCGAGCGCCAGCTCCAGCAGGTCGTCCTTGGTGTCCACGTACCAGTAGACCGACATCGCGGTGACGTTCAGCTCCGCTGCCAGCTTCCGCATGGAGAACTTGGCCGCCCCCTCCGCGTCGAGGAGCCGGACCGTGGCTTCGATGATCTTGTCGCGGTCCAGGCCGGCCGGCTGGGCCGCCTTCCGCCCCCGGTCCGCCTTGCCCTCCAGCCACACGCTGGTTCTCATGGAACGCTTCGTGCGGTCGGTCGCACTCACCATCGCGCAGCCTCCTCGGTTCCTCCGGTGGGCGGACGGCGCCGGAACGCGCCGGTCCGCCCGGTCACGATGCTATGCCGCTGTGTCATGCAGTCGCTTCGGGAGCTTCCTCGGCCCCCGGAGCGTCCGACCGCTCGGCCCTGCGCAGCAGGAGCGCGGCCAGCAGCCCGCCCGCCAGCACCGCCACGGCACCGACCAGCTGACTTGTCTCGAGGCCCGAGGCGAAGGCCTCCGAGATCCGTGCCCGCTCGCCGGCGTCGTCCGCGGCCGCGAGGGCGGCGGGCAGCGAGGCGGCGCCCACCGCCGCGGGCACCAGCGCCGCGAAGCGGGAGTTGAGCACGGCGCCCAGGACGGCGACGCCGAGGCCGTTGCCGAACTCGGCGAGGGTGCCGTTGATGCCCGCGCCCACGCCCGCCTTCTCCGGAGGGATGGCGCTCATGATCGCGTTGGCCATGGCCGGCATGGACAGGGCCACGCCGGCGCCCATCACGACCAGGCCGAGCAGCATCCCGCCGTAGCCGTTCGCGCCGAGGACCGCGATGGCGGCGAGGCCGCCGGAGACCAGGGCCATACCGAGGGCGATGGTGACCGGCGTGCCCAGCTTGATCAGCAGCCGGGCGCCGACGCCGGTCATGTTCAGCGCGACGACGGTCAGTGCCAGCGGGGCCGTCCGCAGACCGGCGTCGAGCGGTCCGTACCCGAGCACGAACTGCAGGTGCTGGGTCAGCAGGAACAGCGAGCCGGTCATGCCGAACGCCACCAGGATCGCGCCGGCGACCGCTCCGATGAAGCGCTGGTTGCGGAAGAAGTGCATGTCCAGCATCGGGTACGGGATCCGCAGCTCCCAGAACACGAAGGCGCCGAGGACGAGCACGCCGACGGAGGCGGACGCCAGTACCTGTGTGGAGGTCCAGCCGTGGTCCGGGCCGGAGATGATCGCGTACACGACGGCCGTCATGCCGATCGTGGACAGCACCGCTCCGAGCAGGTCGGGCCGCTCGCCCTGCGGGTTCTTCGACTCGGGGACGAGGGCGACGACCGCGACCAGACCGAGCACGGCGACCGGCAGGTTGATCAGGAAGATCGCACCCCACCAGAAGTGGTCGAGCACCACGCCGCCGATCAGCGGCCCGGCCGCGAAGCCGAGGGAGCTGACGGTCGACCACAGGGCGATCGCCTTCACCCGCTCGGTCTCGTCGAAGACCTGCACGATGACGGCGAGGGTCGTCGTCATCAGCAGCGCTCCGCCGACGCCCATGCCGGCGCGCGCGGCGATCAACTGGCCGGAGGTCTGGGCGAGTCCGGCGGCGAGCGAGCCGAGGCCGAAGAGGGCGAGACCCGCGGCGAGCATCTTCCTGCGCCCGTAGCGGTCGGCCGCGTTGCCCGCGGTGAGCAGCAGGCCCGACTGGACCAGCGAGTAGGCGTTGATCATCCACTGGATGTCGGCCGTCGAGGCGTCGAGCTCCCGGGTGAGGGAGGGGATGGCGACGGACAGGACGGTGTTGTCGAGCAGCACGGTGAGCTGGGCGAGGCAGATGACGCCGAGGATCAACCAGCGCTGCGGGTGGCCCGAGGGGGCCTTCTCGGTCTCGGCGGTCGTTGCCGTCATTCAAGCTCCTTGTACGGTGTACGGGACTAGTTCCCGTACACCGTACAAGAGATTCCTCTACGCTGTATAGCGCTATTTCGGGTCCGTCAGGTCGTAGAGCGTCGCCCCACCCACGGTGACCTCGGTGAACGTCTCCTGGACCCAGGCAGAGATCTCAGAACCGGTGTTGCCGCCGAGACCTCCGCCACCGCCGCCCCGGCCTGCGTCGCCGCCGATGAAGTAGTGGATCCGCCCTTCGGCCACGTACTGCTTGAACCGGGCGAGGGTGGGCGACGGGTCGCTGCCGTTGAAACCGCCGACCGCCATCACCGGTTCGCCGATGGCGAGTTGGTAGCTCGCCGCGTTCTGGGAGCCGATGGCCGCGGCGGCCCAGGTGTACGCGTCGGCGTTCCGCTCCAGCGCGGCCGCGGCCTCGGCGCCGACGTTCGAGCCGCGCAGCAGGCCGCTCATGCCGCCGCCTCCGCCGCCTCCGTCCGCCTCACCGCGGCCGGGGAAGCCGTCACCGGGCATCCGGCCCTGGCCGTCCTGGCCTCGGCCCTGGGCCTGGCCTCGGCCTTGGCCCTGCCTCTGGCCTTGGCCGTCGGGCGCGCCCCGAATCGCGCCCTGCCCGCCGGGCGGCTGCATCCGGGCACCGCCGTCGTCCCCGCCCGCAGCTCCGGGCGGCCCGCCGCCGGGACCGCCGCCCCGGCTGCCGGCCACCGCGGGGCCCGCCGTCACGATGGAGCCCGAGTGCCCCTGGGCAAGCGTCGTCAGCGAATACGCCGCAGGCCCGGCCAGCGACACGACGAGGGCCAGGGCCGCCGCCCCGATCGCCGGCCTGCGACCCGTCCGGGCCCCGAGCAGCAGACCCGACGCGGCGACGAGACCGCCGATCAGCACCGCCGTACGCAGCCACGGCAGATAGTCCGCGGACCGGCCCAACAGCACGTACGACCACCATGCCGTCAGCCCCACCGTCGCCGCCGAAACGGCGGCCCACAGCGGCTTCGCCCGCTCCTCCCACAGCATCGTGGCGCCCATGCCGGCCAGCGCGGCGATGTACGGCGCCAGAGCGACGGTGTAGTACTCGTGGAATATCCCGGCCATGAAGCTGAAGATCCCCGCCGTCATCAACAAGCAGCCGCCCCAGACCACGAACGCCGCACGCGCCGTGTCCGAGCGGCCCGCCCGGGAGGTCAGCACCAGGCCCGCGACGAGCAGCAGCAGGGCGGCGGGCAGCAGCCAGGAGATCTGTCCGCCGATGTTCCCCGCGAACATCCGGTCGATGCCGCTCTCGCCCCAGCCGCGGCCTCCGCCGCCTCCGACGCTGCCTGTCTCCTCGCCATTGATCCGGCCGAGGCCGTTGTAGCCGAAGGTCAGTTCCAGGAAGCTGTTGTTCTGCGAGCCGCCGATGTACGGGCGCGACGACGTCGGCCACAGCTCGACGACCGCCACCCACCAGCCGCCGGAGACGACGATCGCGAGGCCCGCCAGGGCGAGTTGGCCGAGCCTGCGCCGCAGGGTCGTCGGCGCGCACACGGCGTACACGATCGCCAGCGGCGGCAGGACCAGGAACGCCTGCAGCGTCTTCGTCAGGAACGCGAGACCCACCGCGACACCCGCCCACACCAGCCACTTCGTCCGCGCGCCCTCGAGCGCACGCAGGACGCAGTACACGGTGACCGTCATCAGCAGCGCGAGCAGCGCATCCGGGTTGTTGAAGCGGAACATCAGCGCGGCGACCGGCGTCAGCGCCAGCACGGCGCCCGCGACCAGGCCGGCCGCCGGCGTGAAACGCCGTCGCACCGCCGCGTACAGCACGCCGACCGTGGCGACGCCCATCAGCACTTCGGGAACGAGGATCTGCCACGAGCCGAGGCCGAAGAGCCGCACGGACAGGGCCATCGGCCAGAGCGCCGCCGGGGGCTTGTCGACGGTGATGGAGTTGGCGGCGTCGGACGATCCGAAGAAGAAGGCCTTCCAGCTCTCGCTGCCCGCCTGCACAGCCGCGGAATAGAAGGAGTTGGCGTATCCGGAGGCGCTCAGGTTCCAGAGGTAGAGCAGGGTGGTGGCGAGCAGCAGGGCGAGGAAGGCCGGCCGCACCCAGCGGGCGTCGCCCTCCCTGCCGCGCCACACCCCCGCCAGGGCTCCGGTGTGCGGGCGGACGCGGCCCGCGCCGTCGGCCGTCGTGGGCCCGCCGGAGGGAAGTGTCGTGGTCACGGGATGTACCTCATGTCGTCGTGGGTCGGGCGGTTTTGCGCGGCGTCGTCGCGGGTCGCGCGGCCTTGCGCGGCGTTGTCGTAGATCGCGCGGCCTTGCGCCAACTCGCCGGCTGCCGCGCGGCCTTGCGCCGGGTCCTCGTGCGTCCGGCGGCGGTCGGGGAAGACCCACGCCCGGAAGAGCAGGAACCGCAGCACGGTCGCGGCGAGGTTCGCGGCGATCAGGACGGTCAGCTCCGTGCCGTGGGAGGGGCTGCCGGCCGCCGAGTCCAGGGCGGCGAGCGAACCACTGGTCAGCGCGAGTCCGACGCCCAACACGACGAGGCCCTGCGCCTGGTGGCGTACCGCCCGCGCCCGGCCGCGGACCCCGAACGTCAGCCGTCGGTTGGCCGCCGTGTTGGCGACCGCGGAGAGCAGCAGGGCGGTGGCGTTGGCGGTCTGCGGGCCGAGGCCGCCGGCGTCGCCGAGGCCGCCGCGGAAGAGCGAGTACAGCAGCAGATAGAGCAGGGTCGAGAAGGCTCCGACCACACAGAAGCCGACGAGCTGGCGGGCCAGTCCCCGGGGCACTCCCGGCAGTTCCCGGTCGCGCGGATCGTCGCCGAAGGGCCGTGCGAGGCGGTCCAGAGGCAGCGCGCCGACCGCGAGCGCGCGCCCCACCCGCCAGACGCCCTTGAGGTCCTCGGTGGCGGTACTGACGATGTGGACCGTCGAGTGGGGGTCGTCGACCCAGTCCACCGGCACCTCGTGGATGCGCAGCCCCGCGCGTTCCGCCAGCACCAGCAGTTCGGTGTCGAAGAACCATCCGGTGTCCTCGACCATTGGCAGCAGCCGCTGTGCCACGTCTCGCCGTATCGCCTTGAACCCGCACTGTGCGTCGGAGAAACGGGCGGCCAGCGAGGACTTGAGGATCAGGTTGTAGGCGCGGGAGACGAACTCCCGCTTCGGGCCGCGTACCACCCGCGAGGCGCGTGCCAGCCGGGAGCCGATCGCGAGGTCCGAGTGCCCGGAGATCAGCGGGGCGACCAGCGGGAGCAGGGCGTTGAGGTCGGTGGACAGGTCGACGTCCATGTAGGCGAGGACGGGAGCGTCCGAGTGGGTCCAGACCGTGCGCAGCGCCCGCCCTCGCCCTTTCCCCTCCAGCCGGTACGCCCGCACTTCGGCGATGCCCGCCTCCAGGCGCGCCGCGACCTCGGGCGTACGGTCGGTGCTCGCGTTGTCCGCGACGGTGATCCGGAAGCCGTACGGGAAGGTCCTGGAAAGGTGCTCGTGCAGCCGCAGTACGCACCGTTCGAGGTCGGCCTCCTCGTTGTGGACGGGGATCACCACATCGAGTACGGGTCGGTCGGCCGTCCCGGCGAGCAGGTGCTCGCGGGCCGGCAGGGTCCCCCATGGGGTGTCGGTTCGCATACCGACGAGCCTCGGAGGGACCGCTGTCACGCCTGTGTGATCAGCCTGTGGACCGTCTGTGAGTGGTGCGGGGCGGCGGGGCCCGCAGGCGGCAGCGCGACCGAGAAGACGGTGCGGCCGGGACGCGACCGCACGGACACGGCGCCTCCGTGAGCGGCGACCACGGCGTGCACGATGGCGAGCCCGAGGCCGGTGCTGCCCGCCTGCCGCGACCGGGAGGCGTCACCACGGGCGAAGCGCTCGAAGATGTGGGGGAGCAGTTCCTGAGGGACACCGGGGCCGTCGTCCTCGATCTCGAGTACGACGCCGGCCGGTGCGCCGGCCCTTGCGCCGACCATGCCTGCCGGTGCGCCGGCCCCGGAACGATGGTCCGGCGCGGTGGGGCGCACGCGCGCCGTGACGGCCGTGCCCGGGGGCGTATGGGTGCGGGCGTTGGCCAGGAGGTTGACCAGGACCTGGTGAAGCCGGGGCCCGTCGCCCCGTACGGTCGCCGGCTCGGGCGGCAGCTCCAGCCGCCACACATGGTCCGGTCCTGCCGCCCGCGCGTCCGCCACGGCGTCCACGACCAACCGTGAGAGATCAGTGCTCTCCTGCGAGAGCGGCCGTCCCGCGTCCAGCCGGGCGAGCAGCAGCAGATCTTCCACAAGCCCCGTCATCCGCGTCGCCTCTGCCTCGATACGGCCCAGTGCGTGCCGGGTGTCCGAGCCGGCCGTGTGCCTCTCGCGGCCGCGTCGCGTCAGCTCCGCGTACCCGCGTATCGAGGCCAGCGGTGTGCGCAGCTCATGGCTGGCGTCAGCGACGAACTGCCGTACCCGCGTCTCGCTCTCCTGCCGTGCCGCGAGCGCCGAACCGACATGGCCGAGCATGCGGTTCAGCGCCGCGCCGACCTGCCCGATCTCGGTGCGCGGATCGGCCTCGGCCTCCGGCACCCGCTCGTGCAGGGCCACCTCCCCGCTGTGGAGTTGCAGTTCGGAGACGCGGGTCGCGGTCGCGGCGACCCGCCGCAGCGGCCGCAGCGCCATCCCGACCATGCCGACGCCCGCGAACCCGGCGGCGACCAACCCGGCGCCCGTGACACACATCTCGACGACGATCAGAGTCCCGAGCGTGTTCTCCACCTCACGCGTGGGCATCCCGACCAGGAACGATCCCCGCACGCCCTCGGCGTACTCCACCCGGTACCCGCCCCGCCCCGGCAGCTCCACCGTGTGCGGCTCGCCGTCGCGCGCCACCGACGCCAGCGCTTCGCGCTGCGCCCGGGTGAGCGGCTGCTCGGTGGGCGCGGGGCCGTCCGGTTCCTCCTGGGTGCTGGCGACCGCCACCTCGACTCTGCCGTCTGCCTCGACCAGCGCGCCCACCGTCCCCACCGGCGCGCCGCCGCCCGTGACGAAGTCCAGCGGCCCCTTGCGCGGCATGCCGCCCGGCGGCTTGTCGTCGCTCCTGACCTGCGGCCCCGCGGCGCGTGCCGCCACCGCGCGCAGTTCGGAGTCCAGTTGCCTGTGGAGATGGGTGCGGAACGCGATCGTGGTGACCGTCCCGATCACCGCGCCCACCATGGCGATCAGCAGCACGGCGGACACCACCAGCCGGGTCCGCAGCGACCACGGACGGCTCACCGCCATCTCACTCACCCGGCTTGATCAGGTACCCCGCTCCGCGGCGCGTGTGGATCATCGGCGAGCGACCCGCGTCGATCTTCCTGCGCAGATACGAGATGTACAGCTCGACGACATTGGCCTGACCCCCGAAGTCGTAGCTCCACACCCGGTCCAGGATCTGCGCCTTGCTCAGCACCCGGCGCGGGTTACGCATCAGATAGCGCAGCAGCTCGAACTCGGTGGCGGTGAGATGGATCGACCGACCGCCCCGCGTCACCTCGTGGCTGTCCTCGTCGAGCGTCAGGTCACCGACGGCGAGCAGCGACTCGCTGCGCACGGCGGCCGTACCCGACCGCCGGATCAGCCCCCGCAGCCGGGCCACGACCTCCTCCAGCGAGAACGGCTTGGTGACGTAGTCGTCGCCGCCGGCCGTCAGCCCGGCGATCCGGTCCTCCACGGCGTCCCGGGCCGTCAGGAAGAGGACGGGCACCTGGGGCAGTTCACGCCGCAGCCGCCCCAGGACGGTGAGCCCGTCCATGTCCGGCAGCATGACGTCGAGGACGACCGCGTCGGGCCGGAACTCACGCACCGCGCGCACCGCCCCCGCGCCGTCGCCCGCGCTGCGCACCTCCCAGCCCTCGTACCGCAGAGCCATCGACAGCAGCTCGCTCAGCGACGCCTCGTCGTCCACGACGAGCACCCGCACGGGGCTGCCGTCCGGCCTGAGCATTTCTGTGCGCCCCCGGGGCGTGGTCGTGGTCATGTTCGCCAGCCTGTGACCTTGGCCTGAGAGGCTTCTTTTCCGAACCTGTGAATTCCCTGAGAAGGTACGGGCGCGCGCCAACAGATGTATACGGTGCATCGCATACGGATACCTCAGGGGATCGGGAACCGAGAGTCAGGGGACGAGCGGCGTGGTCACGGCACACGAATCCTTCTGGCAGCAGCGGCTGCGCCGGACGCTCACCGCGGACAGCGCCGCGCCCCTGCTCGTCCTGGTGGAAGGCGCTGCCGGTACGGGCAAGAGCCGCCTCGCCCAGGAGCTGACCGCGCTCCCGGAGGCCACCCGGGCCACCTGCCTGCGCTGGGCGTGCGGCGAAGGCGGCACACCGCCGGAGCCGGCCCGGGGCGAGCCGGTCCTGCTCGTCGTGGACGACGTCCAGCGCGCGGACGCGAACGAGCTCCTCGCGCTCCGCCGCCTGCTGGAACATCCGCAGCCCGGACTGGCGGTCCTGGTCACCTACCGGCCCGAGGAGCTGACCGACCCCGGGCTGCCCCTGGGCGCGCCACCGCCTCGTTACCCGCCCGAGCTGACCGTCCTGCGCCACCGCATCCAGCCGTGGAGCGCCGCCCAGGTCCGGCAGGCCGCGACGGGCGCACTCGGCGAACGCTGCACGGCCGAGGCGGTGACCCGACTGCACGAGCGCTCGGGCGGGGTGGCGCAGGTCGTGGTCGACCTGCTGGCGGTTCTCGGCCAGAGCACCCGGCAGCGGTGCACGGCCGCCGACGTCGACGCCGTCGGTGTGCCCGTACGGCTGTCCGACCTGAGCCTCGGCCGGACGGCCGCGCTGCTCCCCGAGCACCGGCCGATCGTCTGGGCCGCCGCCGTGCTGGACGAGCCGGCGACCGGCGACGAACTGGTCGCCGTGTCCGGACTGGGCCCCGAACACGGCAGGCAGGCCCTGCTCGCCGCGCTCTCCGGCGCGGCCCTGACGGAGGCGGGGGAGGGCCGATACGGACTGCCCGCCCCGCTCGCCGCCCTCGCCGTGCACGGGTCCGTGCCGGGACCCGTACGGCAGGAGCTGCACGGGCGGGCGGCGGACGTACTTGCCCGCAGACAGCCCGTGCCCTGGATATCGCTGGCACGGCACCACAAGGAAGGCGGGCGCGTCCGCGGCTGGCTGCGCGCCGTGGAACACGCTGCGCTGGAGGCCGCGGAGGCCGGACGCCACCAGGAGGCGATCCGGCTGCTGGAGCAGACGCTGGCCTCCCCCTCGGTGCCCCCGCGGACACGCGCGCGGCTCGCACCGATGCTGGCGCGCAGCGCGGTCGTCGGTCTGCGCTCGAACCAGACCGTCGAGGTGCTGGGCCAGATCGTCGAGGACCCGGCCCTGCCGGCCGCCGTCCGCGGCGAGCTCCGGCTCGATCTGGGACTGCTGCTGTGCAACCAGGTCGGTATGGGCGGAAAGGGCTGGCAGGAACTGGAGCGGGCCGTCGCCGAACTGAAGGACGCCCGGCCGGACCTGGCGGCCCGGGCGATGTCGGCGCTCGCGATGCCGTACTGGCCCGGGTGCTCGATCGATGTCCACCGGGCCTGGCTGGAGGGCGCGGCACAGGCCGCCGCCGACAGCGGGGACGAAGTCGTCCGCACGGCCGTCGCCGCCAACCGTGTGGGCCTCGCCATGAGTTGCGGCGACCCGCGGGCATGGGACCTCGTCACGACACTGCCCACGGACAGTCCTGATCCGCGATGCCGTCAGCATGCCGCGCGCGGCCTGTGCAACGCGGCGGACTCCGCGGTGTGGCTCGGCCACCACGAGCGCGCGGAGGAACTCCTGACGGAGGGCCTCGAACTCTCCGCGAAGAGCGGCGCCCCCTACACCGAGCACACCGCCCTGGGTGCCCGGCTGCTGCTCGAGTTCGTCACCGGGCGATGGGCCGGACTGGCCGAGCGGTGCGAGACGTTCGTGACGGCGACCTCCGACATGCCCGTCATCTGCGCCGACGCCCGCATGGTGCGCGGGCTGCTCGCCCTGGCACAGGGAGAGTGGGGGCGGGCGTCGTCCTGGCTGTCCGGCCCCGACGCCTCGTCCCACGAACACGCGGCGGCGCCCCTGGCCGCGACCACGTCCGGAGCCCTGATCCGCCTCGCACTCGCCCGGCAGGACCTGCCAACGGCGGTGGCCGAGGCCGAGAAGGCATGGGCGGACGTGGTGGCGAAGGGCGTGTGGGTATGGGCTGCGGAGCTCGCGCCCTGGGCCGTGGAGGCCACGGCGCGGGCGGGCGACCACACGACGGCCGGGGCCATGGTGGACGACTTCGCCGCGGGACTCTCGGGAGTGCAGTCGCCCGCCGCGTCCGCCGCGCTGGCCTGGAGCCGGGCCGTGCTGGCCGAGGCGGGCGGGCGTCCGCGGGACGCCGTCCCGCTCTACCGCCAGGCCGCGGCGGCGTACGCAGCACTGCCCCGGCCGTACGCCCAGGCCCTGACCACCGAGGGCGCGGCTCGTTGCGCGCTGGAGGCGGCGGCGACGGAGACGACGACGGCGGTGGAAGCAGCCGGGTCGGGCACGGAGGCCGGGGGCTGCACGGGCGCGGAAGCCGACGCGGGAGCGGACGGGAGCGGCGCGGAAGCCGGAACCGGGGCAGGCGCGCACGGCGGAACCGGGACGGGCGCACAAGCCGGGACCGGGGCAGGTGCCGTCGACCAGGCCGACGCGGCCGGTGCCCTCAGGGCCCGGGCCGTCGCCGAGTTGACCGCATGTACGCAGCAGTTCGCCGAACTCGGCGCCGTCTGGGACGCCGCCCGCGCCCGTGCCGTACTCCGCTCGCATCAGCCGGCCAGGGAGGTCCGGCCGCCCGGCAGGCCCTCGTACGGGGACCAGCTCTCGCCCCGGGAGAGCGAGGTCGCCGAGCTCGCGGCGACCGGGCTGACGAACCGGGAGATCGCGACGACGCTGCATCTGTCCCCGCGGACCGTGGAGCAACACGTCGCACGGGCCATGCGCAAACTCGGCACCCAGTCACGGCAGGACTTGGCCGAGACCCGTCCCTCGGTCGCCGACCTCCCGGCCCCGCATAGCGGTTCAAATGAGGCGGATTACCGCAGCAGTAGGGGTTAATCAGGTATCCGTAGCACCCCGTACCCGTATAGGCGTGTACGAAATCTCGCCGTAGGTTCCAGCCACTGGCCGACCGAACACGGTCCGCCGCGGGGGAGCTGCTGACCACGCGTCGTTCGGCCGGTGCCTGCACGGTCGGGCCCCCAACCCGCCCGTGCGCCCCGGCCGTCTCACCCAACCCCTCACTTCCCTGACGCGGCCGCAGGGCCGGCTTGTCATGACCCGAACCAACCCCACGCGGGTCATGCCTGCCGGAACGGACTTGAAAGGCAGCAGCCACTTTGAACGGTTCCAGACCCTTTCGCATATCCCTCCTCGCGGTGACCACCACCGCTCTGCTGTGCGCCGGCGCCGCCACCTCCATCGCCGCGCCCCTCCCCGGGCCCGCCCAGCCGGCGGCCGTTCCGGCCAACGCCACGGACAAGGCGCCCGTCGAGCGACTGATCGTCGGCTACAAGGCACAGGCCGCGGAGGCGAAGTCCGACGACGCGGCCGACAAGGACGCCGAAGCCAAGGGCCGCAAGGCCGGGGAGTCCCTCGACTTCGACCGGCGCCTCGGCACCGGCGCCGCGCTCATCGACCTCGGCACCGAGCTCGGCAAGGCCGACACCGAAGACGTCATGGCCGCCTTCCGCGCCGACCCGGACGTCGCCTACGTCGTCCCGGACACCCGGATGTACGCCACCGCCGTGGCTCCGAACGACACCGAATACCAGCGCCAGTGGGACCTGTTCGAGGCGACCGCCGGCATGAACGTCCCGGGTGCGTGGGACAAGGCAACCGGCGAGGGCGTGAAGGTCGCGGTCATCGACACCGGCTACGTGGCCCACTCCGACCTGGCCTCCAACGTGATCGCCGGATACGACTTCATCTCCGACACGTTCATGGCCAACGACGGCGGCGGGCGCGACAGCAACCCCGCCGACCCGGGTGACTGGATGAACCGGGGCGAGTGCGGCACCGACGCGAGCGGCCAGCCGGTTCCCGCGCGGGACACCAACAACTCCTGGCACGGCACCCACGTCGCCGGCACCATCGCCGCCTCCACCAACAACAGCAAGGGCGTCGCCGGAATCGCGTACGACGCGACGATCCAGCCCGTCCGCGTGCTCGGCAAGTGCGGCGGCACGACCGCCGACATCATCGACGCCATCACCTGGGCGTCCGGCGGCTCGGTCCAGGGCGTGCCCGCCAACCCGAACCCGGCCGACGTCATCAACATGAGCCTCGGCGGCGGCGGTGCCTGCGACTCCGGCACCCAGAGCGCCATCAACAGCGCCGTGAGCCGCGGCACGACCGTCGTCGTCGCCGCCGGCAACAGCAACGCCAACGCGGCGAACTTCAACCCCGCCAGCTGCAGCAACGTCATCACCGTCGCGGCCTCCGACCGCGAGGGCAACCGGGCGTCCTACTCCAACTACGGCTCCATCGTCGACATCACCGCCCCCGGCGGCGAGACCGCGGTGAGCTCGGCCAACGGCATCTGGTCCACGCTGAACACCGGCACCCGCAGCGTCGGCAGCGAGACGTACACGGCCTACCAGGGCACCAGCATGGCCGCCCCGCACATCGCCGGCCTCGCCGCCCTGATGGTGGACTCCGACCCCGCGCTGACGCCGGCGCAGATCGAGTCCGCGATCAAGAGCAACGCCCGTACGCTGCCCGGATCCTGCTCCGGCGGCTGCGGCGCGGGCCTCGCCGACGCCGCCGCGACGCTCGGCGCGTCCGGTGGCGGCGACCCCGAGCCGCCCACCGGCAACGTGTTCACCAACTCGGGCAATGTGAACATCGCCGACAACGGCGTGGCGGCCACCTCGTCCCTCTCGGTGACCGGCATCAGCGGCAACGCCCCGGCCGACCTCAAGATCGCGGTCGACATCAAGCACACCTACCGCGGTGACCTCGTCGTCGAGATCGTCGCCCCGAGCGGCGCCTCCGCCCAGCTGAAGGGCTCCAGCTCCAGCGACAGCGCGGACAACGTCAACACCACCTACACCGTCGACGCCTCCGGCGTCGCCGCGAACGGCACCTGGAAGCTTCGGGTGACCGACGTCTACAGCGGCGACACCGGCTACATCGACTCCTGGAGCCTGACCTTCTGACAGGTCCGCAACTCCAGGCCGGAACCAGGGCCTGCCGATGTCGAGGAGGGCATCGGCAGGCCCTCGCCGCACCCTCCCCTTCGTCCGCCTTCACCGGCCCGGCGTCAGCCCCAGTAGCCGCGCGCCGTTGTCGTGACAGACGGCCCGCAGCCAGTCGTCCCCGAGCCCCAGTTCCTCCAGCGCCCGCAGCTGGTGAAAGTACGGATAGGGGATGTTGGGGAAGTCCGTACCCAGCACGATCCGGTCCCCGAGGTCCGCGAGCCGCCCCCGCTCCCCCTCCGGGAACGGCGCGAACGCCTCGCCGAAGTCCGTGAACGCCATCGTCGTGTCCAGCCGGACCTCCTCGTACCGCTCCGCGAGAGCGAGGAAGTCGCCGTACTCGGGCATCCCCATGTGGGCCACCACCAGCCGCAGCCGCGGATGGCGCGCCAGCAGCCGGCCGACCGGCTCCGGCCCGGTGTGCTTGCCGGGCGCCGGACCGGAACCGCAGTGCATCACCACCGGCACCCGCGCCTCGGCGAGCAGCCCCCACACCGGGTTCAGCAGCGGGTCGCACGGGTCGTACGCACCGACCTGCAGATGCGACTTGAAGATCCGCGCCCCGCTCTCGACCGCCTCGCGCACATAGGCGGCCACCCCGTCCTCGGGGAAGAGTGTCGCGGTGTGCACGCAGTCCGGGGTCCGCGCGGCGAAGTCCGCCGCCCACCCGTTGAGCCAGGCCGCCATGCCCGCCTTGTGCGGGTAGAGCATCGAGGTGAAGGCTCGTACGCCGAACTCCCGCAGCAGCGCGACCCGCTCCTCCTCCTCGTGGCGGTAGGTTATCGGCCATTCCAGCCCGGTCATCGGGCCGACGGCGTCGAAGTAGGCCCACACCTTGGCGAGGACGCGCTCGGGCATGAAATGCGTGTGGACGTCCACGAGCCCCGGCAGCCCGAGCCGCTGCCAGAAGTCCCTGACATCGTCGCCGCCACCGATGTCGTCACTCAACGCCGTTCTCCCTCCACCCGTGCCCGTTCCCCCCTCTGTATCCCGTCCGCCCGCATCAGAACAGACCGTCCTGCACGCCCGGGTCCCCCGCCCCCACCTCGGCGACAGGCACACTGATCCCGGCCCCGGGGTCCGCCCCGACCAGTCCCCAGCCGGTCATCAGCCTCGTGTCCACGACGACGACCTGCCCCCCGAAGCTCCCCAGATGCAGGTCCGGCCCGGCGGCTGCGAGGAGCCGGCCCGCGACCACCCCGCCGTCCACCAGTTCGCGCACCACGCCGGTCGCAGCCGGCAGCCCGTCGAGCCCGAACACCCCGGCATGGTCGACCGCCTCGAACCCGATCCGCTCCAACGACTCCGCCCACCCGTTCAACGCCAGCGCCCGCCTGTGCAGCCCCTCGATCTCCGCGACCCGCTCGGCCGGGCCCGGCAACGCGGCCCGTACCGCCCGCTTGTCGGCGTACGGGATCCGGTCCGGCACCCCGAGAGCCGCACGCAGGAGTTCCTCCGTCCGCCGCGCGGCCATCAGCGGGCCGCGGCCCAGCCAGCTGAAGACCACCGCCCCCTGCTCCAGCAGCCGCGCCGGCCCGCGCGCCTCCGCGGTGATCCCGACCTTGACCATCCCCGGCCCGAACCAGGCCAGATACACGCGGTACGTGCGGGGATCGTCGGCGATCGTGTCCGCGGCCACCGAATGGGCCCGGTCCAGCCGTGCGCACTCCGGGCACCGCGCCTGCGTCGTCCGTCCGGGCACCACGGCGGCCGTGGGACACGCATGCCTCCGCGCGCCGACACACCGACGGGCTCCCTCGACCCGGAAACCCAGCTCCTTGCCGGCGACAAGCGGACTGACCCGCCCGCCCTCCCACACGAGCACGCCCACCCGCGCCCCCGAGGGCCAACTGATCCCGGCACAACGCCAAGCCATCCGTACCTCCGGCCGCTGCTCCCCCGACCCGCCCTTCCGCCCCCAACGCGAGAGGCCCCCGGATTATCTCCGGGGGCCTCTCGCCTGCTGTGCACTCGGCAGGATTCGAACCTGCAACCTTCTGATCCGTAGCTCTAGCCGGATCGGTCAGCGAGGGTCATACCGGCCGCTACGAGGCCCGGGAGGGACGCTACCGGATGGGGACGGTTGCTGGGGTTGCGGTACTGCGCTGCTGTACGGACGACCTCTTCGTCCCGAAGCAACTTGGGCCGGTGCCTGTACTCGGGATGCTGTGCTTGCCACCTGCGCTGATGGTCCGCTGATGTCCGCGCTCGTTCGCTGCTGTGCGTCGGCGTTGTCACGCAGTTAGACACTCATCCCTCGCTGCCGCTCGTCACCCCGACACTTGAGGTCCTCACCGACAGGACCGGCGAGATGCTGACCACGTGGGGCCGGCGGATTCAGACTCCGATCACGACCGGGAGCGCGTCGGGTCGGCCGTAGGTGAGGATGCGCGTGAGTGCCTCGGTCATGCGAGCAATGTCCTCGACTGGCGCATGCAGGACTGCCTCAACTACCGGGTCATCCAAGTAAAGGTCTTCCAGGTAAGCGGGGTCGAATGTGACCCGCAGGACATTCCCTTCCAGCTCCACCGTGCGCACGCATCCGTACGCGGTGTTCTGGTCGGGAGTGACAACGCAGTATGAGTCGCAGCCGTTGCGGATGTCCTGTTCGTCTGGTTCCTCGAAGCCACCTTGAAACTCGAGCGCGAAGCTCACTTCGTCTTCCGACTCGGCAACTCCGGCAGTCGGGACGTAGATGTCCGGCGGCCGCTTCTCCTGCCACCCGTAGGCGATGTTCGCAATGAATCTGTAGGTCACACGCGTGTTCTACCAGGGTCTGCTGCGGCTGACCCTCAGAGGTCGGTGGAGTCTCAATGACCGAGTCATGAGTGGCTGGCCATCGTCTGATGCACTTGTTTGGAAGACGCCGTATGCGGATGCCTGCTGAGCTGCGGTGGCGCTGAGCTGCGGATGAGTGGCGCTGGCACCCCTATTCCCCGTGGTTCCCCGTTCGCTCCTGCCCTGTCGGGCACGTAACGGGCACGGGTCAGGGCTTTCCGTCGGTAGACGTCTCTTGGTCGTAGACACGCTGGTACTCAGCCACCGTGTCGCCGAACTGCCTGCCGCCAAGTTCCTCCAGGCGGCCGTCGCGGCGGTCAACAACGATGGGCCCGCCCCCGATCCACATGTCTCGAAAGTTCCCGGTCTGCACGTATCTGGAGCTTTGATACGTGAACTCCCACCCGAAGCGGTGCTCCTTCACTTGGATCACTACAGCGGTCACGCCCTCTTCCGGAGGATACGGCTGCATCTGTGCGAGATGGGCGTTAACGATCTCTCGGGCTCGCTCGGCTGTGATCACTGCGCGAGTCTACGTACGCACCTGAGGTCGGTGGAGCGGCTTTGGGCGGGAGCTGCCATGGGGCGAGAGATCGGGGCCCGTACGCTGGTCAGCGAAATCGGGCAGTCTGTGGACCTGCCCGTTAAGGCCCGATGTGGGCCCCGATCTTCGAGGCTCGCCCCATGGTGGCTGCGTAAAGCCGTGGAGCCGACCGGGCCCAGCCACAGCGGGCTACCGTCCACGGCTTCAGGTGTGCTCGCTCTAGCCGCGCGGTCGGCGGAGCCGGGGCCCGGAGCGGGGCGGAGACAGGAGCGTCGGGGCCCGGCGCTGGAGCCGGGGCCGCGCGCGGCGAGCGGAGCGAGCCGCCTTGATGAAGTAGAGAAACTCTTACCGCGCAGCATCCTGGACGGCGTCGTCACGTTCGGTGCGGAACTCGTCCAAGAGGTTGAAGAACATGTCTAGGGGCGGGACGCCCGCTGTTTCGGCTGCCCGTTGAATCTCGACCTCCCAACCGAGGCTCGAGTGCCGCATGCCGAGGCGAGGCCAGAGCCACTCGCTGAACGGCCCGAGCTGATCGAAATCTGTCACCGCCGGCATTCCGTGGATCTTGCAGGCAACGCTGTACCCGTACAGGATCGACTGAAGGTGCAGCAGTGACCCACTACGGACCCACATGCTTGGTCGCAGGCGTACTTGATCCAGGAAGTCGTAGATGTTGCGCCACTCGTCCAGCGGCTTGAAGCCCGTCGGGCTGGGCTCAGTCATGCCGACTTACCCAGGAGCTGCCGACCATCGTGGCTTCTGACGTGAGGGCCTGCTCCGTCCAGTGCATCGAGCAGGCGCACCGCGTAGACCTCGGCCATCCGCTCGCGGACCTCTTCGGGCGTGAGCCAGTCAACCGCGGTCGACTCGGCGGAGGTTCGCTCGACGCCGCCGGACGGTTTGCACCGGAAGACCAGGGCGACGATGCCGCGCGTCGTGTTCTTGTAGACCCCGGTGAGCTCGTCGACCTCGACTCGGATGCCGGTCTCTTCCCAGACTTCGCGGGCTACGCCGTCTTCGGGGGCCTCGGTGAGCTCGAGCACGCCGCCTGGGAGCTCCCACGTTCCGTTGTCGGCTCGGCGGATCGCCAGGAGTCGCCCGTCCTCGCGCACCACTGCTCCCGCTACGGACACGGAGTGCAGTGGCGTTGACTGGGTCTCTCGGGCGCTGTTACTCATGTACAGGAGCATAGGAGAGTGAGAAGGACTATGGGAACAGCCGTAGGAGGTGGGAGGGCCGTACCTCGGTACGTTCAGATCGCCGACGAGATCATTCAGCAGATCCGGGCGGGCGTCCTCAAGCCTGGTGACCTGGTGCCGAGTGAATCCGAGCTGGTGGAGCGCTACGGCGTTTCCGGCGGCACCATCCGCAAGGCGATGGTGGAGGTCCGGGCGAGCGGGCTCGTCGACACCCGGCACGGCAAGGGCTCGATCGTGAAGGACCGGCCGCCCGTGCGGCTGCGCTCCTCGGACCGGTTCCGCGCCTCGCACCGCCGCGGCGGCAAGGCCGCGTATCTCGCCGAGTCGGCCCAGTCCGGCGCCACGGCCAAAGTCAGCGTTCTGTACATCGGCCCGATGGAGGCCCCGGAGGACATCGCCGACCGGCTCGGCGTCTCCGCCGGCACCCAGGTCCTCGCCCGTAGGCGGCTCTATTTCCGCAACGGCGTCCCCGTGGAGACAGCCACCTCGTACCTGCCGTGGGACGTGGTCAAGGACATCCCCGAACTGTTCGCGGAGAATCCCGGCCCCGGCGGCATCTATGCCCGCCTGGAGGACGACGGCCACGTCTTCGCCGAGTTCGTCGAGACACTGACTGCACGCCCGGCCGCCAAGGCTGAGGCATCCGAACTGGCGCTGAGCCCCGGCGCACCCGTCGTTCACCTGCTCCGCAATGCCGTCACCGAAGCTGGGCGGGTGGTGGAGGTCTGCGACACCCTCATGGCCGCTGACCAGTTCGTTTTCGAGTACCGCATCCCCGCCGCCGACTGACGCACGCTCAACTCTTGTCAACCCGCCGGGACTTCTTCGCCCTGGCGGGTTGACTCATATACAGGAGTCATGCACTCTTCTTCATGTCACTCATGTACATGAGTGACGGAGTCCAGCACCTCTAGAGGAGTGATCTCTGTGCGTCAGATCCCCGTCGACACCTCCGCCGCCTCCGTCATGGCGGCTCAGCCCCCGCAGCCCAAGGTCAAGGACCGCCGTACCGGTGAAATCGCCGTCGACGCCGAGACCGGGACGACGCTGATGACTGTGAACGTGATGTTCGCGGCCAACGACACCGTGGAACTCCTGCCCGTGACGGTTCCGAAGACTGGCATCTCCGGTGACCTGACGATGGGCACCCCGGTCGCGCTGACCGGCCTGGTCGCCCGGCCGTGGGAGCGGGATGGCCGTCACGGCATCGCCTTCCGCGCGGTCGCCGTCACGTCGCTGGTCGAGTCCGCCGCGAAGCCGAAGGCGGCCTGATCATGACCGGCTTCACGGTCGCTCTGCTGGTGGTCGTCGCCGTCGCGGGTCTCTTGCGGTGGCGGCGCCCCGCCTGGTACTGGCTGACCTTCGGAGTCGCCCTGGCCGTGCTGCGGGTCCTGGTCCGCTACGGCTCGGTCATGGAAGCGTGCGGGCTGACCGTCCCGCCGCCCCGCTGGCGGCTCGCCATCGCCCGGATGGCCAACCGCCCGGCTCCCGAGTCGCGTGCGCCGCGCATCCTGCGGATCCGCCCGACCCGCACCGGGCTGGTCCTACGGCTGGGGCTTCGGCCCGGACAGGACGCCTTCGACGTGGCCGCCTCGTGCGACCGGCTTCGGCACTCGTTCGCCATGTACGGCGTCACTTCACGTGAGATCCGCTCGGGTGTGGTCGAGCTGCGGATGACTGGCTACGACGTCCTGGCCAAGGTGCAGATGCCCACCGAGCTCGACCGCGTGCCGATGCGCATCCCCGTCGCTCTGCGCGAGGACGGAGCCGTCCACTACCGCGACTACCGCACCACACCGCACGCCCTGACCGTCGGGGCAACGAAGTCCGGCAAGTCCGTCTACCAGCGCAACCTGGTCGCCGAACTCGCCGCCGAGAAGGTGGCCTTGGTCGGCATCGACTGCAAGCAAGGGGTGGAGCTGTTCCCGCTGGCCCGCCGGTTCTCCGCGCTGGCCGACAACCCCGACACCGCCGCTGACCTCCTCGACGCGCTCGTTACGCACATGGAGGGCGTCTACCAGCTGATCCGCGCCGACCAGCGCATCACCGCCGACATCCCCGACGCAGAGATCGCCGCCGACATCTGGGACCTCCCGGCCCATCTGCGCCCGACCCCGATCGTCCTACTCGTGGACGAGGTCGCCGAACTCGCCCTGTTCGCCACGAAGGAAGAGGAGAAGCGCCGGGACCGGATCATCACCGCGCTCGCCCGCCTCGCCCAGCTCGGCCGCGCCGCCGGCATCTATCTGGAGATCTGCGGGCAGCGCTTCGGCTCCGAACTCGGCAAGGGCATCACCATGCTCCGCGCCCAGCTCACCGCCCGCACCGCCCACCGCGTCAACGACGAAACCTCCGCGAACATGGCCTTCGGCGACATCGCCCCCGACGCCGTCCTGGCCGCCATCTCCATCCCGACCGACACCCCCGGCCTCGCCGTCACCGGCGACTCGACCGGCGGCTGGGCCCGCATCCGCACCCCGCACACCTCGATGCGCGAGGCCGTCAACGCCTGCAACCGGCACGCCCACCACACCCCCGAGCTGCCCGGCCTCGCCGCCTTCCGGCCCGAGCTGCCGCTCACGGTCTCGCTCGTCAAGATCCCGGCCCAGGCCGAGGCACCCGCCTCCGCCTGACCCGTCCCCGCATCCCGGTCGGCGTGACCGTCTCGCGCCAGCTCCCTACCCCCGCCATGCCCAAAACGCCCTGCAAAGGAGGTGAAGACATGACCCGCAAGCTGCGCGTCGACGCCGTTCTGGTGCAAGCCGTGATTGCCGGGGCGCTGTCCTTTGCCCACCTGCACGACCTCGCCGCCGCTGCCGGGCAGACCGGCTGGAAGGCATGGGCCTACCCCGTCTCGGTCGACCTGCTCCTGGTCGCCGCCTGGCGTCGACTGCGCAACGACGGCCCGTCCCGGCTCGCCTGGTGCTGGTTCCTGATCGCCCTGGTCGCATCCCTCGGTGCGAACGTCGCCACCGCCGGATTCCTCGACCTCCAGCACCCGCCCGCCTGGCTGCGCTTCGGCATCGCCGGATGGCCCGCGCTCGCCTTCCTCGGCGGCACCCTCCTCGCCCACTCACCCGCCGCGACCGACCCTGAGTCGACGTCGGAGCCGGTCGAGGTTGTGCCGGCCGAGCCGGAGCCCGCTCCCGAGCCGGTTCCCGTCGCCGAGCCGGAGCCCGCCCCGGCCCTGCCCTCAGCAGCCGAGCCCGTCCCGACTCCGCCGGTCCCGGCCGCGTTGGTCGACCACGCCCGCAAGGTCGCCGACGACCACCACGCCCGGACCGGCACACCGATCGGCACCGACACCCTGCGCGCCCGCCTCGGCGTCCCGGCCCCGATGGCCGACGCCATCGCCGCCCAACTCGCCTGACCAGAAAGGACACCGTGATGCCCGCCCGCGATCACTTCCACTCCGTGATGCAGATCGGCCCCGTACAGATCGGCACCCACCGCGACCGGCACGGCCGCACCAAGCACGCCGCCGTCTGCACCGCCGACCGCTGCGGCTGGTCCGCCGACTTCTCCAGCTCCTCGGCCGCCCAGCTCGCCGCCCG
The DNA here is from genome assembly GCF_055566095.1 of Streptomyces sp. NPDC027962. Classification (NCBI taxonomy): domain Bacteria; kingdom Bacillati; phylum Actinomycetota; class Actinomycetes; order Kitasatosporales; family Streptomycetaceae; genus Streptomyces; species Streptomyces sp. NPDC027962. Next base: position 43,405 of record NZ_JBVHTA010000002.1, read on the forward strand.
CACCCACCGCTGCCGCATCACCAACTGAACGGGAGAACACCGCCATGGACGTTCCGCTCTGGCTCGCCCTGATCGTCGTCGGCGCCCTCGGCATCAAGCTCATCCGCCCGCCCTGGTGGCTCGTCGCCGTGCTCCTCCTCGGCGGCTTCCTCCTCGCCGACAGCCTCCTGGCCCCCGTCATCGACACCGCCATCAGCAAGTAGCCCACCGCAGAAAGGAGAAGCACCCATGTTCCGACCGAAGATCCCGACCATGCCGACCCCGACCGGCATCGTCACCCCGCCCGCCGTCGAGCCGACCGCCATCGTCCAGCACACCCCCGCCCCGGTCCCCGTCGCCCCGGCGGCACCGGCCCGGCCCACGGTCCAGCTCACCCCCGGCACCGCGCTCGCCCTCGTCGGTGGCGGCACCGCCGTCGTCCTGGTCGTCGGCGCGGTCCTGGTCTCGATGCTCCTGGCGGTCGCCGTCACCGCGGCCTCGGTCGCTGTGTGCGCGCTCGTCGTCCGCTCGCTGATCGCCTCCGAGCGCAAGCGCCGCTGACCGGCCCCCGGGGTGGTCTCAACCGCCAAGTCTTGCCCGCCCCGGGAGCCGTGCCCCAACCCATCGCAAAGGACAAGAAGGGACACCCATCATGGCCCAGCCCACCACCACGCCCGCGCGGGTCTGCTCGAACTGCGACGGCTTCCCCACTGTCCGCGTCACCCTCGGCGGCCGCGACCGCCACGGCAACCTGCGCACCATCACCGTCCACTGCCCGGCCTGCCACGGCACCGGCACCCGCCCCGTTCGCGCCGCCCAGCTGGTCGGGGGCCGGGCATGAAAGACATCACCGTCACCGCGCACCTGACCACCGACACCCGCACGCGGGTCGTCGTCTTCGCGGACCACGAATTCGTGAGCCTCCGCATCGGCGGCGGCCCCGTCGACGTCGCGCTCATCGCCCCCGCCGGCACCGCCGACATCCTGCGCGCCATCTCCGCCGCCGCCGACCAGGCCGCCCGCGAACTCGATGCCCTGCCGGACCTTGACGAGGAGAGCGCGTGAACGACACCGCCACTGCGGCGGGCCTGGACCCGGCCACCCTGGACGATGTCCTCCGGGTGGCCGGGTCCCCCGGCTTCGACCGCTGGAAAGACCAGATCCACCGCACCGGCGGCTGCTCCGACCCGATCCACCTCACCGGCTGGACCCTCGCCAAGGACAAGACCACCGGCGAGACGCTGCGCCGCTACTCCACCGACACCGAGCCGGACGGACGGCTCCGCGTCGCCTGCGGCAACCGCCGCGCCTCCCGCTGCCCCGCCTGCGCCTACACCTACGCAGGAGACACCTACCACCTCATCCGCGCGGGCCTCGCGGGCGACGAGTCCAAAGACATCCCCGCCACCGTCCGCGACCACCCGCGCGTCTTCGCCACCCTCACCGCCCCCTCCTTCGGCCCGGTCCACAACCGGCCCGACCGTGGCGTCTGCCGCTGCGGCACCCGCCACCCCGAGGACGACCCCGCCCTGGGCACCGCCCTCGACCCGGCCACCTACGACTACGCAGGCACGGTCCTGTTCAACAACCACGCCGGACAGCTCTGGCAGCGCTTCACCACCCGCCTGCGCCGCGAGATCGCCGCCCGCGCCGGACTCACCCAACGCGAACTCAAAGACGTGCTGCGCCTCTCCTACGGCAAGGTCGCCGAGTTCCAGAAGCGCGGCGCCATCCACTTCCACGCCGTGATCCGCCTCGACGGACCGGACGGCCCCGACTCGCCGCCGCCGTCCTGGGCCACGGTGCAGCTGCTCGACGACTCCATCCGCGCTGCCGTCGCCCACTCCTACACCTCGATCACCGTCCCGGCCGCCGGGGACCAGCCCCGCCGGCCTTTCCGCTGGGGCACCCAGCTCGACATCCGACCCGTCAAGGCGTTCGGCGACGGCTCCGACATCACTGAGCAGGCGGTGGCCTCCTACGTCGCCAAGTACGCCACCAAGGCGGCCGAGTCGACCGGCAGCCTCGACCGCCGGATCGGGAACCGGGAAGTGCTCGACCTCCTGGACGTGCCCGACCACCCGCGCCGCCTCATCGAGGCATGCCTCGATCTCGCCCCGCTCTACCCGGATCGGAAGCTGGGTGCCTGGGCTCACATGCTCGGCTTCCGCGGCCACTTCTCCACCAAATCCCGCCGCTACTCCACCACCCTCGGCGCCCTCCGGCAGATCCGCGCCGACTACCGCGCCGCCCAGGACCACGACGCCCTCGGCGACCCGGACACCGTCCTCGTCCTCGCCTCCTGGGAGTACGCCGGACACGGCCACACCCCCGGTGAAGCCGCCCTCGCCGCCTCCATCGCCCGAGACATCCAACTCAACCGCGAAACCGCCCGCGAAGCCCTGCAAGACCAACTCGCCCTGGAAGGAGTCACCGTATGACCACCACCGTGATCGAGCGGAAGTGGCACACCACCGCAGAGGTCGCCGACATGCTCGGCTTCGGCCTCTCCAAGACCAAGATGCTCGTGCTCACGGGGGAGATCCGCTCCGTGAAGGTCGGCCGCAACCGCCGCATCCTCCCTACGTGGGTGGACGAGTACGTCGAGCGCGTCACCACCGACGCCGAAGGGTGGGCGGCATGAGCGGCAAGCGCGGCAACGGTGAGGGCTCCATCTACCCGTACAAGAACGGCTACGCGGCCTACGTCTGGGTCACCAAGCCGGAGGGCAAGCGGGCCCGGAAGTACGCCTACGGCAAGACCCGCGAGGAGGTCCACGACAAGTGGCTCAAGCTCCACGCCGAAGCGAAGAAGGGCCCGGTGCAGACCGCGCACCGGACGCTCGCCGCTTTCCTCGCCTACTGGCTGGACTCGATCGTGAATCCCAACCTCGCCCCGCTGTCGTACGTCTCGTACGAGGGATACGTACGGCTCTACATCGGCCCGTACCTCGGTGCGAAGCGGCTCGACAAGCTGACCGTCCGGGACGTGCGCGAGTGGCTGACCAAGCTGGCGACCGTCTGCCAGTGCTGCGCCCAGGACAAGGACGCGAAGCGGGAACCCAACCGCCGCAAGTGCTGCGCGGTCGGGGACTGCTGCGAGTCGTACCCGTCCCGGCGAGTGATCCAGGGATCCCGCGACGCGCTGCGGGCCGCGCTTACTCATGCGGTCGCCGAGGAGGAGATCAGCAAGAACGTCGCCTCGCTCGTGAAGGTGCCCAAGCCTCGCCGCCGCCGGGTCAAGCCCTGGTCGGTCGCCGAGGCGGGCCAGTTCCTCACCGACGCCGCCGCCCGCGATGACCACCTCTTCGCGGCCTGGGTGCTCGTGCTCTGCCTCGGGCTGCGCCGCGGGGAGGTGTTGGGCCTGACGTGGAAGTCCGTCGACTTCGAAACAGGGGAGCTGTACGTCGACCACCAGATCCAGCGCGCCGGGCGTCAGATCCTCCACCGCGAGACCAAGACTGAGGACTCCGACGATTTCCTGCCCCTGCCGGCACTCTGCCTCAAGGCCCTACGGATGCGCCGCGCCCAGCAGCTCGGCGACCGGAAGGCTGCCGGTGAGCTCTGGCAGGACACTCACGGCCTGATCTTCACCACGAAGTACGGCACCCCGATCGAGCCGGGCAACCTCACCCGCATGTTCGCCCTTCGGGCTCGCCGCGCCGGTCTGCGGGCCATCCCGCTCCGCAACACCCGGCACACGTGCAGTTCGCTCCTGGTCGCCCTCAAGGTCCACCCGAAGGTGGCACAGCGCATCCTGCGGCACTCGCAGATCGCCATGACGATGGAGGTCTACGCCGAAGCAAGCGATGAAGCCGTACGGGCCGCGATCGGCAAGCTGTCCGACGCGATGGGCGGCACCGGCTGACAGCAGTCGGCGCGGTTGCTGTACTTCGCTGCTGTACGCCCCAACGCGAGAGGCCCCCGGATCATCTCCGGGGGCCTCTCGCCTGCTGTGCACTCGGCAGGATTCGAACCTGCAACCTTCTGATCCGTAGTCAGATGCTCTATCCGTTAAGCTACGAGTGCCTTGCTTCCCGGGCTTTTCTGCCCGGTCGGCGTTGCGGGAACAACATTACATGACCGGCGCCGCCACGCGAAATCCTTTAGCCACACCAGCTCTGACCTGGACAAACGCCCGAAACAGGGCTCTGCGGCGCACCCGTGGAACGACCGAAGCCCCGGCCGTGTGGCCGGGGCTTCGGTGATCAACTGCGGAGGCGGAGGGATTTGAACCCTCGATGGGCTTTAAGACCCAAACCGCATTAGCAGTGCGGCGCCATAGACCGGACTAGGCGACGCCTCCAGCACACCCGCGCGGGCGCGAGTGGTGCGTGCAAATGATGACACAGCCGAGTGGCCTGTCACCAATCGCCGTCCACGGTACTAGCCCTTTGGCCCGCAGAGCAAAGCGCTTCGGGTTGCGCAACGCCGTGGCGTGCGGAGCGTTAGACATGCCGGGGCCCGTCGCGGCTCCCGACCGGACCCATGACTCTTCAGGAGCCCCCATGCTGCGCCGCCTCATTCTCACCACAATCGCGTCCGTTGCCGCGCTGGCCGCGGCCGTCCCCGCCACGGGGGCGGCCGCCTCGCCACTGCCCCTGCCGCTGATGGAGCAGCCCGACCGCCTGTCGGTAACCGTCTCCCAGACCGGGAACACCCGGACGGAAGGCAGATACGAGCTGCAGTGCGGGCCGGCCGGCGGGACGCATCCGTCGGCCGAGTCGGCCTGCAAACGCCTCGAGGAGCTCGCGCAGCAGGAGCGGGACCCGTTCGCTCCGGTGCCACAGGACCAGATGTGCACCCAGCAGTTCGGCGGGCCGGCCACCGCCCGGATCACCGGTACGTGGCGGGGCCGGCAGATCGACGCCACCTTCGACCGGTCGAACGGGTGTGAGATCTCGCGATGGCACACACTCGAGCCGGTACTGCCGAACACCAGGTCATAGGCCGACGGCGTACGCCATGTGCACACAACCTTGGTGAGAGCTCCCCCTCATCCGCTGCCTGAGCCCCATCCGCTGCCCTTAGACTCCCTCAGTGACAGGCCGAGGCTCGAGAGGCAAGATGGGACCGGCCGTCCGCAATACGCAGTAGGTCAGGGAGGAACCGTCGTCGTGAGCAGCAGGCCATCCCGAGGCGCTGCTCGCCTCGCAGCCATACTCGACGCCCTCCCGGACGGGCTCGTCCTCGTCAATGCCAACGGTACGGTCATCAACGCGAACACCATCGCGCTCGAATTGTTCGAGGCGCCGGGCACCGCGCTCGTCGGGCGGGGGCTGCTCGACCTGTTGCCCGAGTTCGACTCCCGGCTCATCCCCGGCTCCATGCGCCGCCCCGACGCCGCCGACGAGCGCGGCCGCACCAAGCCGGCCCGCATGATCGCCCGGCGTACGGACGGCAGCGAGTTCCCGGTCGAGGTGACCAGCGCGAGCCTCGAGGACGGACGCGAGGCCTACGACTCGTACAACGCGTACACCGGCGACGAGCTGCTGATGCTGGTGGTCCGGGATCTGTCGGGGACCGTGGACACCGAGGCGGAGCTGGCGCGTTCGCAGCGGCAGACCGAGATGATCCTTCGGGCCGCGTCGGAAGGCGTGGTGGGCACGGACACCGACGGGCGGGTCGTGCTCGTCAACCCGGCCGCGTCGCAGATCCTCGGCTTCCGCGCCAGCGACCTGGGCGGCCAGGAACTGCACCCGCTGATCCTGCACTCGCGTGCCGACGGCGAGCCCTTCCCGTACGCGGAGTCGCCGCTCGCCGACACCCTCAAGTCGGGGCGCAAGCACCGGGTGCGGAGCCAGGTGCTCTGGACGAAGAGCGGCGACAAGGTCGCCGTCGACCTGACCACCGCACCGGTGCGCGACGGGGACCAGCTGGTCGGAGCGGTGATGACGTTCACCGACCGGCGGCCCTACGAGGAGCAGGCGGAAAAGCACGCCGCGGAGCTGGCGGAGACGACGGAGCGGCTCACCGCGGAGCTCGCCGACGCGAGCGAGCGGTACGAGGCGGAACTGGCAGACAAGGCCGAGCGCTACGCGTCCGAGCTGGAGGCGGGCACCGAGCGGTACGAGGAGCTCGCCGCCCGGCACGGCCAGCTGACCGCGGTGCTCGGGGAGTCGCTGCGCGGTCCGCTGGAGGAGCTGCGCACCGAACTGGCCGCGCTGGCCGCGGACCCGGCCGGGCAGCTGTGGCCCGAGGCGAACCAGATCCTGCACCATCTTGCTGCCGGTTATGCCCGGATGACCACACTTGTCGACAATGTTCTCGGCTATCAGCGGCTCGACACGGGCGTGGAGCAGCTGACGAAGTCCAATGTTCTTCTCGACGCGGTCGTGGCGGCGGGAGTCGACGGCGCAGTCGAACTGATCGGCCCCGGGCGTGCGCAGTTCGCGGTGCACGCTCCGCCGATAGAGGCCGAGGTGGACGGGCCACGGCTGGCGACGGCGCTCGCTCACCTGGTCGCGGACGTGGCGGGGGTCGACTCCACCGGCAAGGCCAGGCTGGTGCCCGGCGGCGGGTATGTGGACTCGACGGTCGTGGTCGCGGCGGCGCAGCGCGGCGATGTCGTACGGATCGAGGTGCGCGGGCCGTTCGCCGGGGGCGATCCGGTGCACGAGCCGATCGTGCGCGGGATCGTACGGGCGCACGGGGGTGTGCTGCAGACGCACGAGGTGCCGGGGATGAGCGGCAGCGCGTACGTGCTCGAGGTGCCGCTCGGCGAGGGCGCCGGGACGGTCCCGTCCGCTCCGGTCTCCGGTCAGACGGCCGCGCTGCCCGCACAGCAGTCGTCCGACCCCGCCCCCAAGACCGACCCGGCTCCCGTGACGTCCGGGGGCGGCGGGCGGCGGCGGGCGCGTCGCTCCTCCACGGACGCTTTCCTGGAGAGCCCCGTGGCCATGGAGGACCCGGTGGCCGCGCAGCCGACCGGACGGCGCCGGGCGACGCACCCGGACGCCGATCTCATCCCCGCGCAGGACACCAGCGAGGGCGCGGGCAGCAGCGGCGGGACCGGTCGCCGACGCGGTCGCCCCAGCCCCGTGGAGAACGCCGCAGCCGCCCTCCGGCCCGCCGAGGGCGCTGTGGTGACCGCCGCCGAGGGTGCGGGCGGACGCGCGGCCCGCGGCGAGACCGTGCCGCCGCAGGGAGTGCCGGTCGACGCGCAGGGCCTCCAGTCCGTCCCCTCGGGACGGCGCGCGCGGCGGGCCGTCGAAAGCGGCCGGCCCGAACTCGCCGCCGCGCCGGCCGACCCGCAGCAGCCACCACAGGCGGCGGCTCAGCAGTCGGCTCAGCCGGCCGGTCGGCGCGCGAGGCGTGCGCTGGCTGCCGCACCGGCCGAGCCCGAGAGCGGAGCGCGCACCGCTTTCGCGCTGCCGCCGGCCGAGGCCGACCGGGTGCCCGCCGCGGGCACCTCCACGGTGGAGCAGCACGACGCCGTGACCACGGCACCGGGCACGCAGCACCACACCCCGCCGCAGCAGCACCCCGCGCCCACGGGACGCAGGCGTGCGCGCAAGGGCGAACAGCCGTTGCCACAGCAATCGACCGGCGCCGGCCAGGTCCTGGCGGGTCCGTCAGGACCTGGCCCGGCAGTTCCCGCAGGTCCGGCAGTTCCCGCAGCTCCCGTAGTTCCCGCAGGTCCGGCAGCTCCCGTGGGTCCGGCAGCTCCCGTGGGTCCCGCAGGTCCGGCGGCGACCGGTCGGGCCGACCGCGTACAGGACGGCACCTCGGGCGGCGGGCAGGGCGCTGTGGGCGTGACCGGCGGGGACACCGCCGCGCCGGGGCGCGCCCAGGACACCGGCTCCGTGCGGGTCCAGGACACCGGTTCCGTGTCGGTGCCTTTGCCGCCTGCGGCACCGGCCCAGGAACAGGCACCGGCCCAGGCCCAGGCGCAGCCGGCAGACGCATCGGCGGCCGCCCAGGTCCCTGCCCCCGCACAGCCGCAGCCGCAGGAGCAGGAGGAGGCGCCCGAGAACCGGGCACTGCCCTCGGCGGAGCCCGTCCGGCCGCCGGCCGCGCAGCCGCTGCCGGCGGAGGAACCGGTACCCGAGGACTCCACTCAGGGGCGGGCGTTCAGCGTGCGCACGCTCGGTCAGGGCGTGCCGTTCGCGCAGCACCTCACCCAGCAGCAGAACCAGACCCTCGGCTCCGGCCGTCGCCGCAAGCTGGCCACACGTCCGGACGGCGCGTTCCCCGAGGCCGCCGCCCGTCCGCACCCGCAGCCGACGGCGGCACCCGTTCCGGTTCCGGCGACACCGGCGCCCGCGCAGCAGAACGGGCCCCGGCTCCCCGCCGACCGGACGGACAGCCGCGCCGAGGGCAGGGCCTACGCCATAGGGGCGCCGGACGAGGGCGCGGAGGGACCCCAGCCGTTGGACGGTCCCGGTGGTGCGGTCGAGGTCGCGAACCGGCCGCTGCCGCAGCCCGTCGACGACGAGCTGCCCCCGGAGCCGCTCGACAACCCGCGGCGGCTGCTGGTGTGGCCCGCCCCCGATGTCTCCACGCAACAGGCTCTCAGCGACCGCGGCTACCGCCCGGTCGTCGTGCACTCGCGCGAAGAGGTCGACGCGCAGATCGCCGCGTTCCCGGCCGCGCTGTTCGTGGACCCGCTCACCGGTCCGATCACCCGGACCGCGCTGCAGTCACTGCGCCAGGCCGCCGTGGCCGCCGAGGTGCCGGTGCTGGTGACGGCGGGGCTCGGCCAGGCCACACGCGAGGCCGCGTACGGCGCCGACCCGGCCGTGCTGCTCAAGGCGCTGGCCCCGCGGGACAGCGAGCAGCACCCGTCGCGCGTACTGCTGATCGAGGAGCACGAGGAGATCGCCCTCGCGCTGACGTCCACCCTGGAACGGCGCGGCATGCAGGTCGCGCGGGCGGGGGCGGACGCGGACGCGGTCACGCTCGCGACCCAGATGCGGCCCAACCTGGTGGTGATGGACCTGATGCAGGTACGCCGCCGCCGCGCCGGGATCATCGACTGGCTGCGCGCGAACGGCCAGTTGAACCACACGCCGCTGGTCGTCTACACATCGGCCGGCCTCGACCAGGCCGAGCTGCCGCGGCTGTCGTCGGGGGAGACGGTGCTCTTCCTCGCGGAGCGCTCCACCAGCAACGAGGTGCAGGCGCGGATCGTCGACCTGCTGGCGAAGATCGGCACCAACTAAGAGCTGCACCAGGCGAAGATCGGCACCAGCCGGGTTCTTCACCGACTGAGCATCACCAACTGACGCGAAAGGGGCCGGCGGTGACGACCGCCGGCCCTCGCGTACCCCTACCGCTGCTACAGCTGGGTGACGTCCAGCTCGCCATCCGCGTACTGCCTGCGGATGACCTTCTTGTCGAACTTGCCGACGCTCGTCTTCGGCACCGCCGGGATCATCGCCCAGCGCTCCGGCAGCTGCCACTTGGCGATCTTCAGGGCCAGGAACGCCTTCAGCGTGTCGTAGTCCGCGGTCGCCCCCTCCTTGAGGACGACCGTCGCCAGCGGACGCTCGCCCCACTTCTCGTCAGGTACGGCGACGACGGCGGCCTCCGCGACCTCGGGATGGGCCATCAGCGCGTTCTCCAGCTCGACGCTGGAGATCCACTCGCCGCCCGACTTGATGACGTCCTTGGCGCGGTCGGTCAGGGTCAGGTAGCCATCGGTGCTGATCACGCCGACGTCGCCGGTCTTCAGCCAGCCGTCCTCGCTGAACTTGTCCTCCGGCCGGAAGTCCTCGCCGCCCGCACCGCCGTAGTAGGAACCGGCGATCCAGTTGCCGCGCACCTCCAGCTCACCGGCCGACTCGCCGTCCCAGGGCAGGGGCTCCCCGCCGGGGCCGACCAGGCGGGCCTCGACGCCGGTCGGGAAGCGGCCCTGCGTGATGCGGTACGGCCACTCCTCCTCGGCGCTCAGCCCGGCGGGCGGGTGGGCCATCGTGCCGAGCGGCGAGGTCTCCGTCATGCCCCAGGCGTGGCAGAGCCGCACGCCGAGCTTGTCGTACGCCTCCATGAGGGACGGCGGGCAGGCGGCGCCGCCGATGGTGACCTGCTGCATGGAGGACAGGTCGCGGGGGTTGGCGGTGACCTCGGCGAGCAGCCCCTGCCAGATGGTGGGGACCGCCGCGGCGTGCTGGGGCTTCTCCCGCTCGATCATCTCGGCGAGCGGAGCCGGCTGCAGGAAACGGTCGGGCATCAGCATGTTGATGCCGGTCATGAACGTGGCGTGCGGCAGGCCCCAGGCGTTCACATGGAACTGGGGGACGACCACGAGCGTGGTGTCCTTGTCGGTCAGCCCCATCGACTCCGCCATGTTGACCTGCATGGAGTGCAGGTAGATCGAGCGGTGGGAGTAGACGACGCCCTTGGGGTCGCCGGTCGTGCCGGAGGTGTAGCACATGGCCGCGGCGCTGCGCTCGTCCAGTTCCGGCCAGTCGAAGGTGGTCGGGCGGCCGGCTAGCAGCTCCTCGTATTCGTGGACCTGCGCCTCGGTGTCGGCGAGGAGGGAGCGGTCGCCGGGGCCGGAGACGACGATGTGCTCGATCGTCGGCAGGTGCGGCAGCAGCGGGGCGATCAGGGGCAGCAGGGAGCCGTTGACGATCACGGCCCGGTCGGCGGCGTGGTTGACGATCCAGACGAGCTGCTCCGCGGGCAGACGGAGGTTCAGCGTGTGGAGGACGGCGCCCATGGAGGGGATCGCGAAGTACGCCTCGACGTGCTCGGCGTTGTTCCACATCAGGGTGGCGACCCTCTGGTCGCCGTCGATGCCGAGCTCGTCGCGCAGGGCGTTGGCCAGCTGGGTCGCCCGCCTGCCGACCTCTGCGAAGCTGCGGCGCTGCGGCTCGGGCTCCCCCGTCCAGGTGGTGATCTGAGATGTGCCGTGGATCGTCATCCCATGCTGGAGGATGCGGGTCACAGTCAGCGGTACGTCCTGCATGGTGCTCAGCACGGCGTCCTCCCGGTGGGCGCTAGCGCTACGTGGCAGAAAAGGTGGGAAGATTCTGCGCACATACCACGCGGTATGTCACTACCCAGGGGTAAGGAATTCCTTGCGCATCACCGCGCAATGCCGCACAACAGCGCACAGAGGAGCGCGTCGGCGGCCCCGCCGGGTGGCTGGAAACAGCGCATCAGCGAACCGGGGAGAGCCCCGGGTCCTCGCGAAGCTTGCCGAGCGCACGGGAAACGGCGCTCTTGACCGTTCCGATCGAGACGCCGAGCACTTCGGCCGTCTGGGCTTCGCTCAGGTCCTCGTAGTAGCGGAGCACCACCATCGCCCGCTGGCGGTCCGGCAGCTTCATCACCGCGCGCCACATCGCGTCGCGCAGGACCTGCTGCTCGGCCGGGTCGGCCGCCGGGACGGTCTCCGGTTCCGGCAGCTCGTCACAGGCGAACTCGTCCACCTTGCGCTTGCGCCACTGCGACGTACGCGTGTTCAGCAGAGCGCGGCGCACATAACCGTCGAGCGCTCGGTGGTCCTCGATCCGCTCCCAGGCGACATACGTCTTGGTGAGCGCCGTCTGCAGCAGATCCTCGGCATCGCTCGGGTTCGAGGTCAGTGACCGCGCGGTGCGCAGCAGCACGGGCCCCCGCGCCCGTACGTACGACGAGAACGATGTGTACGGCGTGTACGGCGTGTACGGCGTGTACGGCGTGTACGACGGCACCGGCGCGGCGGCCTTGGAAGCGCTCGTACAGACTGGCGTGGTCATGACTCCACGCTAGGAGCGCACCCTGCCGTCGCGGATCGGCCCCAGGTCCCGAAGCCGTGTCCCCCTCAGGTTGTAGGGGCGGCGCGGGCCCCACCTCCTGAAGGTGGAGGGCACCCTCAGGGGCTATGCGTTGTCGGCCCCGAGGACCAGGCCCGAGGTGGGGACGCCGGTGCCCGCCGTCACCAGGGTGCCGGCCGCGCCCGGTACCTGGTTCACCGACGTGCCGCGCAGTTGTCTGACCGCCTCGGCGATGCCGTTCATCCCGTGCAGATACGCCTCTCCCAGCTGTCCTCCATGGGTGTTCAGAGGAAGCAGGTCCGCGGCCACGAAATCGGCCCCCTCACCCGGCTTGCAGAAACCGAACTCCTCCAGCTGCATCAGCACGAACGGCGTGAAGTGGTCGTAGACGATCCCCACGTCGATGTCGCCCGGGCCGAGACCGGAGGTCCGCCACAGCTGTCGGGCGACGACGCCCATCTCGGGCAGGCCGGTGAGGTCGTCGCGGTAGAAACTGGTCATCTGCTCCTGGGCCCTGCCCGCCCCCTGCGCGGCGGCGAGGATCACCGCAGGCGGCTGAGGCAGATCACGGGCCCGCTCGACGCTGGTCACGACGAGCGCCTGGCCGCCGTCGGTCTCCTGGCAGCAGTCCAGCAACCGCAGCGGCTCGACGATCCACCGGGACGCGGCATGGTCGTCCAGGGTGATCGGGCGGCCGTGGAAGTACGCGGCGGGATTCGTTGCCGCGTACCGCCGGCCGGCGACCGCGACCTGCCCGAACGCCTCCGGGGTCAGCCCGTACGCGTGCAGATAGCGCTGCGCGGCCATCGCCACCCAGGAGGCGGGAGTGAGCAGCCCGAAAGGGAGGTTCCAGCCCAGGGCGGCCCCCTCCGCCGACGGCTCCCTGTGCTGCACTCCGGAACCGAAACGCCGCCCGGAGCGCTCGTTGAACGCGCGGTAGCAGACGACGACATCGGCGATCCCGGCGGCGACGGCCAGTGCCGCCTGCTGCACGGTGGCGCATGCCGCGCCTCCGCCGTAGTGGATACGGGAGAAGAAGGACAGCTCGCCGATGCCCGCGGCCTGGGCGACGGTGACCTCCGGGCTGGTGTCCATCGTGAAGGTGACCATGCCGTCGACGTCGGCGGGGGAGAGACCGGCATCGTCGAGCGCGGCACGCACGGCCTCGACGGCGAGCGTCAGTTCACTGCGGCCGGAGTCCTTCGAGAACTCGGTCGCGCCGATGCCGACGACGGCCGCACTGCCGCCGAGGGTGTCCTTCTGCCGGAGGCTCATGCGCCGGCCTCCGGGAGGGTGGGGGGCAGCAGGGGGGCCGGGAGGGTCACCGTCACCGTGCCGGTGACGTGGTTGCCGAGGCTGTTGGCGCCGACGATCCGCACTTCGGCCGCCGTACCGTCGATGGTGCCGATGGTGCCGGTCAACACCATGGTGTCGCCGGGGTAGTTGGGTGCACCGAGCCGGATGGCGACCTTGCGGAGCACGGCACGTTCACCGAAGAAGTCGGTGACGTACCGGCCGACGAGGCCGTTCGTCGTCAGGATGTTCATGAAGATGTCGGGCGAGCCCTTCTCCTTGGCCCGCTCCGCGTCGTGGTGCACGTCCTGGTAGTCGCGTGAGGCGAGTGCTCCGGCGACGATCAGCGTGCGTGTGACGGGGACGGTCAGGGGCGGCAGCTGCGTGCCGGCCCGCGGGACCGGATCGGCCGGGCCCGTGGTGGTCGTCGGGGTCATCGGGTTTCCTCCTTCGCGAGCAATGCGCCCGGTTCGGCGAGGCCTTCGGCGCCGCACGCCTGGTGGGCGGCCCGGCGCGCAGCACATGTCAGCCGTCACCACCCCGCCCTCCTCGGAAGACGGGCAGCTCGAACTCCTCGTCCACACTGAGGAACTCCAGCTCCACCGGCATACCGATGCGCACCGCGTCGTACGGCACGCCCACCACGTTGCTGACGAATCGCACACCCTCCGTCAGCTCGATCAGACCCACCGCGAACGGCGGGTCGAACGCCGGGAACGGGGGATGGTGCATAACCACATAGGAGAAGACGCTGCCCGTGCCGCTCGCCTCGACCGTGTCCCACTCGGGCGATCCGCAGGAACCGCACCCCGGCAGCCAGGGCAGACGCAGCGTCCCGCAGCCGCCGCACCGCTGGATGAGCAGCCGGTGCGCGGCCACCCCTTCCCAGAATCCCGCGTTGTCCCTGTTGATCACCGGCCGCGGGCGCGTTCCCTCGGGTCTGCGCTCCCGGGAGGCGTACTTGAGGATCCGGAAGCGGTGCGTGCCCGCGAGCCGGCCACCGGCTCGCACGTCCATCCGCGTGGTGACGAAATAGCCCCTCCCCAGCTTGGTCGTCTTGCGCTCGGACACGGCCTCGATCACTGCGTCGAAGGTGATCCGGTCGCCCGGCCGAAGGGGCCGCAGATACTCCTGCTCACAGTCGGTGGCCACCACCGAGCTGTACCCGGCGCCGTCGAGCAGCGCGAACAGCTCGTCCTGCGCCGCGGTTCGATCGGTGTGACCCGACAGACCACCCATCGTCCACGCCTGGAGCATCGTCGGCGGCGCGATGGCGTCGGGCCCGGCGTACGCCGGATCGGTGTCCCCCATCGCCTCGCACCAGTGCCTGATCATCGGCTCGTTGACGAGATCCTTGCCCACGCCGGAGATGGCGGCGGCCCGGCCCTCGTACGTCTTCAGCTGCGCGTACAACTCGTCCGTAACCACGCATCTGACTGTCCGTCAGTTTTGTGGCGCCGTCAAGGTCACGACAGCGGGCCGACGCCCCACGCCCCGGAACACCTCTGCGCGACGGCGCCCCCAAGCCCCGGAACACCTCTGCGCGACGGCGCCCCCAAGCACCGCCGCGCAGACGATCGTTCCCGACTCACCCTCCCCCTCGCTCACCGTCCCCTCGGACCGGCCCCTCCCCCCTGGCTCACCCTCCCCTCGGGCCGGCCTTCACCACAGAGGCGAGAAGATCACGGAGACATTGTCCTGATCGATGACCGTGAAGCCGAACCCGTTGACCCCTGCCGTATTGCTCTGATTACTCGCGCCGGGCCCGGTCGCCACTTGTTGGGTGGTCGAGGAGTTGCCGAAGTTGTCGCCCCAGACGCCGCTGCCGGCGATCGTGGCCACCGACACGTTCGACCCGTCGTCCGCGAAACCGCCGTTGTCGGCCTGGGCGACGCCACCGAGGAGCCCGATCGTGAGGGGCAGGGCGGCGGCAGCGGCGAGTACGCGGGCTGAACGGATGCTTGCCATGTTCTTTTCCTCCATATACCGGAACTGCTCAAGTGCTGCGGTCTTCCGAGCGGTTGGCCGTCCGCTTCGGACTTGATCACGACGTCGCGAGATGAGAGTTGCCCACGTGATCCCCGGCGAACCACCCCGGAAGGGGCATTCGCTCGCAAGCGTGAGGACTTGTCGATAAACCCTCTTCTCACCCACGGGATCACCATGACCACATCGGCCCCGGAACCACGGCCTCGTACGGCACGGACCCAAGCCTCCATCCCGCTTTCCGCCGCATTCACCCTTCCCTTCTTCGAACGTGTGTACGAACATGGATTCATGGCCATCCCCGCCCGGCAGACCGCCACACTGGCCCTCGCCCACGCTCTCTCCGCCGCCGAGCGCGGGCTCCCCGTCATCCCCCTGTCCGCGACCAAGCTCCCCGCCCTGCGCTCGCCCCACCGAGGCGAAGCCCAGCCGGTGCTCTGCCGTGGCGAATGCGGCCTCCCCGGCCACGGCGTCCACGACGCCACCACCGACCCCGCCGGCGTACGCGCCCTGTTCGCCGCCGCTCCCTGGGCCACCGGCTACGGCATCGCCTGCGGACGCCCGCCGCACCACCTGATCGGCATCGACCTCGACACCAAGTCGTCGACCGACTCCATGGCCGAACTGCAGCACCTGGCGCTGCGCGACCTGTTCACCATTCCGGAGACGGTCACCGTCCTCACCCCGAGCGGCGGCCGTCATCTCTGGCTGACGGGCCCGCCCGAGGTCGTCGTCCCCAACTCGGCGAGCCGGCTCGCCCCCGGCATCGACGTCCGGGGCACCGGCGGCTACCTCGTCGGCCCTGGCTCGGTCACCGCCCACGGCGCCTACCGACTCGCACCGGGAACGGCAGATCTGCCGCCCGCCCCCTGCCCACGCGCCCTGCTGCGTCTCATCACGCCCCCCGCCCGCCCGCGCCCCACGCCCGCACCGGCCCGCGAACAGGGGCAGGGCCTCGTCCAGTTCGTCCTCGCGGCACACGAAGGCCAGCGCAACACCCGGCTGTTCTGGGCGGCCTGCCGCGCGTACGAGAACGGGCTGGGCGACTCCCTGACGGAAGCACTCGTCGACGCGGCGGTCCACGCCGGCCTCACCGAACGCGAGGCCCGCGCCACGACCGCGTCCGCAGCCCGCCTCACCTCCGGCCGCGGCCTCCACTGACGCCCGCACCGGCTCCGGTCAGTCGGCGGTCCAAGGCCCCGCTCGGGGGTCTTCCGCGGCGATCCGGCGTGTCCGGCCGATGCCGGTGTCGATGAGGATCTGCTCGGCCGTGGCGTTTTCGGCGCGCACGGCCCGGGCCATCGCTGCGCGTGCCGCGTCGGGCGTCGTGTCCGGTGGGATCACCAGCAGGGAGAAGTAGTCTCGCTCGCCTCGGGTGATGAGGACGGTGTCGTCACCGATCGGGAAGGAGTCGATGTGCACGACGCGGTCCTCGATGATCAGTCGTGTCGGTAGTTCTTCCCAGGCACTGGAGTCCAGGCCGACCCGCGTGACGGGTCCGAGGTGCTCGGTCAGCGCGGTGATGAGACTCGGCAGCTCGGCGCTGATTTCGCGAGAATGCGGCCACCACGCACCGTCGAGAACTCCCTGACGGGCATGTGTCGTCTCCAGCCGCAGCAGGGCTGTTCCAGGTTTCACGGCATGGTGAATCGCGTCCGGCAGAAGCTTCGCTTCACGCGGGGTGTCGGCGTCGGACATGGTGTACTCCCCGTCTTTGGGGTTCGGCATGCGCTCGCTGATCGCCGGGGACGAGGTCTGAGCGGCTGCCGGTTTCACCGTACTCCGTGTGCCCACGTACAGGCCCACCCGCTCGCCGCAGATACCCGGGTTCCCATCGAAGGTCGCTGGTCACGCGCGGGTTCAGCTGACCGTGCCCGGAGTACAGTGGAACCACCGAGAGTACTTCGCACACCGGCTCCCATGCCGGTGTCGTTCTCGGCGAGCAACAACACCGGGACGTCGAAGACAAGCCCCCGGGGACAGGTCCGCGCCATGACCGCGACCCTCGACCGTATGACTATCAGTGAGCGCGTGACCTCACCAGCTGCGCGCCTGTCTCTGACAATGGGTGGGCCCGCCCCCGGCCTCCTGGACGGCGCCTGGTGGCCTCGCTCCCGCGATCTTTCGCGTGAACTCCCCGCCCTCACCGATGTGTTGGACGCGCGCTGGGGCCGGATCACGCGTGTGACGGTGAACCCGACCCACTGGCCCGTGATCCCGCGCAAGGTGCCCGTGGCGGGGCACACGGTGCACGTCGGCTGGTTCGCCGACGAGCAGGACCCGCACAAGCTGATCCTGCTCTCCTACGCTGCGGGCCGCTGGGACCTGCTGGTGATCCCGCCGGAGACCGGCGCGGCTGCCGCCGTCCGGCTGATGGCTGCCGCAACCACCCCCGGCGGACTCGCCACCGCCAGTGCTCTGATGACGAACGAGGACACCTCCCGCGAGGCGCAGGAGTCGCTCGACCGGGAAGAGGAGTGGGAAACCGACGGTGGGCACGCCTCAGCGGCGGCTGAGAACCCGAACCCGCCCGGATCCATGAGCTGCGCCCGAGGGATGTGAGGTCATGGAGATCGCCATCGCCTTGTCCGTGATCATCGCCATGATCATCATCGGAGTGCTGCTGATCCATCTGCTCAATGGCCGGCACCACGAGCGGATCGCAGCATTCCACTACGGCGACACCTTGCCGGGAATCGGCCGACGGAGCCGGAAGGGAAGACGGCCGGCAGAGCATGCGGGATCGCCCGTGGTTGACCGCGGGCGGTGGGTGCAGCGCGACGACGCCCGCCCACCGGCACGTGCTCCTGATGAACGAGGTCACGCATGAAATCACCGGAGCCACCACCCTCGGGCAGCCATGCGGAGGTGCGAATCGTCGCCGCGTCCCCCGAGGCCGCCCGTCGGGTCGCAGAGGCACTCCGTCAATGCTTCGCCGCCACCGAACAGCGCAGCTACCCCGCCGGCAGCGACGGCGGAACCCGCCTTCACTTCACGGTGGACACCACGCACACGGCAGAGCGGGCACGGCCGCCCTGGCTGGTAGCCAGCCGTTCCTCCGCACAGGACCGCACACAGACGGACGAAGTCTGAGGCAAGGACCCTCGTCGGTGCC
This sequence comes from Streptomyces sp. NPDC027962, assembly GCF_055566095.1. Taxonomy (NCBI): domain Bacteria; kingdom Bacillati; phylum Actinomycetota; class Actinomycetes; order Kitasatosporales; family Streptomycetaceae; genus Streptomyces; species Streptomyces sp. NPDC027962. Next base: position 61,485 of record NZ_JBVHTA010000002.1, read on the forward strand.
CGGCACGAGTTGGGCAGCAATCATGGCAACACTCCATGAGCGGAAGAAATACCGCGAAGCGATCATGAAGACCCTGTACGAGGCCACGGAAGGCAATCGCCTCCTTGGCGTCACCGGGGCGAAGCTGCGCGACGACCTCCACACGCCTGAGCAGGACTTGGCCGCAGCGTGTGCATACCTGGCGGGCGAGGGGCTCATCACAGTCGACTGGGCGCAGGGAAACACACCCGCAATGGTCACGCTGACGCATCAGGGAATCCGGCTCATGGAGGCCGAAGAGGAGGAACGCGGCTGACACGGCGCCGAGCCCTTTCCGACCAAGGACCGCATTACCCAAAAAGCCCCTCATGTCGGATAAGCGACATAGGCATAACATGGTGAATGGGTCGGCGCACCTCTCACGTGCGACCGGCCCGGATGGGCGGCCCCGGTGTGCATACGCCGGGGCCGTTGCGCACGGTCTACGCAACGGTAGTCATCGAGCGGATCCCGGCAGCAAGGCACCGAAGCCAAGCACACGGCTACCCCGGCGCCCCACTCGTTGGAGACAGCCGGCTCGGCAGGCGAAGGCGAAATCAGGCTGGTGACGTGAAAGGGCACGGCTATGGCGGAGGGTGATCGGCAGCCCGGCAAGGGCACGGTGGACCGGTCGGAGGGGTTCGGCGAGCGGCTGCTGGGGGTGCTGCTGGACCGGGCACACGAGATGCCGCCGCAGCTGATCGCCCCGCTGATCGCGGAAGAGGTTGCCCGGGTCGGTGGCCGGGATATCTCGATCCTCCTGCAGGACTATGCACAGCTCCTGCTCATGCCGCTGCCGGGCAGGGGGCTGAGCGTCGGTGAGCCCGAACCGATCGGGGACTCGTACGCCGGCACGGCCTTCCTGAACGCGGCCCCTGTCGAGGTACCGAAGGCCGACGGCGTCCGGATGTATCTGCCGTTGCTGGACGGAAGCGACCAGGTGGGAGTGTTGGTCCTCACCCTGGAGACCGTCGATGACGACGACCGGCGGCTGCTGCGCAGGCTCGCCGGCCTGATCGCCGACATGCTGGTCACCAAGCACAGCTACACCGACCAGTTCTTCCTCGCCCGGCGCCGCGAACCCATGAGCGTGGCCGCGGAGATCCAGTGGTCTCTGCTTCCACCGCTGGCGATGTCCGTCCCCCAGGTCGCGGTGGCCGGAATCCTGGAACCGGCCTACAACGTCGCCGGCGACAGCTTCGACTACGCACTCAACGACGACATCCTGCACGTGGCCGTGCTCGATGCGATGGGCCACGGCCTCAACGCCGCCACGATGGCCACCGTCGCCATCGGCGCCTACCGGCACTCCAGACGGGCCGGCATCGGCCTGTCCGAGATCTACGCGTTCATGGACCGGGCCGTCGCCGAGCAGTTCGGCCCCGAACACTTCGTCACCGCGCAGATGATGCGCCTGAACATCGCAACGGGCCATCTGCAGTGGGTCAACGCGGGCCACCCCGCCCCACTGCTGATCCGCAACCACCGGGTCCTGCGGCAGCTGGACGGCCCGACCACCTTGCCGGTCGGCTTCGGAGGTGAAGAGCCCCGGGTCAGCGAGCAAATGCTGCAACGCGGTGACCGGGTGCTGTGCTTCACCGACGGCCTGATCGAGGAGCACGAAGCCGGCGAAGAGGAGTTCGGCGAGGAGCAGCTCATCCACTGGGTCAACCGCATCGAGCAGACCGAGGAGGGAGTGCGGGCGGTGGTGCGCTCGCTCTCCCACGCCCTGAAGGAGGAACGGGGCGGGAGCACCAGTGACGACGCGACCCTCTTCCTGATCGAGTGGCGCGGGGGCGCCGCCGACCACCTCGCCATCGTGGAGTAAGCCGAGAGCCGCCCCAGGTGGCCTCTCCGCTGGCCGCCATCCCGTACGACCTACGGCATGCGTGCGTGTCGTTCTGGCTCCGCTCCGGGGTGAGCCTGCCGAGACGGCCCGGTGCGCGGGCCAAAGCGTCGCCGTCCTGCTGCGCTACTACGCCAAGGTCCTGGACGGCGAGGAAGCGAAGATGAACGCGCTGATCGAGCAGGTCTTGGCGGAGCACCAGGACGGGACCGAGGGCCCCTGAATCTTGGCCGCAGGTTGGCCGCACGCACTGGTCAGAGGTGGGATACCGGCGAACCAGGGTGAGACAGGGTGCATACAGAAGGGGTACCCCTCCGGAACGGGGCACCCCTCTGACCTGCAACCTTCTGACCTGCTGCGGTGGGTGTGGGATTTGAACCCACGGTGACTCGCGCCACGACGGTTTTCAAGACCGTTCCCTTAGGCCGCTCGGGCAACCCACCTTCGCTCCGCCCACCTGGGGCGGAGCGGGTACAGCGTACCGGCCTCCCGGGGTGCGCGGGGGCCGTGGCCCACCACTGGCCCCGAAGTCCCGCGGTGCCCGGGGCACCGCCGCGGCCGACGTGCGGGGCCGGGCGAGCAGGAGAACACTGAAAGGGGGTGGGGCCACGCCACGCCAGTACCGATCGGGGCACGACGGATCCGCGCACCACGCCCCCGCCACCCGCCCGGACGTCATGCGCCTTCATCCGTCCGCCAGTTCTCCCGGCCTCACATTCCACACAGAGGTGTTCGGCCATGGGCGGTATCAACGGAACGGTTGTCGCAAGTCTGCGCGAGGCACTGCGGGGGCCCGTCGTCAGCCCGCAGGATCCGGGCTACGACGACGCCCGCAGCATCTACAACGCCATGATCGACCGGCGGCCCGCCGTCTTCGCCCAGTGCACGGATGTGGCGGACGTGCAGGCGACGCTCTCCATTGCCCGGGACACCGGGGCAGAGCTGGCCGTGCGCGGCGGCGGGCACAGCGGACCGGGGCTGTGTCTGGTCGATGACGGGCTCGTGCTCGACCTGACGCCGATGCGCTGGGCCAGGGTGGACCCGGAAGCGAAGATCGTCCAGGTCGGTGGCGGGAGCGAACTCGGTGACCTGGACCATGCGAGCCATGCCTTCGGCCTCGCCGTGCCGGCCGGGTTCATTTCGACCACAGGCGTGGGCGGTCTCACCCTGGGCGGCGGCCACGGCCACCTCACCCGCAAGTACGGCCTGACCATCGACAGCCTGGTTTCCGCCGATGTCGTCCTCGCCGACGGCACCTTCGTCACCGCGTCGGCGGAGAACCATCCGGACCTGTTCTGGGCCCTGCGGGGCGGCGGCGGCAACTTCGGCGTCGTCACCTCGTTCACCTTCCGCCTGCACCCCGCGCACACGGTAGGGGTCGCGGTGACGGTGTGGCCGGTCGACCGCACGCCCGAGGTTCTCCGCTGGTACCGGGAGTTCCTGCCCGCCGCGCCGGAGGACCTCAGCGGGTTCTTCGCTGTGCTGGTCGTGCCGCCCGGGCCGCCGTTCCCCGAATCGATCCACGGGCAGAAGATGTGCGCGGTGGTGTGGTGCTACACGGGCGACCTCGCAGGCGACCGTTTGGAAGAAGTGCTCGCCGTGGTGAACGAACCGGCACCGCCCGCCTTCCACTTCACGACCCCCATGCCGTACCCCGGCCTGCAGACCATGTTCGACGAACTGATCCCCAAGGGGCTGCAGTGGTACTGGCGGGGCGACTTCTTCGACTCGATCTCCGACGCCGCCGTCGACGTGCACCACAGGTACGGGGAGGGCATCCCGACCGGCCTGTCGACGATGCACCTGTACCCGGTGGACGGTGCGGCCCACCGGGTGGGTGCCGACGACACGGCCTGGGCCTACCGGGACGCCGTCTGGTCGGGGGTGATCGGCGGAGTCGACCCGGACCCCGACAACGCCGAGCTGATCCGTCAGTGGTGCGTCGACTACTGGGCCGACCTGCACCCGCACTCCATGGGCGGTGCCTACGTGAACTTCATCGGCGAGCAGGAGAGTGCGGACCGGGTCCGGGCCACCTATCGCGGCCACTACGACCGGCTCGCCTCGATCAAGCGCACCTACGACCCGGACAACTTGTTCCGTGCCAACCAGAACATCCCGCCGGCGACGCTGTGACGCGTGGTATGTCGGTGACGGGACGGACTCGCCCCCGGGGCGCAGCAGCGTCCAGGGGGCGAGAGGGTGGCTCGGTAGGGAGGTGGGTCAGCTGTCGCCCTTGCGCTCGCCGAGGACGAGTTCCACCGACCGCGGCTCGCCGTCCCTTTCGAAGCTCAAGGAGACCTCGTCACCGGGCTTGTGCGTCCAGATCTCGCTGATCAGGGTCGGGCCGCTGTCGATCGGCTTGCCGTTGAACTTGGTGATGACGTCGCCGGGCTGGAGTCCGGCCTTCGCCGCCGGTCCGTTCGGGGTCACCGCCGGGCTGCCGCCCGAGCCCTCCTCCGTGATCTTCGCGCCGGAACCCTGCTCCGACATGTCGACCGTGGCGCCGATCACCGGGTAGACCGGCTGGCCGGTCTTGATGAGCTGTTCCGCGACCGTCTTCGCCTGGTTGACCGGGATGGCGAAGCCGAGGCCGATGGAGCCTGCCTGGCTCTGGCCGTAGCCCCCGCTGCCCGCCGACTGGATGGCCGAGTTGATGCCGATGACCGCGCCGCGCGAGTCCAGCAGCGGGCCGCCGGAGTTGCCCGGGTTGATGGACGCGTCGGTCTGCAGCGCGCTCATGTACGAGTTCTTGCCGCTGGAGCCGTCGCCGGAGGCGACCGGGCGGTTCTTGGCGCTGATGATGCCGGTGGTGACGGTGTTCGAGAGACCGAACGGCGCGCCGATCGCGATGGTCGAGTCGCCGACCGCGACCTTCTCCGAGTCACCGAGAGCGAGCGGGTCGAGGCCCGATGGGGCGTTCTTCAGTTTGAGGACGGCGACGTCGTAACCCTGCGCGCGGCCGACCACTTCGGCGTCGTACTTCTTCCCGTTGGAGAAGATCGCCGAGACGGTTCCGCCCTCCGCGGCGGAGGCGACCACGTGGTTGTTGGTGAGGATGTGGCCTTCCTTGTCGTAGACGAAGCCGGTGCCCGTGCCGCCTTCGCCCTCGCCTCCGGGGCCGTCGATGCCGCCGCCGCCCGACTTGGCCTCGATGGTGACCACGCTGGGCAGCGCGGCCGCGGCGACCGCGGCGACCGTCCCCGGGTCGCGCTTGAGGTCCTGGGGACTGGTCGCGGACACCGTGGTCGAGCTGGAACCGTCGTCGTTGCGCTCGGCCGCCCAGTAGCCGATGCCGCCGCCCACCCCGCCGGCGACCAGCGCGGCGGCCAGCACGGCGGCGACCAGCCCGCCGGAACGCTTTCGCCCGGGCTGGGGCGCCGGGACCGGCGCGCCCCAGGCGTGACCACCGGTCCCGCCGCCCCCGTAGGAGGGCAGCGCGGGCGGCGGCGAGGGCCAGCCGGCGCCGGCGTGCTGCGCCTCTGAGGGCGCGGCGGCCGGCACCGGTGCGGACGGCGGGACCTGACCGCCGTGGGCGGGGATCGGCGCCGCGGCGGGCCCGGACTGGGGGGAGTGCCCGGCCTGCTCCGCGAAGGCCCCCGCCGCCGGCTCATGGGCGGGCGGGGCAGGGTGCGCAGGAGTGGACGGCGAAGGGGCCCCGTAGGTGGAGTCCGCCGCGTCGTACGCCGACTCGTGCGGTTCGGCTTCCGGCGCCGGCGACGTCGGGCCCTGGGGAGCAGCGCCCGGCACGGGAGGTACGGACGGGGCGGCCGGGACCGCGTTGCCCTCGTTCTCGGTGCTCACAGCTCTTTCTCCTCAGGTTCCACGTCAGATTCCACAGGTTCCACGTCGGTCTCCGGGCCGGGCGGCAAGATCCGCCGCGCCCGGCGGTGCGTCACGTCATGACGTCCGTCCGCCGTTCCAGTGTCCGCGGTCTGTCCAAGTGTCGGGGGCCAGCTTTTCCCACAGCACGTCAGGCCACTGTAAGCAGGACCTGTGCGTATCCCGGCAATCCTTTACTTCGGACAATACGGGCGCATGTCCACAGCGCCCTTCGGGTCACCCCGCGACCGCCCCCGCACGCGTCGGAAGCGCTTTACGGCACCTGGCACCCGCCTGCCCCGCCGCGGTGACACCATGACGCGGTGACCCAAGCACGACAGCACAGCATCCAGGTCGTCGCCCACCGCGGCGCCTCCGAAGATGCCCCCGAGCACACCCTGGCGGCCTACCGCAAGGCGATCGAGGACGGCGCGGACGCCCTCGAGTGCGATGTACGGCTCACCGCCGACGGTCATCTGGTCTGCGTCCACGACCGCCGCATCAACCGGACCTCCAACGGGCGGGGCGCCGTGTCCGCCCTCGAGCTCGCGGATCTCGCCGCCCTCGACTTCGGCTCCTGGAAGGACGCGGCGGAGAGCCCCGACTGGAAGGACCCGTCCCTCACTTCCGTGCTCACCCTGGAACGGCTGCTGGAGCTGGTGGCCGACGCCGGGCGCCGCATCGAGCTGGCCATCGAGACGAAGCACCCCACCCGCTGGGCGGGCCAGGTCGAGGAGCGGCTGCTCCACCTGCTGGGCCGCTTCGGCCTGGCCTCACCGGTGTCCCCCGACGACTCCCCCGTGCGCATCATGAGCTTCTCCGCCCGCTCCCTGCACCGGGTCGTGGCGGCGGCGCCCAATGTCCCCACGGTGTACCTGATGCAGTTCATGACTCCCCGGATGCGCGACGGACGGTTGCCGGCCGGCACACGGATCGCCGGTCCCGGGGTACGGATCGTGCGCAGCCACCCCGAATATGTCGCCCGCCTCCACAGCCGGGGCCATCGCGTCCATGTCTGGACCGTCAACGAGCCGGAGGATGTCGAACTCTGCGTCGAACTCGGGGTGGAGGCCATCATCACCAACCGCCCCAGGCAGGTTCTGTCCCAACTCGGCCGCCTTTGACTCGTCTCACAGGGAGTACACCGGCGCGTTCGGTGCGTATCCGACCATGTCGAGTGCGTCACAGGTCCGCACTTGGCCGGTTTCCGGTCCAGTCCATTGGGGCATTCACACCGTGGCGTGGGGCAAAGGAGGTCTCGGGGGTGGCGTTTGTGGTGGCACAGGAGGTGCCCACGTCGTCGAGCATGGCCGTACCCCATGGCCCTGCGGGCGTGGGCGAGGCGCGACACAGGATGCGCGAGCAGCTGAGGCGCGGCGGGGTGTCGGACTCGGTAGTCGACGACGCAGTTCTGATCCTTTCCGAGCTTCTCAGCAATGCGTGCCGACACGGCAGACCGCTGGGACACGCCGACGCGGGCGACGGGGACGTACGGGCGGCATGGCACGTCGACAAGGCCGGCCGGCTCACGGTCGAGGTGACGGACGGGGGCGGGCCGACCCGGCCTGTCCCGGCCACGCCCTCGGTCACCGCACGAGGCGGCCGCGGGCTCAACATCATTGCGGCGCTGGCTCAGGAGTGGGGTGTTCGCGACAGCGCGACCGGCGAGGTCACGGTGTGGGTGATCGTCACTGAAGGGCACCGCCGCGAGGATTTCGCTACGCGCGTCGCAGGTCCCTCTTTCGACTTCGCGGATGCCTTCGAAGACCTCGACTGACGTGCTGGGCCGGCGATTTGAAGGCAGATCCGCCCGCCGGACCGAGGTAGATCCGACGGCCGGACCGAGATGAGCCCGACTGCCGGACCGGCGCGGATCCTACGGCCGCGTGGCAGAAGATGAGCCCGACTGCCGGACCGGCGCGGATCCTACGGCCGCGTGGCAGAAATGGTGCCGTCGGCGGCACTGGGCAAGAACGCCTCGGCCGGCCCGCGTCCCCCGGCGACGGCGCCACGTCGGGAACGCATCGGCCCGCTGCCCACCCGCGAAGGCGGCGTACGGCTAGGCTCGCGCCCGACACAGCACCGCCGCAATCGGGAGAAAGCCACACCATGGCCAAGAAGCGCCCCCAGACGAAGGCGACGAAGCCTCAGCCCAGGAAAGGGGCCGGCGCAACAGGCGTCAATGAGCCGGTTCCGGTCGTGGGAGCCCGCGAGCCCTGCCCCTGCGGCTCCGGCCGCCGCTACAAGGCGTGTCACGGCCGGGCGGCCTCGCACGCCGTGACCGAGCTGGTCCAGCGTCCCTTCGAAGGCCTGCCCGGAGAATGCGACTGGGTGGCGCTGCGCGAACTGGTGCCGGCCGCGACGGTCGAGCTCACTCTCAAGGGCGGCCTGCCCGAAGGTGTGCCGTCGGTGACGCTCGCGACGGTACTTCCCATGGCGTGGCCCGCGTTGCGCCGCGACGACGGTTCGGTTCTGCTCGGCCTGCAGAACGACACTCCGTCGGGTGACCTCAGCCGCGACCTCGCCGCCACCCTGCAGAGGGCCCTGGAGGCTGCGCCCGGCACTCCGGTCACCACTCGTGGCGCCGCTGCCGAGGGCGTACGGCTGCAGGACCTCCTCGCTCCGGACGCCGCTTTCGAGCCGACCGTGCGCTCCGGCTTCGAATTCTGGGTTCCTGATTCGGCCGAGCAGGCGTCGCCGGAGGTGGCCGCCTCTCTCGAGCGTGCGAACGCGGCGGCGATTCCGACCGTGAAGCTCTCCGGTGTCGACGCCGCGTACTGGTGCGAGACCCCGGAGAAGAACCACCTGCGCTGGGTCATGCCGCACCCGGAGGAGCGGCTCCTCGACGCCCTGGCCAGGCTGCACGCCGCGGGCAGCTCGTCGCTCGGGGAAGGGACCCGGCTGGTCGGCTCCTTCCGTGCGCACGGCCTGGTGGTTCCGGTGTGGGACCTGCCGAGCGGGATGGGCGCCGAGGAGTGCGAGAAGCCCTCCGCCGAATTCGCCGAGCGGCTGGCGTCCGCGCTCGAGTCCGACGCTCCGCTCAGTGCCGAGGAGCGCCGCGCACGCGGCGGTCTCACGAACCGCCAGGTCACCCTCAGCTGAGAGTCACGATTACCGCCGGGCAACGGGTGACACCAGTCACAACTCGTGCAATCGGCAGGTAAATCAATGTCCGAATACGAGAGATCGAATTTGCGAACCGCCGATCTCTTGTTACCGTTCTAGAAGCCCGGTCGCTGGTGCATCCCCCGTCGCCAGCGATCGGGCGTTTCCATTTTCCGAGACGCCTCTCCGGGCTCAATGACCCCCGCCGTCACGGGAGTTGCTCACCGAACGCAACAACAGCGGCTCGTCGCCCGTTCCGCCGGAAGCGGCGAACTCGGCCACCGCCCAGAACGTGGAAGCAGCGCCGCGCGAAGGCTCACGGGGTGTTTCACAAGAGCGCGGCTCGTCGCCCGCCTCCACCTTGCAGTTGGTCTGCAGAGTGCGCCCGCCCGGCCCCATCAGTGTGAGTACGGACGACAATTCCATGCCCGTCGCATTGCGGTAATAGGTGCGGGCCCATGTTTGACCGTAACGCGTCAACACACAGGTCTGTGCCTCGATGCCACCGGGAGAGGCGACTTCCGGCCCACATCGGAACGCGGTCCTCGGGGCCGCGTCCCCTGCTCCGCCCGGCACATCGGCCACTGCGGACTCCCCGGCCACGCGCCGGGTCGCGTCGGGCTCGCCCCCGGGGCCGCCCACGCCCGCCGCGTTCCCGGTGTCGGACGCCCCGGACGTGGCGAGGCCGGGCAGCAGACCCGCCTCACCGGGGCCGCCCTCCGCGTCGCCCGCCGGAGCGGACCCCGCCCCGGCAGCCGGCCCCGGCCCGCCCGCCTGCCCGGCCGACGCCGCGAGCGGTACCAGTGCGGCGACCACTACCGCGGCTGCGAGCCCGATCATACGAAGATTCATGGGCCACCTGCCGACCGCGGGAGTTTCATGACGAGAGCCCGAAGATATCGGCGCTGTACGGGCGCACGGCCGGCCGCGCGCCCATTTCCGTGACAACTCGGCCCATCGCTACCCGTACGAGTGACGGAGCCGGGCCGAGGCGGGCGGGCGGGCCGCAACGCGCCGGCGTCGCGGGACCCGGGGCCGGTCCGGAGTGCCAGCGCCGCACCGGACGCCGCGAACCCGCCCTCCGCGGACGGCGAGCGCGACCGCAGACGGCCGGAAGCCCAAGCAGCAAAGCTGCTTGGGCTTCAACGCAGCGAGCGGACGTCCCGGACCCGGCGAGGCGTTTTGCGGACCGACCTCACTGGACAACGCACTAGTAGGCGAGTCGGCTGCCCTCTCCCGCCTCCGGCGGGTAGAGCCCGCTGCCGGGTGCGCTGCTCGCGCTCGCCTCGACGAGCGCGTCCACGACCGCTTCGACGTCCGGCAGCCAGGGCGCGGCGGATCCGGGAAGCGGGGCCCGCTCCCAGCGCGCCTGCCCCGTGCCGGTCTCCGCCGGTGGCAGCACCAGATATCCGCCGCTGCCGTGGAAACGGAGCGAGCTCGGTACGCAGTCCTTGACGAAGAGCAGTTCGCCGAGCTGTTCCAGGCTGTACGGGGCCACCAGCAGCGACCACCGCGTGGGGGTCGCGACAATCGGCCCCAGGCGCATGTCCATTCGGTCCAGCACCGACAGTGCACGCGCGGCGGCGAGGGCGGGCAGGCTCACAGCGCACGGCGCGCCGCCTTCTCCGGGGCCGCCGGGCCGGGATGCGCCGGTGGCCAGAATGACGGGGGCGGTGGGCCGGTTGGTCCACCACCAGCGGATCATCCGCTCGTCGGTGGTCGCCGCGAGGATGCCGGGTTCGAAGGGGTGCGCGCCGGGGACGACGCACTCGGGGTCGGGACAGGCGCATCCGCGCCTGCGCTCCGTGCGGCCTCTTCCCTTGTCCTCCGGCCGGTCACTGCCGGCCGCTTTCAGTCCCACACCGGGAAGCACGGGCCATTTCCACTCGACGGCGCAGGTCAGCGCCGTTCCGAGCTGGACAGGCCCTTTCTTACGCCGGTACCGGAGCCTGCGTCGCCTTCCGAGGATCTCGCGCATGAGCGCTCGTTCCTTTCCGTTGAACGCCGGGGTCCACATCACATCAGGTGTGCAGCTCATTACTGTGCGTACAGGTGCGCGTACTGGTCGGCGTTTCGTCGCCCCTTGCCAGTGGCATGGGCGCCCCCTGCTTCGCCGGCGACAGGATCGTCGCCCTGGGGGCCGAACATGGGCTGTAGTCCATTAAACGCGTGGCGAGGGGTGGCGCGCGCCTGGCGCTTGCTGTCCCGCTGTACTTCTTCCCCGCCACTCGGGGGATGAGGCGCGGCCTCCGGCTGTTAGGACGCCCGCGCCCGCTGCCAGGTTCCGGGGCGCTTCCAACTGCCCCTGGCCATCACTGTTTACGTACCCAACACGCTTGCAATGACGCTTTCCCCCGGGCCCTCGGCACGGGAGTCCCCCTGCTGAACGCCCTCAGTCGACCCCAATAGGCCGCCATCAGGTGCATTTTTCAGCCAAGTTAACAGCTCCTCGCGTTCCCCGCGGACACCATCAATCCCACCGGGACAGTGCTGGACATCACCTTATGTGTGCGTGTAGATGTGGATCCATTGATAGCGGCGCAGAATGACATGGGGGTTTGCGATGCTATTGAGCAGAACGCACCTGCCGGAAAGCCGGCTGCCATGAGCGCCCCTCACCTGCCGAAAGTGGCTGGAATCGACTCAACAGTTCCCGCACCCGCGCACAATCCCGCCCCCATGCCCCAGGTCCCTGCCGCACCCCCCGCCGCCGGAGCGGTGCTTCAGGACCGGTTGGCCGGATGGGTCTCCGATCTCACGACGCTCCACGAACTCACCGAGCGGCTGATCAGAACCGGCTCGCTCGACGACGCTCTCGACGAACTGCTCCGCGCCGGGGCAGCGCTCGTCGGCGCCCGCCGCGGCATGGTCGTTCTCGAACCGCCCCCAGGCCCCGCGCGCGACAGCGGCCCTCTGGGGGACGACCGGGGCCCCGCTCTCGCCAAAGGCCTCGGCCTGACCCGTTCCGACCTGGGCCACATCGAGACGGTGCCGCGCGGCGCGACGGCGTACGGGCGCATCCTGGACGGCCGTTGCTGCGGTCCGTCCGGCGTTCCGGGGCCGGTCGCCCATCCGGACCTGCTCGGCGACGACTCGCTCCACCCCCTCCACCGCGAGGTGGCCCTCCGCCTCGGCTACGCCGCGAGCTACACGGTTCCGCTGGCCACCATGGAGTCCGGCACGCTCGGCGCGGCCGTCTGGCTCTACGACGAGCCGGCCGCACCGGTCGAGCGCCAGTGCCACCTCGTCGGCCTCTACATGCGCTACGCCACCGAGCACCTGGCCCGCCTGCTGGAGCTCGAACAGGCCCGTGCCACCGTCGCGACCGTCGAGGAGGAGCTGCTGCCCAGCCGCCTGCCCCGGGTGCCCGGTGTCGAGCTGGCCGCCCGGCACCTCACCGGCGCGCACGGCGGCGGTGACTGGTACGACGCGCTGCCGCTGCCCGAGGGAGCGCTGGGGCTCGCGGTCGGGTCGGTCAGCGGCTCCGGCCCGAGTGCGCTCGCCGCGATGGGCAGGCTGCGCGCGTCCCTGCGGGCGTATGCGGTGATGGAGGGCGAGGATCCGGTCGCGGTCCTGTCCGACCTGGAGCTGCTGCTGCGGCTGACCGAGCCCGCGCGGACGGCTACGGCGCTCTTCGCGTACGCCGAACCGGCCGCCAGGAAGATCCTGCTCGCCGGCGCCGGGCACACGCCGCCGCTGGTGATCGGTGAGCGCCGTACGGAGTTCGTCGAGACGTCCCTGTCCGCCCCGCTCGGAATGCTCGCCTGCTGGGAGGCGCCGAGTGTGGAGCTGTCCCCCCAGCCGGGAGAAACGGTGCTGCTGTACACCGACGGGCTGCTGCGACGTACGGGCGACGCCATGGACCGCGCCTTCGCCCGGCTGCAGTCGGCGGCGGCGAGCGTCCCGAGGGCACTGCGCGACGATCCGGCGGCGATCGCCGACCACGTCCTGCGCACCCTGCTGCCGGAGGGCCGGGGCCGTACATCCGGTGAACCGGACGGCAGAGAGGACATCGTCCTGCTCGCCGCCCGGTTTGACTGATTATTCACATCCATTCGGGTCGTCTACCGCTCACACATACGATGGACGCGTCCCCTCCTGCCGAACGGCGGGCGGGACCCGAAGTCGTTTCAGTGAAGGCCGGACAGGCCCCAGGAGGCAGACGTGGCGGAGGAGCTCACCCCGGAGACCCCGGAGGACGAGGAGCAGCCGATCAAGCAGCGCAAGAACGGGCTGTACCCGGGCGTTTCCGACGAGCTGGCCGAGAACATGACCACCGGCTGGGCGGACACCGAACTGCAGGGGCTCGAGCCCATCGCACAGGCCGAGCAGACCGCCGCCCGCCGGGCCGCGCTGTCCGCGCGCTTCCCCGGCGAGCGCCTGGTGATCCCCGCGGGCAACCTCAAGACGCGGTCCAACGACACCGAGTACAGCTTCCGCGCGTCCACCGAGTACGCCTACCTGACCGGCGACCAGACCGAGGACGGCGTCCTGGTCCTGGAGCCCAAGGGCGACGGCCACGTGGCCACCATCCACCTGCTGCCGCGCTCCAACCGCGAGAACGGCGAGTTCTGGCTGTCGGGCCAGGGCGAGCTGTGGGTCGGCCGCCGGCACTCGCTCGCCGAGGCCGAGCAGCTGCTGGGCATTCCGGCCGAGGACGTGCGCGAGCTGCCCGCGAAGCTGAGCGAGGCCACAGGTCCGGTGCGTGCCGTGCGCGGCCACGACGCCGGCGTCGAGGCGGCGCTGACCGACAAGGCCACCGCCGAGCGCGACGAGGAGCTGCGGGTATTCCTCTCCGAGGCGCGCGCCGTGAAGGACGCGTTCGAGATCGGCGAGCTGCAGAAGGCGTGCGACTCCACCGCGCGCGGCTTCGAGGACGTGGTCAAGGTCCTGGACAAGGCCGCGGCCACCAGCGAGCGCTACATCGAGGGCACGTTCTTCCTGCGCGCCCGCGTCGAGGGCAACGACGTCGGCTACGGCTCCATCTGCGCCGCCGGCCCCCACGCCACCACCCTGCACTGGGTGCGCAACGACGGCCCGGTCCGCTCCGGCGACCTGCTGCTGCTCGACGCCGGCGTGGAGACCCACACCCTCTACACCGCGGACATCACGCGCACCCTGCCGATCAACGGCCGCTACACCGCGCTCCAGCGCAAGGTCTACGACGCGGTGTACGAGGCTCAGGAAGCCGGTATCGCGGCCGTGAAGCCGGGCGCCAAGTACCGCGACTTCCACGACGCCTCGCAGCGCGTGCTCGCCGAGAAGCTCGTCGAGTGGGGCCTCGTCGAGGGTCCCGTGGAGCGCGTTCTCGAGCTGGGTCTGCAGCGCCGCTGGACCCTGCACGGCACCGGCCACATGCTCGGCATGGACGTCCACGACTGCGCCGCCGCGCGCACCGAGGCGTACGTCGACGGCACCCTGCAGCCCGGCATGTGCCTCACCGTCGAGCCCGGCCTCTACTTCCAGGCCGACGACCTGACCGTGCCGGAGGAGTACCGCGGCATCGGCGTGCGGATCGAGGACGACATCCTCGTCACCGAGGACGGCAACAGGAACCTCTCGGCCGCGCTGCCGCGCCGGGCCGACGAGGTCGAGGCCTGGATGGCGTCGCTGAAACAGGGCTGACCGGACGGAAGGTCCCGGGAGGGCGCGCACTCACGACACGTCGAGCAGCGCGCCCTCCCGCCATTTAAGGATCTTGTCGAAGCTGACCACCGCCCCGCGCCCCGGCCTGTTGCGGACGTGGACATGGTCGGCGAGCTGCTCGATCAGGCAGAGCCCGCGGCCGCTCTCCGCGCCGGGGCCCGGCAACGTCATGGGGCTGCCGCGCAGCGGACCGCGCCGGGTGGGGAAGCCGGGCCCCGAATCGGCCACCTCGATACGGCACTTCTCGCCGTCCAGATAGGCCGTGACGCGGTACGCCTCCGACGCCTCGCCGGTGCCACGGTCGCCGCCGTGCTCCACCGCGTTCGCACACGCCTCGGTCAGGGCGACCGACAGGTCGTAGGAGATGTCCGGATCGACGCCCACGGTCTCCATGGTGCCCAGCAGCAGACGCCGGGCGAGCGGCACGCTCGCAGCCTCGCGCCGCAAATGGAGGGACCACCAGATGCTCATGCTCCAGCCTCCTGGCCGCGGCTCGACATACCGATACGTATTGCCCGCGGACACGGTCGGTAAGCGCTTCGTCGCTGTGACGGCCCTCGTTCGGCGGATGCGCATTCGCCGGCCACCGGTGTATGTCGGCAAACGGCATCTTCCGGACCTGCCGCACGGCGGCAGGCACCCGGGTGCGATGATGACCCGGCCATGTCCTCCCTACGCCGAGCACGCGACGGAGCCGGTCTGCGGCTGTTGAGGGCCGCGGTGTTCACCGCGGTCTGCGTCGTGCTGTCCGCGACAGGACATGTGCTGGCCGCCTGCAGGGCACTGCCCCTGTGGACCCTGGCCCTTGGTTTCGCCGGGGTGTTCGTCGTGGTGACGCCGTTCGCCGGGCGGGAGCGTTCGCTGCCGGCCATCGCGGGCGTGCTCACCGTGGGACAGCTCGGTCTGCACACGATGTTCGCCGCCGGCCAGGGGCAGCTACGGCTCGCGCCGACGGCGGACGACACCCTGATCAGGATGGCCGCGAAACTGGTGTGCGGGGCGGGCGCCGCGTCCATGAGCCCCGCCGACGCCCGCCGTATCGTCACCCTGGCCGGCGTCGACCCCAAAGCGGCCACCGCCCACGCGCACATGGCGGAGGCCGCGGCCGCTCCGGCGCTGCTGCCGACCCTGCCCATGATGCTCGGACATCTGCTGGCCGCGCTCGTGACCGGGCTGCTGCTGCGCCGCGGCGACGCGGCACTGCTGCGGCTGATCCGGCTGTCGGCCGACTCGGCACACGAGGTGGCGCAGGCCGCCTGGCTGCGCCCGCTGCGCGCCGCGCTCGCGCTCGTGAGGGCTCTGCGCGCAGGTCTTCAGGGGGCGTTCGGTCCCGGGCCGCGGCTCGCGCCCCCTGCGGGCGGGCCACTTGCGCCGACAGCGGCGCAGGAACTTCAGCACACGGTGATCAGGCGCGGACCTCCGCCCGTATTCGTCCTCAGCGCCTGACGCGGCTCGCTCGACAGGAGTGGTGCCGCGGTGCCCGCGCGCACCCGTGCGCCGTCGGCACACTCACCTCTTCTTCACCGTGGAGCTTCTGTCATGAATGTTTCCCGTCTCGCCGCCGCGTCCGCCGTCGCCGCCACGTCCGTGCTGGTGTTCTCCGGCGCCGCCTTCGCTCACGTCGGCGTGCAGCCGCAGGGCGAGGCCGCCAAGGGCGCTTACGCGGTCGTCAACGTCAAGGTGCCCAACGAGCGCGACAACGCCTCGACCACCAAGGTCGAGATCAACCTGCCCGCCGAGCACCCGCTGTCGTCCGTGATGCCGCAGCCGGTGCCGGGCTGGAAGGTCAAGGTCGAGAAGTCGAAGCTGGACAAGCCGCTCGAGGTGCACGGCAAGCAGATCACCGAAGCGGTCACCAAGGTCACCTGGACCGCGGACGGCTCGAAGATCGGTCCCGGCGAGTTCCAGCAGTTCCCGCTCTCCCTCGGCCGACTGCCCGAGGACACCGACCAGATGGTGTTCAAGGCCATCCAGACGTACGACAACAAGGAGGTCGTGCGCTGGATCGAGGAGCCGACCGAGGGCGGCGAGGAGCCCGAGTCGCCGGCTCCCGTCCTCAAGCTGTCGGCCGCCTCCGACGACCACCACGGCGCGGGCGCGACCGGCGCCGCCGCCAAGGACGACGCCAAGGCATCCGGCCACGACGAGGGCGCGAAGTCCGAGACGGCGTCCGGCGACAGCAGCGACTCCACCGCCCGCGTCCTGGGCATCGTCGGCATTCTCGTCGGCGCCGCGGGCGTGGCCTTCGGCGTGCTGGCGGGACGCCGCCGCTCGGCCTGACCGGCCCCGCACCGAACCCGTTTCGTTTCGAAAGAGAACCTGATGCACACCCCCAAGAGCGACGGAGAGACCCGCCGCAGCCGGCGCGCGCCGCTGGTCGCGGCAGTCGCCGTCACGGCCGTGTTCGCTGTCGCGGCGGGCTTCGCGCTCACGCAGAACAACACGGTCGACGGCAGCCCCGTCACCGACGTCTCCGCCGAGGCGAAGACCAAGGCGGCGACGGCGCTCACCCAGCCGTACACCAAGCCGAACCTCGTGCTGACCGACACCAACGGGAAGAAGTACGACCTGCGTGAGGAGACCAAGGGCAAGCCGACGCTGATCTACTTCGGCTACACGCACTGCCCCGACGTCTGCCCCCTGACGATGAGCAACATCGCCGTCGCCAAGAAGCAGCTTCCCAAGGCCGATCAGGACAAGCTCCAGGTCGTCTTCGTCACCACCGACCCCGAGCGGGACACCCCCGCCGAGCTCGGCAAGTGGCTGCCCAGCGCGGGCGACCCGTCCTTCGTCGGACTGACCGGTGACTTCCCGACCATCCAGGCGGGCGCGCGGCAGATCGGCATCGGCATCGACGCGCCGAAGAAGGAGAAGGACGGGACGGTCGTGTCCATGCACGGCGCCCAGGTCGTCGCCTTCTCCCCGAAGACCGACCGGGGCTACGTCCTGTACGGCGAGAACACCTCGGTCGACGAGTACGCGAAGGACCTGCCGAAGCTGATCGAGGGGGAGAAGCCGTGACGCGCCGCGCCCCTCTCGCCGTCGCCGCCGCACTCGTCGCGGGCCTGGCGGCGGCGGGCTGCTCGGCCGACAGCGGGCCCGAGTTGAAGGTCAGCGGCGCGTTCATGCCGCAGCCTGTCGACGACATGGCCGCCGGCTTCCTCACGGTCGAGAACGGCGGCGGCAGCGGCGACAAACTCACCTCGGTCACCAGCACCATCTCCGACGACGTCACGATCCACGAGTCGGACAACCAGAAAATGCAGGAGGTGAAGGCCTTCGACATCCCTGCGGGCGGCACGCTCGACCTCGAACGAGGCGGCAGCCACATCATGTTCATGGCGCTCAAGCAGCGACCGAAGCAGGGCGAGAAGGTCTCGGTGGAGCTGCACTTCGAGAAGTCGGACCCGATCAAGGTCGAGCTCCCCGTGAAGGAGACCACCTACCACCCGCAGAAGCACTGAGCACCGAGGACTGATCACGTGATGACAGCCACCGCCCCGCGCTTCGGCCCGTCCCCGGTCCGGGTGCTGCTCGCCGTGACCGTGCTGGTCGGCACGCTCCTCGGCGCACTGCTGGCCGGCGCGAGCCCCGCGTCGGCACATGCCGTGCTCACGGGAAGCAACCCGAAGGACGGGGCGGTGGTGGCCACCGCACCCAAGGAGGTCACCCTCACCTTCTCCGAGCAGATCGCCATGGGCGACGACTCGATCCGGGTCCTCGAGCCGAGCGGCAAACGCGCCGACACCGCCAGGATCCGCGATCTCGGCACAGGCGGCACCGTCACCTACGGTGTCGACCTGCACTCCGGGCTGCCCGACGGCACCTACACGGTCGCCTGGCGGGCCGTCTCCGCGGACAGCCACCCCGTGTCCGGAGCGTTCACCTTCGCCATCGGGGCGCCTTCCAAGACCGAGGTCGCGCTGCCCGACGTGGAGGCCGGCGGCGGAGTCGTCGGCGTCCTCTACGGCATCGCGCGCTACGTCGCCTACGGCGGATTCATCCTGCTCGCCGGCGGCGCCGCCTTCGTCCTCCTGTGCTGGCAGCGCGGTGCAGCGGTCCGGCCGGTGCAGCGCCTCGTCGTCCA
Organism: Streptomyces sp. NPDC027962; assembly: GCF_055566095.1. NCBI lineage: Bacteria > Bacillati > Actinomycetota > Actinomycetes > Kitasatosporales > Streptomycetaceae > Streptomyces > Streptomyces sp. NPDC027962. The sequence continues at coordinate 80,009 of NZ_JBVHTA010000002.1, forward strand.
GGGCTGGGTCGCCATGACCGCGTCAACCCTGGCGATGCTTCTGCTGCGCGGGCCCTACACCCGCTCCGGCAGCCTCGGTGACGTGCTCGACCTCGGGGCGCTTCCCGCCGTCCTGGAAACCAAGACGGGTTCGGCGCTCGTCTCACGGCTGCTGCTGCTCGGCGCGGCAGCACTGTTCGTCGCGGTCCTGTTCGGCGCGTACGCCCGCATGTCTGCGGCCGCGCTGCCGGACGACGCTTCGAGCCGTTCGGGCGAGGACGGCGACGACGGCGACGACGGCGACGACGGCGACGGCAAGACCACGCACAAGGACCTGACCTTCGGTCTCGGCATCGGCGGCACGGTCGTCGCGGCCGGGATCGCCGGAACGTGGGCCCTGTCCGAACACGCCTCGACCGGCATCCAGCCCGGCATCGCGATGCCCGTCGACGTACTGCATCTGCTGGCCGTCGCGGTCTGGCTCGGCGGTCTCGCCACCCTGTTGACCGCTCTCTACCGGTCGCCCGACGTCGAACGGCGGGCGGTCCGGCGTTTCTCGACCGTCGCCTTCGTCAGCGTGGTCGTGCTCAGCGTGACCGGCCTCTACCAGTCGTGGCGGCAGGTCGGTTCGTGGTCGGCGCTCACCGGGACGTCGTACGGGCAGCTGCTGCTGATCAAGGTGGGACTCGTCGCGGTGATGGTCGGCGTCGCGTGGATCTCGCGGCGCTGGACCGGCCGGCTCGCCGACGTGAGCGCGGAAACCGAGGGGAAGGAGACCGAGGGGGAGGAGAAGGGGGAGGAGAAGGAAACGGTCGTCCGGGACGACGACACGACGTCCGTCGCCGACCCGAAGCGCGCCGCGCAGCTCGCCCGTCAGAAGGCCGCTGTGGCGACCGCCGAACGCAAGCGGAACAGGGACGCGGACAGCGAGCGTTCGGGCCTGCGCCGTTCCGTGCTGGCCGAGACGGGCATCGCGGTGGTGCTGCTCGCCGTGACGACGGTGCTCACCTCCACCGAGCCGGGCCGTACGGAGGAGGAGGCCGCCAAGGGCGGCGCCGCGCAGGCCGCCCCGGCCAGGCCGGCGGGCCCCACCGAGATCACGATGCCCTTCGACACGGGCAGCCGGAACGGCAAAGGAACCGTTCGGCTGAGTCTCGACCCGGCGCTCTCCGGTGCCAATGACATGCACATCTGGATCGAGTCGCCGGACGGCAAGGCGCTGGACGCCCCGGAGGTGAAGGTCTCCTTCACCCTGAAGGCGAAGGAGATCGGCCCGCTGCCGATCACTCCGGACCGCATCGCCGCGGGACACTGGACCGCGAGCGCCGTCCAGATCCCGATGCCGGGCGACTGGCAGGTGAAGGTGACCGTGCGGACCTCGGACATCGACCAGAAGACCATCGATAAGAACATCAAGATCGGCTGAGCCACCCGTGACACCCGTGACACCTGCGACATCCGTGACACCTGCGACATCCGACGACGGCACACCGGCGAGCGGCAGCGACATCTCCAGGCGACGCCTTCTCGGCACCGCCGGCGCCGTCGGCGCGACCGGGCTGGTGCTGGGTGCGGCGGGAGGTGCGGTCGCGCACGCGGCAGCGGAGGAGAGTCCTACGGCCCTGGCCACGGTCGGGTCCACGGGCATCGCCTTCCACGACCGTCCGCACCAGGCCGGCATCACGGAGCCGCAGCAGGCGCACGGCCATCTGGTCGCCTTCGACCTCGCACCCGGCGCGGGCCGCAAGGAGGCGGCGGCTCTCATGCGTCGCTGGTCGGTGCTGGCGGGCGAGCTGATGGCGGGCAGGCCGGCGGGCGACGCCGACACGGGCGTCGCGCTGGACGCGGGACCGTCGTCGTTGACCGTCACCTTCGGATTCGGCCGTTCCTTCTTCGACCGCACGTCCCTGGTGGCGCAGCGGCCGCCGGGCCTCGATCCGCTGCCCGCCTTCTCCGCCGACCAGCTGGACGCGCGGCGCAGCGACGGTGATCTGTGGGTGCAGATCGGCGCGAACGACGCGCTGGTCGCCTTCCACGCGCTGCGCGCGATCCACAAGGCGGCGGGGGAAGCCACCCGGGTCCGCTGGCAGATGAACGGCTTCAACCGCTCGCCCGGTGCGACCGCGCAGCCCATGACAGCGCGCAATCTGATGGGCCAGGTCGACGGCACCGGCAATCCGAAGCCGTCGGAGCCGGACTTCGAGCGGCGGCTCTTCGTGCCCTCCGGCACCGACCATCCGTGGCTCGAGGGCGGCTCCTACGCCGTCGTGCGCCGTATCCGGATGCTCCTCGACGACTGGGAGAAACTCTCCCTGGCGAAGCAGGAGCGTGTCATCGGGCGGCGCAAGTCCGACGGCGCACCCCTGACCGGTGGCACGGAGACGACCGAGCTCGACCTGGACAAGGCCGGCCCCGACGGGAAGCTCGTCATCCCCGGTAACGCCCACGCCCGTATCTCCGCGCCGGAGCAGAACGGCGGCGCGGCCATGTTGCGCCGGCCGTTCTCGTTCCACGACGGGACGGGTACGGACGGAACACCTGACGCGGGGCTGCTCTTCATCTGCTGGCAGGCCGATCCGCTGCGCGGTTTCGTGCCGGTGCAGCGCAAGCTCGACCGGGGCGACGCCCTGTCGGCGTTCATCCGGCACGAGGCGAGCGGACTGTTCGCGGTGCCGGGCGCACCGAGGAAGGGCGAGTACGTGGGGCAGCGGCTGCTGGAGTCGTGATGTGTGGTTCCGCGGCCCATTAGGGTGACGGTATGTCGGCCACGCGCTTCACCTATCTCGGTCCCGAGGGCACCTTCACCGAAGCCGCCCTGCGCACCCTTCCCGAAGCCGCCACCCGGGAGCTGGTCCCGATGCTCTCCGTGCCGGCGGCGCTCGACGCCGTACGTGCCGGTGAGGCCGCGGCCGCCCTCGTGCCGATCGAGAACTCGGTGGAGGGCGGCGTCACCGCCACCCTCGACGAGCTGGCGTCCGGCGAGCCGCTGATGATCTACCGCGAGGTGCTGCTCCCCATCGCCTTCGCGCTGCTGGTGCGCCCGGGGACGACGCTCTCCGAGGTGAAGACCGTGACCGGTCATCCGGTCGCGCAGCCGCAGGTGCGGAACTGGTTGCGCAGGAACCTGCCGGACGCCCTGTGGGAGTCCGCCGCCTCGAACGCCGACGGGGCGCGGCTGGTGCAGGAGGGCCGCTACGACGCCGCCTTCGCGGGCGAGTTCGCGGCCGCCACCTACGGGCTGGTGCCCCTGGTCTCCGAGATCCACGACGCGGAGAACGCGGAGACGCGCTTCGTCCTGGTGGGACGGCCGGCCAGGCCCTCGGCGCCGACCGGGGCGGACAAGACCTCCGTGGTCATCTGGCTGGGTGACGACCACCCCGGTGCGCTGCTGGAACTGCTGCAGGAGTTCGCCGTGCGCGGGGTCAACCTGATGCTGATCCAGTCGCGGCCGACGGGCGCCGGCATCGGCAACTACTGCTTCGCCGTCGACGCCGAAGGCCATATCGCGGACCGGCGGGTGGGCGAGGCCCTGATGGGGCTGAAGCGGATCTGCCCCAAGGTGCGCTTCCTCGGCTCGTATCCGCGCGCCGGTGTGACAGCGGCGGACGTGCGTCCGCTGCGGGCCGGCACGTCGGACACGGAGTTCACGGCGGCGTCGGACTGGCTGGCGCGCTGCCAGGACGGCCGGGCCTGAGTCGGCGGGTGCTGGTCGGCCCCGCGTCGGCAGCACTCGGGCCCTGCTGCCCGGCAACCGGTCCTACCTGCAGATTTTCGTTATCCACAGATCTTGTCCACAGGTGCGCTTCTCGACCTGGGGACAAGTCGACAACAGAACGCCACGAGGTCGACAAATCGCCTCACCTGCCTTCTTCCGTCCACAGAACGACAAGGTCGAACCCGTCACCCAAATTCCATTGATCAACTCTTTGGGGCGAGGAATTCCCACCCGAATGAGTGTGTGGTGCCGGTTTGGGATGGGATTCCTTCGACCCTCGGGCGGCTCTCGGAATGATCACTTCCGCAATCCACAGATCCACCACACAGCCTGTGGATAACCTTCTGAAGCCAGGCCGCCCTGTGGACAAGCCGCCGCCAACCCCCGGGCGGCACAAAGGATCATGATCAATCGAAGGCGTGCCCCTCTCTCTCCCTTTCGACGAAAAGCGCCGCGATTACCGACGTCCGCGCATGCGTTTTGCCGCCCCTTTTTGAATTCCGGCAAGTCGTCACAATAAGGACAAAGAGACACGCGTGCCGATATGCGGTGGGGTGGGGCGAGTGAGCACCGGTAGCCTGGTGGGGTGATTGACCTTCGCCTGCTCCGTGAGGACCCCGACCGTGTTCGCGCCTCCCAGCGCGCCCGTGGAGAGGACGTCGGCCTTGTCGACGCCCTGCTCTCCGCCGACGAGCGGCGAAGGTCCTCGGGCCTCCGCTTCGACGAGCTGCGCTCCGAGCAGAAGTCGCTCGGCAAGCTCATCCCCAGGGCCACGCCCGACGAGCGCGCCGAGCTGCTCAAGAAGGCCGAGCAGCTGAAGGCGGACGTCAAGACGGCAGAGGCCGAGCAGAACGACGCCGACGAGGAGACCCGCCGACTGCTGCTGCAGCTCGGCAACATCGTCCACGAGGACGTCCCGGTCGGCGGCGAGGAGGACTTCGTCGTCCTCGAGACACACGGCACGATCCGCGACTTCGGCGCCGAGGGCTTCACACCCAAGGACCACCTGGAGCTCGGCGAAGCGCTCGGCGCCATCGACGTCGAGCGCGGCGCCAAGGTGTCCGGCTCGCGCTTCTACTACCTCACCGGTGTCGGTGCGCTGCTCGAGCTCGCCCTGGTCAACGCCGCCATCGCGCAGGCCACGGAAGCCGGCTTCATCCCGATGCTGACCCCGGCGCTGGTCCGTCCGCGCGCAATGGAGGGCACCGGCTTCCTGGGCCAGGCCTCGGAGAACGTGTACCACCTGGAGAAGGACGACTACTACCTGGTCGGCACGTCCGAGGTCCCGCTCGCCGCGTACCACATGGACGAGATCATCGGCGCCGACAAGCTGCCGCTGCGGTACGCGGGCTTCTCGCCATGCTTCCGCCGCGAGGCCGGTACGTACGGCAAGGACACCCGCGGCATCTTCCGGGTACACCAGTTCGACAAGGTCGAGATGTTCTCGTACGTCGCCCCGGAGGATGCCGAGGCCGAGCACAGGCGTCTCCTCGACTGGGAGAAGCAGTGGCTCACCGCCCTGGAGCTGCCGTTCCAGGTGATCGACGTGGCCACCGGCGACCTGGGGGCCTCCGCCTCGCGCAAGTACGACTGCGAGGCGTGGATCCCGACCCAGGGCAAGTACCGCGAGCTGACGTCGGCGTCCAACTGCGACGCCTTCCAGGCCCGCCGGCTTTCTGTGCGCATGCGTGACGGCAAGAAGGTACAGCCGCTGGCGACGCTGAACGGCACCCTGTGCGCCGTGCCGCGCACCATCGTGGCGATCCTCGAGAACCACCAGCTCGCCGACGGCTCCGTACGGGTGCCGGAAGTGCTGCGCCCGTATCTCGGGGGACGCGAACTGCTGGAGCCGATCTCCAAGTGAGCCCCGCCCCCTTCCCGTACAAGCTCGTCGCGACCGACCTCGACGGAACGCTGCTGCGTGACGACGACACGGTCTCCGAGCGCACTCGTGACGCGCTCACCGCGGCCACCGCGGCGGGCGCCGCGCACATCGTCGTCACCGGGCGGGCCGTGCCGTGGACCCGGCACATCCTGGACGACCTGGGATACGACGGTCTGGCCGTGTGCGGGCAGGGGGCGCAGGTCTACCACGCGGGCGAGCACCGGCTGCTGACCTCCGTGACGATCGACCGACAGCTGGCCGGTCTGGCTCTGTCCAAGATCGAGGCGGAGGTCGGACCGCTGCTGCTGGCGGCGAGCCGCGACGGACTCGACGGCGACGTGCTGGTCGGCTCCGGCTACCGGGTGCAGGAAGGTCCCCTGCCGTACGTGCCGATGCAGGATCCGACCGACCTGTGGGCCGCCCCGCTGAACAAGGTCTACATCCAGCACCCGACGCTCGGCGACGACGAGCTGGCGACAGCGGCCAGGGCGACGGTCGGCAGTCTGGTGGACGTGGTCATGGCGGGCGCGGGCGTCGTGGAGATCCTGCCGCTGGGGCTGAGCAAGGCCACCGGTCTGTCGCTGGCCGCACGACGGCTCGGGCTGCGCGCGTCGGACACGATCGCCTTCGGCGACATGCCGAACGACATCCCGATGTTCGGCTGGGCCGCGCACGGTGTGGCGATGGCCAACGCGCACGACGAACTCAAGGCCGTGGCACACGAGATCACCGCGTCGAACGAGCACGACGGCATCGCGGTGGTGCTGGAGCACCTGCTGGCGGGCTGAAGTGTGCGGAAGAGTGGGCTGAAGCGTCCGGGAGGGGGCGGCCCGCGCGGATGCGCGCTCGAAGCGGCCGCCCCCTGGGCGGCCGCCCGGCGGCCGTGCGGAGTGCGATGACTACTCCGCGGCCTGCCGGGTGCCGCCTCGGTGGGAGCATGACGGGCCGGGACTCGAACTCCTGGTCATCGCCGTGCTCCTCTCCCGGCCGGTGGCACCGGTCGCACAGATGTGCTGTACCGGCTCTGCAACTGTGCCGGGCCGGCCGTTCCGGCGCCACCGATTATTCAGCGCCTGCTCAGCGCCTCCTGCGCCGCCGCAGATCCCGCAGCTGCCGGGCGAAGTCGTCCATCCTGGCGTCCATCCGGACCATGTCGTCGGACAGCTCGCACAGCCGGTTGCTCATCGCCGCGACGACCCGGTTCGTGGCATCGAGCCGTTGGTCGAGGCTGTCGAGGCGCTGGGACATCCGCTCCAGCACCGGCCCGAGTTCCTGCAGTGCCGTCCCGACACCGGCGATGCAGTGCTCGAGCTTCGTGACGCGCCCGTCGAGGGACGCGTAGCCCTCACGCCATCCCTCCTCTGCGTCGAGGAGGTACGTACGCACCCGGCGGGCGATGTCGCTGTCGCGAAGGAGCATGGCGACGTTGAGCACTGCCCTGCGCGTGAAGAGGGTGAGGCTGGAGCGGCGCTGTGGATAACTTCCCTCGCCCTCGGATGAGAGTGACATGTTGTCACTCTGATATTCGCGCAGGTCAGCGCCTCGCATCACGAGCATTCCACTCGCCGCGAGCTCCTCCCGGTGCCGTGACGTCAACTGCCTGATGACGCCTGTGGATACTTCGAAGTACCGCGCGACCCCCTCTGTGGACACGTGGATGCTGTCAGGGAGCAGGCTCAGTGCCTTCACCTTGTCGAGGGCCTCTACCCGCCCCACGTGCTCGACGCGCATCGCGCGCGACTCGAGCAGGGCGATTTCCGATGGCATGGGATGCCTTCCGTTCGTGAACCGTCATGGGCGGCCCTCCCCGGGCCCAGGGGCGGAGGTCGGCTCACGGTGCAATCCACTCAATGACCGGCCCGGACGGTGCGTGCACCGCCGGCACCGGCAATCCCCGCCTTCACGAACCCTCGACGTCACGAACTCCAGTTGCCTCCACGCACACTGGACAACGAGCCGATAAACGTACAGTTACGCGATACGCCTCGGCCCCCGCCCGCAGGGGCAGGGGCCGAGGCACAGGGCCGTCTCGGATCGCCGTCTCACTCCTCGCCGGCGAGCTTGAGGACCCGCAGCTTCTGGCCGGCGTACCAGGTGGCCGCCACCGTGACGCCCGCCAGCAGCGCGACCGCCGCCGGCAGGCCCACGTCGGAGCCGATCAGTCCTTCGCCGCCGATCTTCTCCGCGAGCGACAGCGACCACTGCTGGACGCTGAGCGTGCGGGCACCGGCCACCAGACTGCCGAAGAGCGTCTCCCACACCAGGGCGTAAACCAGTCCGATGACCACGGCATGCCGGCTGACCGTGCCCAGGAGGAGGAAGAGGGCGCTGTACGCGATGGACGCGACGAGCGCCGCCACCGTGTAGGCGATGGCCACCTGCTGGCCGTTGCCGTTCAGGATGAAGCCGGCGATGAACGTGGGCACCGCGGAGAAGGCCATCGTCACGGCGATCGCGACGATCAGCTTGGTGAAGATGATCGTCGGCCGCTTCACCGGCTTGGCGAGCATGTAGACGATCGAGCCGTCGTCGATCTCGGGGCCGATCGAGCCGGTGCCCGCGATGACTCCGATCAGCGGCACCATCGTGGCGAGGGCGAACCCGCCGAGCACGTCGGCGGCGACCTGGTCGTCCGCGCCGTTGAAGGCCCGCACGGCTGCGGCGATCAGCAGCAGCAGTCCCGGCAGCACGAACAGGATCGCGGCCCGGCGCCTGCCGAGGACGGCCCGATAGGTGAGCCGGGCGACTGTGGGGTCGTACATGGACGTCACAGCTCCTTTCAGGCCGCTACGAGGTAGGAGAAGACCGACTCGAGGGACTCGTCGGAGGGCGAGACCGTGAGCAGCCGGATGGAGTGCTCGCGGGCGACCTTCGGAAGCAGCTCGGTGAAGCGGCCGAAGTCGACTGCCTGGATGCGCAGCGCGCCCTCCGCCAGGTCGACCTCGATGCCCGCGGTCGACGGGTCCGCGATGAGGGCCGCGGCGAGCGCCCGGTCGTCGCTGGACCGTACGAGATAGCGGTGCGGCCGGTCCGTCATCAGCCGGCGGATGCGGCGGAAGTCACCGCTCGCCGCGTGGCGTCCGGCGACGATCACCTCGATGTGGGAGGCGAGTTGCTCGACCTCCTCCAGGATGTGCGAGGAGAACAGCACCGTGCGGCCCTCCGCGCCCATGCGCCGCAGCAGGTCCATCAGCTGCATGCGCTGGCGCGGGTCCATGCCGTTGAACGGCTCGTCGAGCAGCAGCACGGACGGCTCGTGAACGAGGGCGGAGGCCATCTTCACGCGCTGACGCATGCCCTTGCTGTACGTCGAGATCTTGCGGTCCTGCGCGTACTCCATCTCGACCGTGGCGAGCGCCTTCTGGGCCTCTGTGGCGCCCAGGCCGTGCAGTTCGGCGTTGGCGACGACGAACTCCTGTCCGGTGAGGAAGTCGTACATCGCCTCGCGCTCGGGGACGATGCCGATCTGCCGGTACACCGACTCGTTGCGCCAGATCCGGGCCCCGTCGATGGTGACGGTTCCGTTGGAGGGGGCGAGGAAGCCGCCCATCATGTTGATGAGGGTGGACTTCCCGGCGCCGTTGGGGCCGAGGAGCCCGGTGACGCCCGGACCGATGGTCATGGTCACGTCGTTGACGGCCACGACGTTGCCGAACCACCGCGAGGTGTTGTCAATGCTGATGGTGGTCACAGCCCGGCCTTTCGGTAGCGGCGCATGAGGACGCCGTACGAGCCGGCGACGAGTGCGAGGACGACGAGCAGATAGACCACGCCCGCACCGGCCCCGGGGCCTTCGCCGCCGGGGAACGCGGATTCGGCGCCGAGGAAGGCGGTCTGCACCCCGTCGATGAGCGTGACCGGCGAGAACAGACCCAGCCACTGGATGACCCCGGCCGAACCGGTCTCCCAGGCGATGGCCTGGACGGTGGAGACCGCGCCGTACGTGATGGTGAGCGTCGCGATCACGGCGGCGACGCCGAATCCGCGGCGCGGCGTGAACGCGGCGAGCACCAGCCCGATCCCGCCGAAGAGGACGGACAGGAGAGCCACGGACACCATGCCCTGCGCGAAGCCCTTCGTCTGGTCGGCGAAGTCGAACTTGGCGAGCAGCGCGCCCAGATAAAGGATCACCAGCGGTGTCGCGGTGAGCAGAAAGACGGCGGACGCCATGGCCGCGAACTTGGCGAGGACATAGTCGACGCGTTCGATCGGGCGTGAGAAGTACAGCGGCACCGATTTGAAGCGCAGGTCCCGGGAGACCGACTGCGGCGCCTGAGCGGCGAGAAACAGGGCGATGAGGGCCTGCATGATGATCGCGAAGCGGGTGTACTCCACCGGCAGGTCCGACATCGCGGGTACCGAGATCGCGACCGCCACCATGATGGCGGCGACCAGGCACATGATCCCGAGCAGGATCATCGGCAGCACCTTGGACTTGGCGGAGCGTCCGAGTCCGTAGGCGCCGCGCAGCGACTGCGAGTAGAGCGAGCGGCGGGCGTAGGCGCGGCCGAGTCGGGGGCCGTCGTAGTTGCGGTATCCGATGTTGTGGATCCGCGTCGTCTCGGGGGCCTGGCCGCCGTGCGTGTGGGTGCTCATCGGCTCTGCACCTCCATGGCCTGCGCGGCCTCCGGGCGGAAGACCTCCGCGATGTGATGGCGTCGCTGTTCCATCCGGACGAGACCGAGGCCGAGATCGGCGACCGTGTCGCGCACGATGTCGTACGTCTCCTCACCGGTCGCCTCGAGCAGCAGGATGTGGCCCGCTCCGGGCAGACCGTCCTCCGTGCGCTCGTGCAGCTGGAGCCCGGCGGCGGCGAGGGCCGCCCGGAGCGCGGCCGTGCCGTCGGGGTGGCTGTCGGAGTCGGTGACCTCGACGGCGAGCGTGGTGGTGATCTGTGTGAAGTCCTTGGTGGAGCTGGAGCGCAGCAGCGTGCCGCCGTCGATGACGACGACGTGGTCGCTGGTGCGCTCGAGTTCGCCGAGCAGGTGCGAGGTGACCAGGACCGAGATCCCGAAGTCGGTGTGCACGCGGCGGATCAGACCGAGCATCTCGTCGCGGCCGACCGGGTCGAGGCCGTTGGTCGGCTCGTCGAGCAGGACCAGCTGCGGGTCGTGGACCAGCGCCTGGGCGAGTTTGACGCGCTGCTTCATGCCGGTGGAGTAGCCGCCGATGGGGCGGTACCGCTCCTCGTACAGACCGACGTGGCGCAGGGTGTCCGCGGTGCGTTCCCGTGCGGCCGTCGGCGGGAGGCCGGACATGCGCGCCATGTGGACGACGAACTCGGTGGCCGAGACGTCGGGCGGCAGGCAGTCGTGCTCGGGCATGTAGCCGACTCGCTCGCGGATCTGGGCGCCGCTCGTGGCGACGTCCAGTCCGAGCACGGCGGCCCGCCCCTCTGTGGCGGGGGACAGACCCAGCAGGATCTTGATCAACGTGGACTTGCCGGCTCCGTTGGCGCCCACCAGTCCGGTCACACCGGGGCCGATGTCCAAGGAGAGCCGGTCAAGGGCGGTCACCCGGGGGAACCGCTTGCTCAGGCTTTCGGTCGCGATCACAGTCACAGTTCGAAGGTAGTGGCGCGCGGCACACCTGACGTCAGCCTCGCGGCTCTATCCGTCTCCGACTCAAGAGGTACAGGCCCGTAGGGGCAAAGCGACCGAAGTGGACGGCATTCGTGGGGCAGGGCGACCGAAGTGGACGGCGGGCCCGGGTTGTGCACACCCCTTGACGCAGCCGCCGGGCATTGTCACATTCATCAGTGTCAAGTTACGGGTCGTATCGCTCAGGAGACGGACGGTGGCATGGCCTCGGCAGTGACAGCTGAACGGACCGGGGAGCTCCGCGGTTTCAGGCACGAGCTCCGCGGTTTCAGGGATGTGCAGCGCCTGGCGTACGAGTGCGCGGAAGCCGTCGCGGCCCAGCTGAAGCCCGGTGTGACCGAGCGCGAGGCGGCGCGGATGCAGCGGGAGTGGCTGCGCGGGCGCGGGGTGCGCGACTGGTTCCACCTCCCCTTCGCCTGGTTCGGGGATCGCACGGCGTTCACGGACTTCCGGACACCTCTGCAGTTCTTCCCGACCGACCGTGTCCTGGAGGCGGGGATGCCGTTCATCCTCGACATGGCGCCGGTTCTGGGCGGCTTCACCGCGGACATCGGCTACTCGGGCTGCCTCGGCCCGAGCCCCCTCCACGACAAGCTGCTCGCCGACCTCGGGGCGCACCGCGAGCTGATCCTGCGCGAAGTGCGGGAACGACGGCCGCTGCGCGAGATCTACGAAAGCGTGGACCGGTTGATGGTCCGCCAGGGGTACGCCAACAGGCACCGCGCCTACCCGTTCGGCGTGATCGCCCACAAGATCGACCGGGTGAGGGACCGCCGCTGGTCTCCGAGTCTCTTCGGGTTCGGCACCCAGGCACTGAAGGGCCTCGCGAGCGACGTGCTGCACGGCCACCGCGACGGCTGGTCCCCGCTGTGGAGCCCCTACAAGTTCTCCGACCACCCACCCCGGCCGGGGCTGTGGGCGGTCGAACCGCACCTCGGATTCCGGGGTACGGGTGCGAAGTTCGAGGAGATCCTGGTCGTCACCGACTCCAGGGAACCCGAGCAGAGCGCGTTCTGGCTGGACGACGACCTGCCGCATGTGCGGCGGTGGGCACAGGAGAGGAACCGGTGAGCGTGGGAGCACTGGCGGGGGCGCGCGAGCGCCGGGTCCGTACGGGAGGGATCGAGCTGTGCGTCGCCGAACTGGGCGACGAGACGCAGCCGACCGTCATGCTGGTCCACGGGTATCCGGACAGCAAGGAGGTCTGGTCCGAGGTCGCGGGCAGGCTGGCGGACCGCTTCCACGTCGTGTTGTACGACGTCCGGGGACACGGCCGCTCCACGGCGCCGACCCCGCTGCGCGGCGGCTTCACCCTGGAGAAACTGACCGACGACTTCCTGGCGGTCGCCGACGCGGTGAGCCCGGACAGGCCCGTGCACCTCGTCGGCCACGACTGGGGGTCCGTGCAGGCCTGGGAGTTCGCCACGGTCGCGCGCACGGAAGGCCGCATCGCCTCCTTCACCTCCATGTCGGGCCCTTCGCTGGACCACTTCGGACACTGGATCAAGCGGCGTATGAGCCGTCCGACCCCGCGCAGGGTCGGGCAACTGCTCGGCCAGGGTGCCAAGTCCTGGTACGTGTACATGCTGCACACCCCGGTGCTGCCCGAGCTGGCCTGGCGAGGCCCGCTCGGCAAGCGCTGGCCGAAGATACTGCAGCGTGTCGAGAAGGTGCCCGCGGGTGAGTATCCGACGGCGTCGCTGCCTCAGGACGCCGCGCACGGCGCGTGGCTCTACCGGGACAACGTCCGGGCCCGGCTGCGCCGCCCGCGCACCGACGCCTACACCCACGTGCCCGTCCAGCTGATCACGCCGACCGGTGACGCGTTCCTGTCCGAGCGGCTCTACGACGATCTGAGCGAATGGGTACCGCGGCTGACCCGCAGGTCCGTGGTCGCCAAGCACTGGGTCCCAAGAACACGACCCGACCAACTCTCGGCGTGGATCGGCGAGTTCGTCGATGCTCACGAGGGCGGACCGAGCAGGCCGGCGGGGCCCGGGCCGACGGCGAAGCCGGACACCGGGGTGTACGCGGAACGGTTCGGCGGACAGCTCGTCCTGGTGACGGGCGCGGCGAGCGGTATCGGACGGGCCACGGCGTTCGCCTTCGCTGAGGCCGGGGCACGCATCGTGGCCGTGGACCGGGACGCGGAGGGTGCCGCCAGGACGGCTGAGATGTGCCGGCTCATCGGCGCCCCGGACGCGTGGGGCGAGGTGGTCGACGTCAGCGACGAACAGGCCATGGAGAAGCTGGCCGAGAAGGTCGCCGCCGAGTACGGCATCGTCGATGTGCTGGTCAACAACGCCGGGACAGGGCTGTCGGGCTCCTTCCTGGACACCAGCTCCGAGGACTGGAAGAAGGTCCTCGACGTCAATCTGTGGGGCGTGATCCACGGCTGCCGGATCTTCGGCGGCCAGATGGCGGAGCGCGGCCAGGGCGGCCATATCGTCAACACCGCCTCGGCCGCCGCCTATCTGCCCTCCAGAACACTGCCCGCCTACAGCACGTCGAAGGCGGCGGTGCTGATGCTCAGCGAATGCCTGCGGGCCGAGCTGGCCGGCCGGGACATCGGCGTCACCGCGATCTGCCCCGGCATCGTCAACACCAACATCACCTCCACTGCCCGTTTCGCCGGAGTGGACGAGGCGGAGGAAAAGCGGCGGCAGAAGAAGTCGGCCCGGCTGTACGGGCTGCGCAACTACCCTCCGGAGAAGGTCGCCGACGCGATCCTGCGGGCGGTGGTACGCAACCAGGCGGTCGTGCCGGTCACCCCTGAAGCCCGGGTCGCGCACTTCATGTCACGGTTCACGCCGGGGGCGCTGCGCGCGCTGGCAAGGCTCGAGCCGCGGCTGTGAGCAGCGCGGCCGGCCGTCGTGGAGGGAGTGGACTTGTCCGAGCAGTCGACAGCCGAGTACCGGATCGAGGACCTGGCGCACCACAGCGGCGCCACGGTCCGCACGATCCGGGCCTATCAGGACCGGGGGCTGCTCCCCAAGCCCGAGCGGCGGGGCCGTTCGAACGTGTACGGCTCCGCTCACCTCACCCGTCTGCGTCAGATCGCCGATCTCCTCGAGCGGGGCTACACACTCGCCTCCATCAAGGAGTTGCTGGATGCCTGGGACACGGGCCGCGGCCTGGGCGGTGTGCTCGGACTCGTGGCCGAGGTGCAGGGGCCGTGGACCGACGAGGAGGTCGCCAGGATCTCCCGGAAGGAACTGGAGCGCAGGTTCGGCGGTACGCCCGACGAGGACGCCTTCGCCGAAGCGGTGGAGCTCGGCGTGCTGGAGCCGATTCCGGGGCGTGAGGACGAATTTCTGGTCCCGAGCCCCCAAGAGCTTTCGGTGGCGTCCGAATTGCACTCCGCGGGAGTACCGCTGACGGCAATCTCCGGACATCTGAGGGAGGTTCGGGAGCAGGTGGAGCATATCGCCGCCCGTTTCCTTGAGTTCACCACGGAGCATGTCTTCGCGCGCTTCCTCGAGCACGGGCCGCCGACGGACGCCGATGCGGCAGAGGCGGCGGCTCTCGTCCGACGGCTTCGCCCTCTCGCCCGGCAGACGCTCGACGCCGAACTGGCCCGCGCCATGCAGACGTTCGCGACACTGCACCTGCAGCAGCACCTCATGGCCGACGGGCCGCCCCCTGTGGAGGAAAGGCGTACAACAGTCACCCTTCCCCCAGAGACAATGCGCGCTGTGCGCCGCCTGGTTGGTGCGGACAACGCCGACACCTTCGTCCACGCGGCCACCGAAAGGGAGCTTCACGCCAGGACGTTGGACGACCTCGCAGCAACACACCGCATCAACGGGCATATTGGGCAAACGGATTGAAAAGCCATGGCAGTTGTTCACAGATTCACCAATTCGCCTGTGGATAAGGCACGTTGGTTGTGGATCAAACCTTCGAGCCAGGATTTTTTGAGTGGCGTCGCCGACATCCGACCAGGCAGGCTGACCCCATGAACGCAGGACCCGCCGACGCGACATCCGACGAGAGGCGCACCGTCAAGGTGTCGAAGTACCTCTCGAAGCATCTGCGCCACCAACCCGACCGCATCGGCATCACCCTCGACGCGAACGGCTGGGTGCGGATCGACGAGCTGATGCGGGCCGCGGCCGAGCACGGTTTCCGTTTCACCCGGGCCCAGCTCGACCACGTCGTCGCGGTGAACGACAAGAAGCGCTTCACGATCGACGGCGACCGCATCCGCGCCAACCAGGGCCACACCGTCGAAGTCGACCTCGACCTGCCGGCGGCAGAGCCGCCGGAGTACCTGTACCACGGGACCGTCGCCCGCAGCATGGACGCGATCCGCGCCGAAGGCCTACGGCCCATGAACCGTCACGACGTGCACCTGTCGCCCGACCGGGAGACCGCGACGCGCGTCGGTGCGCGCCGCGGCAACCCCGTCGTCCTCGCCGTGCACGCAGGCGCGCTCCACCGGGCGGGCCATGTCTTCCGGGTGAGCGCCAACGGCGTCTGGCTCACCGACTCCGTGCCCCCGGAATTCATCCGCTTCCCCGGCGACGGGTGAACCGCCGGCCTCGCGCGACGCGCAGCCCTCGGCCCCACGGGGGGCCTCAGCCGACGAGCTGGGCCAGGCCCTCGGTCGCGATCTGCTCGAAGACCGCCTGATCGGCCGCGAAGTCGGAGTCGGGGATGGGGGCGTGGACCGCGATCTCGGTGAAGCCGAGTTCGAAGTGCCTGCCCGCGAAGTCCACGAACGCGTCCAGCGACTCGAGCGGCCGGCCGCGGTCCGGCGTGAAGCCGGTGAGCAGGATCTTGTCCAGTTCGCCGACGTTCCTGCCGATGTCTGCGCACGCCTTGGCGAGTTTGTCGATCTGCCCTCGAATGGCGTCGCGGGACTGTTCGGGGGTGCCCGTCTCGAAGAGCTTCGGGTCGCCGGTGGTCACCCAGGCCTGCCCGTACCGGGCCGCGAGCTTCAGCCCGCGCGGGCCGGTCGCGGCGACCGCGAACGGCAGACGTGGCCGCTGCACGCACCCGGGGATGTTGCGCGCCTCCACCGCCGAGTAGAAGGCGCCTTCCTGCGTCACCGAGTCCTCGGTCAGCAGCCGGTCGAGCAGCGGCACGAACTCGGCGAACCGGTCGGCGCGTTCCCGTGGTGTCCATGCCTCCTGGCCGAGCGCCGTGGCGTCGAAACCCACACCGCCCGCACCGATGCCCAGCGTGATCCGCCCGCCCGAGATGTCGTCAAGGGAGATCAGCTCCTTGGCCAGGGTCACCGGGTGCCGGAAGTTGGGGGACGTCACGAGCGTACCCAAACGCATACTGTGTGTCACGGTTGCTGCGGCTGTGAGAGTGGGGACCGCGCCGAACCACGGCTCGTCCCGGAAGGTCCGCCAGGAGAGGTGGTCGTACGTGTACGCGGTGTGGAAACCGAGTTCTTCGGCCCGCCGCCAGATCTTCTGTCCTTCGACCCACCGGTGGATGGGGAGGATCACCGTGCTCAGTCGCATGACCCCGACGATACGCGGGCTTCCCCGCTGCCACGGATACGCCGACGGAGCAGATTCGGGAAGCCACGCCGACGTCGCGATGGGGCCGCTACGGTGGCGTCATGGGCACGCTGGGTAGGGCCGAACTCGAGGCCATGATCGAAGAGGCGACTGTCGACGCCGGCAACGAGGACGAGCAGCTCACCGGTCTGTTCACCATGCTTGAGGAGTACCTCGACCTGCCCTTCACCACCGCGGTTCTCGGCGTCGAGGTAACTGTGCGCGGCGTCGACCTCACGCCCGACGGCAGGATCGTCGCCCTGTGCTCTCGTGACCGCGTCCGGCAGCCGATCGGCGTCCTGGAACTGCCGTTGCCCAGTCCGGCGCCCGAGGGGGCGGAGTGGATCGAGGCGTACCGCCACTGGGCCGGTTGAGGCCGGGTGAGCTGCTCGGTGCCGTACGGCGCTGAGCGCCCGTGCGAAGAAGTCCCGACGAACAACCGCCGCTCATCGGCGCGAGTTCGCGGCGGGCCCGGCGGGCGCCTTTCGGCGTTCGCGACCGAGCCGGGCGGCTTCGTCGCGCTGCTGGACGCGGAAGGCTTCGGTCTGCTCCGCCGTGATGGCCGGGTGGCGTCGTCCGCCGGGGTGGTCGCACGCGGTGCTCCGCCCCGTACGGGTTCGTGCCGGGGCGGAGTCGTACCATCGGTGGGTTTGCTCGAACAGCGAAGCCCGTTCGCGAGGGGGAACTCCCATGGGTGGCGACAACAGCCATACGGAAGCCGACAGCAGCGCCAGGGCCGACAGACGGGGCCGGATATTGGTCTGGACGGTGATCGCGATCATGCTCGCCGCCGGCGCGGGACTGTGGTCCACGCGCGGCTGGCCGTTCCGTGCCCGCCACTGCTGGGGGGCGTGGTACGAGAACAGCGGCCCGCTCTTCCTGAGCGAGGACGCGGTTGACGAGCCGGGGTCCCGGCGGCAGAGCACGCGGTCTAAACCGCCGTCGGCCGGTGCGACGGAGCTGGCGACCTGCGACGTGACCATCACCTCGCCGCTAGATCTGAGCGGGGGGTCGGTTGAGGTCGAAGAGCGCGTCTCGCTGGCGATCGGCCCCGTTCCTGCGGGGGCCGAGGACCGTCGCGCGTGGATGGCCCCCTACCTCGATGGTTCCGCCTCGCCGTTGCCCGACGGCCTGGAGGGTGTCGTGACGCGGGACAGGGGGCTGTTGGTCCTGCCGGAGGCGTGTGACGTCGACGGAAGGCCCTCCGTGGTGACGATCCGCAGCGCGAGTTGGATGCGTGACCAGGGCGAAGAGTCAGCCACCCCCTTTCCGATCGGCTCGCCGCATCAGGTCACCGAGCTATTGTTGGAAGCCGCCGACGTGGGCATGGAAGAAGCGGACTGCGAGCCGGACGAGCCGTTGCTCGCGGAATCGCCGCTTGTGGTCGTGGACGGAGCGACGGATGTGGCCCAGGAGGGTTTCGACGTCTGCCGTAATTCCGGAATGCGCTTCGCTTTCGGCCGCGAGTTTCTGTACTACTGGCAGGTGGGTGCGGTCGCAGGGAAACTCCAGACGTGTTCCGTGGCGAAGAGCCCCAGGAACAGCCCCGAGGTTCCGATGGCGCAGTACGCGATGGTCTCGTCCCCGCGGATGACAGCCCTGTTCGACGGGCTGCCCGAGGGAGTGGACAAGGGTTTGCGGCGGGCCATGTGCAAGGACAAGCCCACGGTGTTCTACGGCAACGTCAACGAGGCGCTCGTCGGCGATGCGGTTCCAGATGCCACGACGGTGTTCACGCACTTCATGCAGGCCACGGCCGGACGCAGTGGTTGCCCCGACGCTGGTCGGGCGTGACGAGCGATCTCGTACCAGGGGGAGGAGGAGCAGCGTGTCTGGCTCGCCACTTCCTGAGCGGCTCCGGTCGCTCCTGCCCGACGGACACAGCGCTGCAAGTTGCCGACAAGGAGATGAAGGCTGCCAGTCGCGCGCCGGACGTCCCTGTGCGCCTGGAGCCGCCGATGGTGGCGGATGCCCAGGGCGAAGCCCCGGCCAGGCAACCGTTCTGCCGGATCCCCGGAGTGCGCTTCGACGATGTGAGGGCCACCACGACGAGCAGTAGATGGGCATGGTCGGCGACCGACTGCGGACCGGCTCGATGATGTGGGAGACGCGCCACACGCCGAAGGGGCCGACGCCCGGTCGTGATGGCCGACACGCCAAGGTTCACCGCACCGTCCGCGAGCCTGCCCCAAGGCGTCGACCACGGAGCTGGTGCGGAAGACCTGCGAGGGGCGGCCGACGGTCCACCATGGGACCAGGGGCCACGGGCGGGACACCGGCCGAAGGTCCGGGCGTGGACTCCGGCGGGAAGCCGGCCGCGGTGCCGGTCGAGGATCCCGGCCAGGACGCGCAGGCGGCCCCGAGACTCCCGGCCCGACCCGGCGACGCACCGACCTGCGGCCTCGGACGCACGCCGAGCGAGACGACCGCGGGTGCGCATATCGCGGTATGCTCGCGTCATGGCGGACACGACAAGGATCACGGTGACGCTGCCGACCGAGCAGGTCGCCGAACTGAGGAAGCTCACCGACAACATCTCCGGTTATGTCGCCGAGGCGGTGGCGCGGCAGCTGCGGCACCAACTGCTCAGTGCCGACCTGCAGCGCCACCAGGAGGAGCACGGGGCCTTCACCGAGGAGGAGCTGGCGGAGGCGCGCTCCAGGATCTTCGGGACGATGGACGCGAGCGGGTCGGCGAGCGCGGCGTGAACGAGCACGTCGAGACCGTCGTCCTGGACTCACAGGGGATCTCCGCCTGGATCGCGCAGGACCGCAAGATCCTCGCGATGTTCCAGGTTTTCCATGCCATGGGTGCCGATTACGTCATCGGAGCCAACACCATCGTGGAAGTCAGCCACCCCCGGGTGAACATGCCCCGGCTGCGGTGGGTGCTGTCCCGGGTCAAGGTCGAGCCGGTGACCGAGGCGGCAGCCAAGGCATCCGCGGAACTGCTCAAGGCCGCAGGTCTGCACGGCCACAAGTACGCGATCGACGCGACTGTCGCCGAGGTGGCACTGCGCCAGCCGGGTCCGGTGGCCGTACTGACGTCCGACGTCGACGACATGGCCCGGCTGTGCGGTGACCGGGTCAGGCTCATCGGTGTCTGAGAGGGGGGAGTACAAGGGGCCACGCCTCGGCCCCAGGGAAATCCGCCCTGGTCAGGCCGGGATAGGTGAAAAAGGCTTGACTGAGGTGACCAGCGTGCCGAGGCGCAGCCGCTCGGTCGCCGCGCCGGCGGCCGTCAGGGTCGGCACCGCGCCGTACCAGGGGCCGTCGCGGAAGGTTCGCCACGACAGGTGGTCGTACGTGTACGCGGTGTGGAAACCGAGCTGTTCGGCGCGCAGCCACTCGTCGCGGCCGCCGCGCTGCCAGGGACGGACGGGGAGGATCACGGTGCTCAGACGCATGCCTCCGAGCGTACGTGCCCGACCGGCCCGCGACACCGTCCACTCAAATGTGCGCCCTCTCGCACGCCCGTGCACACCCGTACGGGAGAATGGATCTGTGACCTCAGCTACCGAGCCCCACCGCCTGCCCCTCATCACGCCCCGGCTGATCGCCACCGACCTCGACGGAACGCTGCTGCGGGACGACAAGTCGGTCTCCGACCGGACGATCGCCGCGCTCGCAGCCGCGGAGGAGTCCGGGATCGAGGTCTTCTTCGTCACCGGCAGGCCGGCCCGCTGGATGGACGTCGTCAGCGACCACGTCCACGGCCACGGCCTCGCGATCTGTGCCAACGGCGCGGCGGTGGTCGATCTGCACGCCGGCGGAAAGCTGCTGGAGGTCCGCGATCTGCCCAGGGCGACCGCCATGGACGTCGTACGGACGCTGCGCACCACCGCACCCGGCACCTCGTTCGCAGTCGAGCTGACCAGCGGCATCCACTACGAGCCGGACTATCCGCCCTTCCATCTCGACCCGGGCGCCACCGTCGCCACCGCGGAGAAGCTCCTCCACGAGGAGCGGCCGGGCGAAGGCGCCCCCGTGATCAAGCTGCTCGCCCACCACCACGATCTGGTGCCCGACAGCTTCCTCACCCTGGCCCGTGCCGCGGCGGGCGAGCTCGCGTCGTTCACCCGCTCGAGTCCGACGGCGCTGCTGGAGGTCAGCGGCCTGGGCGTGAGCAAGGCAAGTACCCTCGCGCTGTGCTGCGCGCAGCGCGGGATCTCCGCCGACGAGGTCGTGGCGTTCGGTGACATGCCCAACGATGTGGAAATGCTGACCTGGGCAGGGACCTCCTACGCCATGGGCAACGCGCATCCCGATGTGATCGCGGCCGCGTCCGGGCGGACGGTCGCCAACAACGAGGACGGCGTCGCCGTGGTCATCGAGCAGATCCTCGCCCGGCACATGGAGCAGCATCAGGTCTGACCTGGACGGTGTCAGTCCGGCCCGGAGGAAGCGGACCGTGCCGGGGCCGCGGTCGCCTGCACGGGGTGCGGCCGGGCCGCCGGGCTCGCCACCGGGCTCACAGATTCACGCCGCGTTCGCGCAGCCAGGCCACCGGATCCACCCCCGACCCCAGATAGGGCGTGAGCCGCGCCTCGAAATGCAGGTGCGGCCCCGTCGAGTTGCCCGTGGTACCCGCCTGGCCGATCCACTGACCGGTGCGCACCTGCTCGCCCTGGTCGACGGCGACTGACGCCAGGTGCGCGTACTGGGTGTAGTAGCCGTCCGAGTGCGCCACGACGACCTGCATGCCGAAACCGCCGCCGCAGGAGACGCTGACGACCCGCCCGGCTCCGACCGACCGCACCAGAGCGCCGAGACCGAGGGCGAAGTCCTGGCCCGTGTGCCGATGGGCCCAGAGCGCGCCCACGCTGTCGAAGCCCGCGGAGAGCGTGTAGTGCTCAGCCGGCGCCACCCATTCGGGGCCGGCCGGAGGTGCCGGCTTCTCGGGCCGCACCGCACCGGCGCACTTGCCCGCCGCCGCACTGCGGTCCGCCTCCGCCTGCAGCTCCCACTGCGCGGCCTCGAGCTTGGACTCGATACCTCGTTTGACGGCCGCCAGCCGGGCGTGGCGTACGGCGAGGTCGTGCCAGGCGGCGGTGGCCTTCGCCTCTGCCGCGCCGAGTTCCCGCTCGGCCTTGCGCGCCCGGTCCAGCAACCGGCTCACCGCCTGCTCGGCCTGCGCGCCGAGGCGGAAGCCGCGCAGCAGGGCATCGGGGTCGTCGACGAGCAGGAGGCGGCCGACGAAGGCGAGCGAGCCGCCGGTCCGGTACTGCTCCCGCGCGACGGCTCCGACGGCGTCGTGGATCGTGCCGCGGCGTTTCCGCTCCTGCGCCAGCCTGTCCTGGAGACGGTCGGCGACGGCGCGCTGCCGGTCGGCCGCACGCTTGCCACGCTCGTACTGCTCCGTGGCCTTGGCCACGTCCTCGTAGAGCCGTGTCACAGCGATGCCGGCAGGTGGCGCCGGAGCGTCGTTCGCCACGGCGGGGGGCACCGGCGCACCGAGAAGCGCGCACAGGACCACCGGGAGGATCAGCAGCCGGTCGCGGAGTCTCAAGCACATCCACGGATCGTCGCCCGGGATCGGTGGGATCTCGGGGACCGGTGCGGTGTCGTAGGGCCACCTGGCCCAGCTACCGCCGCAACTCGGGGGACAAGCCCGTCCGCGCTACGGCTTCGGACCGGAAGGCGCGGCGGGTCCGGCGGAAGCGCCCGGTCCGGCGGGTCCGGCCCCCGCATGGCCTCCAGAAGGTGGGGCACCCGGGCGGCGACGCGGCGGACAGGCCCGGGCGGACAGGCCCGGGCAGCCGCGCGTCTCCTTGGCGGTGCCGTCGGCCGACACGCCCGCGTGGCCGCGCGTCTCCCGGGCTGCGGCGTCGAGCGGGCCCTCGGCTTTCGGACGGGTTCATGACCCGAGATCAAATAGTTCTGTCCGACGGGGAAAGTCGGGCGTCGAGTTCGTCCGCGGCCCGCTCCCGCTGCAGCATGGCCCGCAGCGGCCCCTCCACCACGGCGAGCTCTTCGTACGCCCCCCGCTGCACGACCCGTCCCGCGTCCAGGACGACGATCTCGTCGACCGCCTCCAGACCGCGCAGGCGATGCGTGATCAGCACGGTGGCGGGAGCGGGCCCCGCTGCCTCGCACTCCGCGTCCATGCCGGTGCCCCGCCCGGCAGCTCGCGCCTCGGCCGCCCGGCTCTCGGTCGCCGCCAGCAGGTCGGCGGTGAGGGCGTCGGCCGTCGCCAGATCGAGATGCTCGGCGGGCTCGTCCAGCACCAGGACCGGGAACCCGGCGAGGAGCGCCCGCGCCAGGGCCAGCCTCCGGCGCTGGCCGCCCGACAGTTGGGCGCCGTGCTCACCGACGAGCGTGTCGAGACCGTCGGGGAGGCCGTCGACCCACTCCAGCAGCCGGGCGTCGTCGAGAGCCCGACGCAGCTCCTCCCGCGTCGCGTCCGGGCGGGCGATCCGCAGATTCTCGCGAACGGAGCTGTCGAAGAGATGGGCGTCCTGGGCACACAGCCCGACGAACCGCCGCACCGCGTCACCGTCCAGCGACGCCGCGGGCACACCGCCGATGGTGTACGTCCCCCGGTCGCAGTCCAGGAACCGGAGCATCACCTGCGCGAGCGTCGACTTTCCGGAGCCCGAGACCCCCACGACCGCGACCCGCTTCCCCGGGGTCAGCGTCAGGTCGAAGCCGCTCAGCGCGTCCCGGTCCTGGTCCGGGTACCGGCCGCCGACCCCGCGCAGCTCCAGCGGGAAAGCAGTGTCCGGCACAGCGGCCGGCCGCTCCGGCTCCCGCACGGGTACGGGAGCGTCGAGCACCTCGTACACCCGCTCGGCGCTGCGCTCGACGCGCCGCCGGTACTGAACGGCGAGCGGCAGCGCGGAGGCCGCTTCGAAGGCGGCGAGCGGCGTGAGCACGACGACTGCCAGACTGACACCGTCGAGACGGCCCGCCCGCACCGCCAGCACACCGACCAGCGCGGCACAAACCACCGTCAGGCCGCAGACGAGGGCGGAGAGTCCGCCGCCGAGCGCCGTGGCGGCGGACTGCCGCGCGGCGATGCGCGTCAGCTTCCGGTCCGCCTCGCGCGTCGAAGCCAGCCGTCGCGGGAGCGCACCGGCGACGGCCAGTTCCGCCGTCCCTGCAAGCAGTTCGACGATCCTGGTCGTCAGGACGCCGCGGGCCGGCGCGAGCTGCTGTTCGGCGCGCCGGGCGAGGACCCCGCCGGCCAGCGGTCCGCCGACTCCCGCCACGAGCAGTCCCACGGCCAGGACCATTCCTGCCTCCGGCAGCAGCCAGGCCGTGAATCCGACGGACGCCGCGCCCACGACAAGGGCCGTTCCGGCGGGCAACATCCAGCGCAGCCAGTAGTCCTGGAGGGCGTCCACGTCGGAGACGAGCCGGGAGAGCAGATCGCCGCGGCGGGTGCGGCCCAGGCCGGCGGGCGCGATGCGTTCGAGCCGGCCGTACACGGCGACGCGCATCTCGGCGAGCGTACGCAGCACGGCGTCATGGGACACCAGGCGTTCCGCGTACCGGAAGACGGCCCGCCCGATCCCGAACGCCCGGGTGGCCGTCACGGCCACCATCAGGTGAAGTACCGGCGGCTGCTCCGAGGCCCGGGAGATCAGCCATCCGGAGACCGCCATGAGGCCCACGGCGGAGCCGAGGGCGAGGCTGCCAAGCAGAAGGGCCAGGCCGAGCCGGCCCCGAAGGTGGCCCGCTGCGGTGCGCACCCGCGCCAGCGGCGGCTGTCCGCTCCTGACCGGAGCGCTGCGGTGAGCTGCCGGCTCCGCACCCGTCTCCGGTATCGCCTCCGCGCCGGGGTTCGTCCGTGCCGTCTCCGTAACGCGGTCTTCGGTCCGCCTGGTGTCCGCTGCCGCGGCCGGGCGGGCGAGCGTGACGACGCGGTCCGCGACGGCCAGCAGGGCGGGCCGGTGGACGACCAGCAGCACCGTCCGGCCCCGCGCCAGCCGGCCCACCGCTTCGACGATGTCCGCCTCGGTCGCTCCGTCCAGCGCGGCTGTCGGTTCGTCCAGCAGCAGCAGCGGCCGGTCGGCGAGAAACGCCCTGGCCAGCGCGAGCCGTTGCCGCTGGCCGGCCGAGAGCCCCGAGCCGTCCTCGCCGATCGGCGTGTCCGTCCCTCGGTGGAGTGCCGCGACGAAGTCGTACGCCCCCGCCGCCCGCAGTGCTTCCCGTACCGCCGCGTCGTCCGCGTCCGGGCGCGCGAGGCGTACGTTCTCCGCGATCGTCCCGGCGAAGAGATACGGAGCCTGCGGCACCCAGGCGATCTGGTCCCGCCACCGGTGCACATCCAGCTCGGCCAGGTCGGTTCCGTCGACTCGTACGCGCCCCTCTGCCGGCGCCACGAAGCCGAGCAGGACGTCCAGCAGCGTGGACTTCCCGACCCCGCTCTCCCCGACGAGCGCCACCGTCTCGCCGGGCTCCACCACCAGGGAGACCGCGTCCAACGACGCCTCGTCACGACCTCTGTGCCGAACGGTCACCCTGTCCAGCTCCAGCCGGAGGGTGCCGGGCACCGGACGCCCGCCGGATTCCCGCGGAGCGGTCTCGAGGACCTCAAAGATCTCCTGTGCCGCGGAGAGTCCCTCCGCCGCGGCGTGGAACTGGGCCCCCACCTGCCGGAGCGGCAGATAGGCCTCCGGCGCGAGGATCAGGATCACCAGCCCGGTGTACAGATCGAGATCACCATGGACCAACCGCATGCCGATGCCGACGGCCACCAGAGCCACCGACAGGGTCGACAGCAGCTCCAGCGCGAAGGACGACAGGAAGGCGATCCGCAGTGTGCGCAGTGTCGCCTGCCGGTACTGCGAGGTGATGGAGCGGATCGAATCCGCCTGTGCCTTCGCCCGTCCGAAGACCTTCAGCGTGGGCAGGCCCGCGACCACGTCGAGAAAGTGACCGGAGAGCCGGGACAACAGACGCCACTGCCGGTCCATGCGCGACTGCGTGGCCCACCCGATGAGCACCATGAAGACCGGGATCAGCGGCAGGGTCAGCACGACGACCGCGGCCGAGATCCAGTCCTCCGTGACGATCCGGGCGAGCACCGCGACCGGCACCACGACCGCGAGTCCGAGCTGCGGCAGATACCGCGAGAAGTAGTCGTCCAGCGCGTCCACGCCCCGGGTGGCAAGCGCTACCAGCGTTCCGGTGCGACGCCCGCTCAGCCGGCCCGGCCCCAGTTCGACGGCCCGCTCCAGCAGCCGTCGCCGGAGCTCCGACTTCACAGCGGCGCTCGCCCGATGTGCGGCGAGTTCGGTCAGCCAGGAGACCGCCGCCCGCCCGACCGCCACCGCCGCCAGCAGCACCAGCGGTGTGGACAGGCCGGACACGGACAGCCCGTGCCGGAAGGCCCCGACGACCACCTCGGCGATGAGCATCGCCTGAGCGATGACCAGGGCCGCGCCGGCCAGCCCGAGCACCACCACCGCGGCCAGGAAGATCCGGGTGGCCCGGGCGTACCGGAGCAGACGCGGATCGATCGGTTGCACGTGAAACATCCCCCGCTAGTGGGCGTCGGCGATGTGCTGGGTGCCTATCCGCTTGCGGAACACCCAGTACGTCCAGCCCTGATAGAGCATCACCAGCGGTGCGGCGACGGCCGCCAGCCACGTCATGATCTTCAGGGTGTACGGGCTCGACGAGGCGTTGGTGACCGTGAGGCTCCAGGCGGAGTCGAGCGAGGACGGCATGACGTCCGGGAAGAGCGCGAGGAACAGCATCGCCACAGAGGTGGCGATGGCGACCCCGGACAGGGCGAACGACCAGCCCTCACGACCCGCCTTGATGGCACCGACTGCACCCGCCAGCGCCAGCACCGCGACGACCAGCGCCACCAGGCTCTTCCCGTCGCCGCCTGCGGCCTGGGTCCACAGCAGGAAGCCAAGCGCCGGCACAGCCGTAAGCAGACCCAGCCTCCACGCGAGCGCCCTGGCCCGGGTCCTGATGTCGCCGACCGTCTTCAGCGCGGCGAACACAGCACCGTGGAACGTGAAGAGAGCGAGCGTGACCAGTCCGCCGAGCAGCGCGTACGGGTTGAGCAGATCGAAGAACGTGCCGACGTACTCCTTGTTCTCGTCGATCTTCACCCCCCGCACGATGTTGCCGAAGGCCACGCCCCACAGGAAGGCGGGCAGCAGCGAGGTCCAGAAGATCGCGTGCTCCCAGTTGGTCTGCCAGCGCTCTTCCGCCCGCTTGTGCCGGTACTCGAACGCGACGCCGCGCACGATCAGGCAGACGAGAATGAACAGCAGCGGGAGGTAGAACCCGGAGAACAGCGTGGCGTACCAATCGGGGAAGGCCGCGAACGTCGCCCCGCCCGCGGTGAGCAGCCACACCTCGTTGCCGTCCCAGACCGGCCCGATGGTGTTGATCAGCACCCGCCGTTCGGAGCGGTCCCGCGCCAGCAGTTTGGTGAGGACGCCGACCCCGAAGTCGAAGCCCTCCAGGAAGAAGTAGCCGATCCACAGAACGGCGATGAGTACGAACCAGACGTTGTGGAGTTCCATGCCTCAGCAGCTCCTCTGCGGCCTCAGTAGGAGAAGGCCATGGGCCGGTCGGCGTCGCTGTCGTCGCCGCCGATCTTGGTGGGCGGGTCGAGGTCGGCCTCCGTGAGTTCGGGCGGCCCGGCCTTGACATACTTCACGAGCAACCTGACCTCGATCACCGCGAGCACCGCGTACAGCGTGGTGAAGACGGCCATCGAGGTGAGCACCTCGCCCTGGGAGACCCCGGGGGAGACCGCGTCACGGGTGCGCAGCACGCCGTAGACGACCCACGGCTGCCTGCCCATCTCGGTGAAGATCCAGCCCCAGGAGTTGGCGATCAGGGGGAAGGCCATGGTCCACAGGGCGATCAGCCAGTACCACTTGCCCAGTCGGGGGCCGAGTGCCTTGTTCCTGAAGAGCACCAGATTCGGAACCTCGTCCTCGCCGGTCCGCAGGGCGGGGGGCAGCAGGAACTTCCTCCGGGTCAGCCAGAGTCCGATCATTCCGATGGTGAGAGACGCCATGCCGAAGCCGATCATCCAGCGGAAGCCCCAGTAGGCGACGGGGATGTTGGGGCGGTAGTCGCCGGGACCGTACGTCTCCTGGAGTTGCTCGTTGACGTCGTTGATGCCGGGGACGTACGAGTCGAAGTCGCTGTGCGCCAGGAAGGACAGCAGCCCGGGGATCTCCACGGCGACCTTGTTGTGCCCCTCGTCCACGTCTCCGTAGGCGAAGACGGAGAAGGGCGCCGGCGCCTCCCCGTCCCACAGCGCCTCGGCGGCCGCCATCTTCATGGGCTGCTGCTCGTACATCACCTTGCCGAGGAGGTCACCGCTGACGGCCGTCAGCAGTCCGGCGGCGGCGACGGTGACCAGGCCCACCCGCAGGGAGGTCCGCATCACGCGAATGTGCTTCCTGCGGGCCAGGTGGAAGGCCGAGACGCCGGCCATGAACGCGCCGCCGACCAGGAAGGCCGCCGTCATGGTGTGGAAGAACTGGGTGAGCGCGGTGTTCTGCGTCAGGACCAGCCAGAAGTCGGTGAGCTCGGCCCGTCCTCGCTCCTCGTTGATCCGGTAGCCGACCGGGTGCTGCATCCAGGAGTTGGCCGCCAGGATGAAGTACGCGGAGAGGACGGTGCCGATGGAGACCATCCAGATGCAGGCGAGGTGGACCTTCTGGGGCAGCTTGTCCCAGCCGAAGATCCACAGCCCGATGAACGTGGACTCGAAGAAGAAGGCGATCAGCGCCTCGAAGGCGAGCGGGGCGCCGAAGACGTCGCCGACGAAGCGCGAGTAGTCGGACCAGTTCATGCCGAACTGGAACTCCTGGACGATGCCCGTGACCACACCCATGGCGATGTTGATCAGGAAGAGCTTGCCCCAGAACTTGGTGGCCCTGAGGTACTTCTCCTTCCCCGTACGCACCCAGGCGGTCTGCAGGCCGGCGGTGAGCGCGGCGAGCGAGATCGTGAGGGGGACGAACAGGAAGTGGTAGACGGTGGTGATGCCGAACTGCCATCGCGCCAAGGTCTCGGGCGCCAGAGCGAGGTCCACGTCGTCTCTCCTTACGTCGCCGTGGTCACAGCGGCAGCCGACCCCCTCCCGTTCCATCCGATTTACGGGAGAAACAGAGTCCGCTTGTGAACGCGTTCACATTCACAAGCATTATGACGCACACGAAATTCGCACCTTCTATCGGGGGGTCCCCCTTGAGGGGGCCTTCTCGAGAACTTCAACATACTGTTGAATTTGACCCATGCAGATACGGATCTCCTGGCCCGGCGGACATCTGACCGCCACGATCGACGCAACCCCCACGAGCAAGGCGCTCATGGGGGTTCTGCCGTTCTCCGCGACGGCCCGGACCTGGGGCGAGGAGGTCTACTTCGAGACACCCGTCTCCGTGGCTCGGGAGTCGAACGCCCGCCAAGTGGTGGAGCCCGGCACCGTCGCGTTCTGGACCGACGGCGACGCCCTCGCCCTTCCCTACGGGCCGACCCCGATCTCCCTCGGTGAGGAATGCCGCCTCGCCGGTCCCTGCAATGTGCTCGGCAGGATCGACGGCGACCCCCGCCGGCCGGCAGGGATCAGGGCGGGCGACCCGGTCCGGGTGGAGTGCGTCACCCAGGACTGAGGCCCCCGCCCGGCACCACCGGCGGGGTCGACCGCGGGGCCCTACAGACCCTTGCGGAACGTCTCCGCCGTGTGCAGGAACACGTCCATCGCCTCGGACTCGCCGATGGTGACGCGCACGCCCTCGCCGGTGAACGGCCGGACCACGACGCCGGCCTTCTCACAGGCCGCGGCGAAGTCCAGCGTGCGCCCACCGAGGCGCAGCCAGACGAAGTTCGCCTGTGTCTCGGGCACCGTCCAGCCCTGCTCCACCAGGCCCTCGTACACCCTGTTCCGCTCGCAGACCAGCGATCCGACCCGCCCGAGCAGCTCGTCCTCGGCGCGCAGGGAAGCCACCGCCGCCTCCTGCGCGAGCTGGGTGACGCCGAAGGGGACCGCCGTCTTCCGCAGTGCCGCCGCCACCGGCTCATGGGCCACGGCGAAGCCGACCCGCAGGCCCGCCAGACCGTACGCCTTGGAGAAGGTGCGCAGCACCGCGACATTGGGGCGGTCACGGTAGATCTCGAGACCGTCGGGGACGTCGGAGTCGCGGATGAACTCCCGGTACGCCTCGTCCAGCACCACCAGTACATCGGAGGGCACCCGGTCGAGGAACCGCTCCAGCTCCGCACGGCGGACTACGGTGCCGGTCGGGTTGTTGGGGTTGCAGACGAAGATCAGCCGCGTCCGGTCGGTGATCGCGTCGGCCATGGCGTCAAGGTCGTGCACCTCGCCCTCGGTCAGCGGCACCTGCACGGCGGTCGCGCCGCTGATCTGCGTGATGATCGGGTACGCCTCGAAGGAGCGCCAGGCGTAGATCACCTCGTCGCCGGGGCCGGAGGTCGACTGGAGCAGCGACTGCGCGACGCCCACCGAGCCGGTGCCCGTGGCCAGGTGCGTCACCGGCACCCCGAACCGGTCCGCGAGCTCGTCCATCAGACCCGTGCAGGCCATGTCGGGGTAGCGGTTGAAGTTCTGTGCCGCCGCCATCACGCTCTCCATCACGCCCGGCAGCGGCGGGTACGGGTTCTCGTTGGAGGACAGCTTGTAGGCCACCGGGCCACCGGCCGCCGCCGGCTTGCCCGGCTTGTACGTGGGGATGCCGTCCAGCTCGGCGCGCAGCTTGGGGCTCGTCTCGCTCACCGCAGGTCCTCCTCGACCGTCCGTGCAGATCGGTACTGCTCAACCAATACTGCTCACCTTATGAGGATTCGCCGCCGCTGCGAATGGCCGGGCGCGATGAACGCTCGCCGCGGCCTGAGGCGGAGGCTCCCGAAGGGCACGATCGAGAGGGGGGAGCGCCTCCACCCGGCGTGCGCCGGTAGCTCACGCCGTGGCGCGCATCCCCCGTAGTGATGAGTTGAGACCTCATCGAGACATGGGCCGTTCGCCAGGCCTCGAAGGCCCCGCGCCCGGCACCGTCCGCCGTCGGTGCCCAACTGACTTGGTTTCCAAGGATATTAAGCCATAATGATCATGCAGAAACGTGCCTGTCAACGTGCGCATATGCGACCGGCCCAACCACCTGCGCGAGCCCTACTATCGGCTCGCCATGACAGCAGCAGGGAAGCATCAGGTGAGCCGGACGGACACATCCCGCCGGGGCGGCAGGCAGGGCCGGGCAGGCATCAGAGACGTGGCCGCCGCGGCCGGGGTCTCCATCACAACCGTCTCCGACGCCCTCAACGGCAAGGGCCGGCTGCCCGAGGCCACCCGCAGACACGTCCGCGAGGTCGCCGAGCGGCTGGGCTACCGCCCGTCCGCCGCGGCCCGGACCCTCCGTACCGGGAAGTCGGGCTTAATCGGCCTGACGGTGACGACGTACGGGGATGAACCTTTCACCTTCACGGAGTTCGCGTACTTCGCCGAAATGGCCAGAGCCGCGACCTCGGCCGCGCTCGCCCGCGGCTACGCCCTGGTCATCCTGCCCGCCACCTCACGCCACGACGTCTGGTCGAACGTCGCCCTCGACGGCACCATCGTCATCGACCCCTCCGACCACGACCCGGTCGTCACCGAGTTGGTGCGGCAGGGCCTGCCCGTCGTCTCCGACGGCCGTCCGGCCGGCACGCTCCCGGTGACCGCCTGGGTCGACAACGACCACGAAGCCGCCGTCCTCGATCTGCTCGACCATCTCGCCGACGCCGGCGCCCGCCGCATCGGCTTGCTCACCGGCACCACCACCGACACCTACACACGGCTGTCGACCACCGCCTACCTCAGCTGGTGCGAACGGGTCGGCCAGGCTCCGGTCTACGAGTCCTACCCCGCCCACGACCCGTGCGCCGGCGCCGTCGCCGCCGACCGGCTGCTCGCCCGCCCCGACCGGCCCGACGCCGTGTACGGGCTCTTCGACCCCAACGGCACGGACCTGCTCGCCGCGGCCCGCCGCTACGGACTGCGCGTCCCCGACGATCTGCTGCTCGTGTGCTGCAGCGAGTCGACCGTCTACGCCACCACCGAGCCGCCCATCACCACGCTCTCGCTGAAACCGCGGCGGATCGGTACGGCAGTGGTCCAGCTCCTGATCGACGCGATCGAGGGAATCGACGAGGACCGGCCGGTCGAGCAGGTGATACCCACCGAACTGATCGTCAGGACCTCGTCGCAGCGCCGCTCCCCGCGGACGACGGTCAGCGCCCCGCGATCTCCCACGAAGGACTAGCCCGTCCCGTCTGCAGGACTAGACCTTAACAATTGGGACGAAACAACCGGAAAACCAGGGAGTGCGCAAGGATTCACCACCCCTGGTGCGTCACACACCGCCTGGCTCATTCCTATGATGGGCGAACGACACCGCGGACCACCCCGACCAGGCTGGGCCGAGAGGTGAACGGCGGCGCGACGGTGGTGGAGGGGTCGATGACTCAGGGGGC
Source organism: Streptomyces sp. NPDC027962 (assembly GCF_055566095.1). Taxonomy (NCBI): domain Bacteria; kingdom Bacillati; phylum Actinomycetota; class Actinomycetes; order Kitasatosporales; family Streptomycetaceae; genus Streptomyces; species Streptomyces sp. NPDC027962. The sequence goes on from NZ_JBVHTA010000002.1 coordinate 112,162, forward strand.
CGGTCAAGGACCCGTGGTGCGGACGGCGACGTTGCGCGATTTCCGCGTACCGCCGTACGCACAGGTGCCCGTGCAGTCGCACTCGGCGGACCCCGTCCACACGGGACACACGGGCAACGCGGAACACGGAGGCCACCCGGGTAACGCCTTCCCCGAAGGCGAGCCCCCGGAGGGCTACACCCCGACGGCGCGCGACCTGCCGGTCATCAGCAGAGGCGGACCCGGCGACACCGTCCAGGTCCAGGTCGACCCCGACGACGCCCCGGTTCCCGACGGGCGCGGCCCGTTGTACGTCGTCGGCGACGTACACGGCTATCTCGACGAGCTCCTCGCGGCCCTCGCCGCGCAGGGCCTCATCGACACGGAAGGACACTGGGCCGCGGGCAACGCCCGGCTGTGGTTCCTCGGGGACTTCACCGACCGCGGCCCCGACGGCATCGGCGTGATCGACCTCGTCATGCGTCTCTCGGCCGAGGCCGCCGCCGCAGGCGGCTACTGCAAGGCCCTGATGGGCAACCACGAACTGCTGCTGCTCGGCGCCAAACGCTTCGGCGACACGCCCGTCAACTCCGGTGCGGGCACCGCCACCTTCCAGGCGGCCTGGCTTCTCAACGGCGGGCAGAAGGCGGACATGGACCGGCTGCAGGAGGTCCATCTGCAGTGGATGGCCCGGCTCGACGCGATCGTCGAGGAGGACAGTCACCTGCTGCTGCACTCCGACACGACCGCCTATCTCGACTACGGCTCCACCATCGCGGACGTCAACGACACCGTGCACGCGATCCTCACGCGCAACGACGCGGACGAGTGCTGGGACCTGTTCCGCAAGTTCACCAAGCGCTTCGCCTTCCGTGACGACGGCGGCCCGGAGGCGGTGCGCGAGTTGCTCGGCGCCTACGGCGGCCGGCGCATCGTGCACGGCCACAGCCCCATTCCGTATCTGCTGGGCGAGGTGGGCACCGAGGACGGCGAGGACGGGGAGCGCCCGGTGGTCGACGGTCCACACGTCTACGCGGACGGGCTCGCGATCGCCATGGACGGCGGCGTGACCATGGCCGGAAAGCTTCTTGTCCAGCAGCTCCCGCTGGCGAACTGAGCCGACTCGCCGCAGGAGATTTGCACAAACCCCCTGTCACCCTGTGCCGTAACCGCTCTACCATCGGCTTATCCGTAGCAGACTCTCCTCCGTTTCCGCCCGACTGCCCGGTCGTACCGGGTAGTCCGGCCCGACGGAGCATCGGGGGATGCACATGAACAGCGCTCCGCACCTGCTGACCGAGGACCGCGCCGAGTACGAGCGACTTCTCGACGAGGCACTGCGCAACGCCCATGACCGCCCGGATCTGGCCGCCGTGGGGCTGCGTCTGAACAACGAGCAGCTCCGCACCATGGCACTGAACGCGACGGCACTGATCACCACGTCGGCCGCCGCCGAGTACGAGCACTACGTGAAAGTGCGCCGCGAAATGCGCACGCCCACCTTGGCCGACTCGGTGCGCGGCTCCGTGTCGGCACCGGCCGTGGGGGAAGCGGCCGAGGGCGGTGCCGGCTTCGCGGCCGTCGTCGCCGTGCTCGCCCCTGTCCTCGCCGGGACCGCCGCGGTCATATTCCTGCTCGTCGGCTACATCCTGAAGATGCTCAGCCCCACCCCGTCCTTCGCCGACGCCCTGCTGACGGCCGGATGGTTCTTCGGCGCGCTCACGGCAGCGGGCATCCTGGTCGCCGCGGTGGGGCTGCTGCTGACCGCCCTGCGCAACGGCGCCGCCCAGGTGGCGGACGCGGTGCCCTCCGGCGAACTGCCGGACGAGGTCGCACGGGCCAGGGAAGCCTGGCGCCATGCCCTGCTGGAGCGCGGCATTCTGCCCTTCCTGCGGGCAGCCCTCGCCGACCCGAGCGCCGACCCGTCGTCCGCGAGACCGCCGCGGCCGGTGAGCCGCATGCCGAAGATCGGCTACAGCGGGCCGGACTTCTCCAGTCCCGCGGACGGCTCGGGCAAGGGACAGCGTCCGACGTTCACCAGCCCGGACTTCACCAGCCCGGACTTCGGCGGGCCCGAGCACCGACCGAAGTCACCCGGTCCCGAGCACCGGCCGGAGTGATCCCGGCTTCAACGGTCGTTACATCTGGCGATCCGTGGATTCCACCTTGGCTTCACTCCGGCAGGTGCAGGCCCACGGCAGGTCACTGGCGGTCCGGGGGACTCCCGGGCCGGTAGATCATTTCGATCAGGAACGCGACGATCACCAGCCACCCACCGACCGCAAGCAGCCACATCGCATCGAAGAGGAAACCGCACACGAGGAGGGGCACAGCGGTCAGCGTCAGAGCGTAGACGGCATGCCGGATACCGCGGTCGATCTCAGGGCCCCGCATACGACTGCCTCCGGATCACACGTCCCTGGAGCGACGATGTGAGGACCGCTGCCGTTGGCCGAGGGAGTGAGCCGGTCATGAACGCAACTGTAGACACGACAGGGCGGACGGGATGAGATCCAGGCGTAAGGCTCGCGTATAGAAAACTTCCGTCATCCGGTTCCGTGGCTATCGTCGTCCAGTGCAAAAGATCGAAACGTGCTTTGGCGGCAGAGCGGGTCTGCCGTGGTGATCCGCCCCTGGCCACGGCTGAGGCATCCGGCTCAGGTCGTCGTCACCGGGTTCGCCACGGCGATCGCTGCCGGTACCGGATTGCTGATGCTCCCGGTCGCCAAGGCGGGACCCGGCAGCGCGAGCCTGCTGGAGGCGCTGTTCACCTCGGTCTCAGCGGTCTGCGTGACCGGGCTGGTGGTGGTGGACACACCCACCTACTGGACCGGGTTCGGGCAGGTCGTGATCCTGTGTCTTATCCAGCTCGGCGGCCTGGGCATCATGACCTTCGCTTCTCTGCTCGGTCTGCTGATCTCTCACCGGATGGGACTGCGGGCCCGCCTGACCGCGGCTGCCGAGACCAAGACCCTGGGGCTCGGTGACGTACGGACGGTCGTCGTCGGTGTCGTCAGGGTCAGCCTGCTGCTGGAGGCAATCACTGCGCTGGTGCTGACCCTGCGCTTCGGAGCGGGATACGACACGCCGTGGCCGCGGGCATTGTGGCTGGGTGTCTTCCACGCCGTCTCAGCCTTCAACAACGCAGGTTTCGCTCTGTACTCCGACAGCCTCATGGGTTTCGTCACCGACCCGTGGATCTGCCTGCCGATCGCGTTGGCGGTCATTGCCGGCGGGCTGGGCTTCCCCGTGCTGTTCGAGCTGCGCCGCCGGTGGCGCAGGCCCTGGACGTGGTCTTTGCACACCAAGATCGTCGTGTGGGCGAGCGGCGTCTTCCTGGTCGGCGGGAGCGTGTTCATCACCGCGATCGAGTGGACCAACCCAGCCACGTTGGGGCCGCTGGACACGCCGGGCAAGTTGTTGGCCGGGTTCTTCCAGGGCGTGATGCCCCGTACCGCCGGCTTCAACAGCATCGACACCGGTCAGATGAACCCGGCCAGCTGGCTCGGCATGGACGTCCTGATGTTCGTCGGCGGCGCCAGCGCCGGCACCGCCGGCGGGATCAAGGTCACCACTTTCGCCGTGCTCTTCTTCGTCGTGTACGCCGAGGTGCGCGGCGAGGGCGCGGTGAACATCTTTCACCGACGCCTGCACGGCGACACGCAGCGCCAGGCGCTGACGGTCGTGCTGCTGGCGGTGGCCGCCGTAGTGGGCTCGACGGTGGTCTTCATGGTGTTCACCGACTTCAACCTGGACCGGTCCTTGTTCGAAGTCATCTCGGCCTTCGCCACCGTCGGCCTGTCCACCGGCATCACGGCCGACCTCCCGGCCACGGAACAGGTCTTGCTCACCGTGCTGATGTTCATCGGGCGGCTCGGCCCGATCACCGTGGCTTCCGCGCTCGCCATGCGTCAGCGCGTCCGCATGTACGACCTGCCCGAGGAGAGACCCGTCATTGGCTAGGAACCGCAGTCACAAGACCCGGCGCATCGCCGGCAACGATTCTGTCGTGGTCATCGGTATGGGCCGTTTCGGACGTGCCCTGGCCCTGGAACTCGTGGACGAGGACACCGAAGTCCTCGGCATCGACGAGAATCCCGAGGTCGTCCAACTGCTGTCCGGCTCCCTCACACACGTGGTGCGCGCCGACTCCACCAAGGAGGACGTGCTCCGGCAGCTGGCCGTGCATGAGTTCAACCGTGCCGTCGTCGCCATCGGCACCGACCTCGAGGCCAGCATCCTTACCGCCTCCCTACTTGTCTCCTTCGGGATCCAGGACGTCTGGGCCAAGGCGATCAGCGAGGCCCACGGCCGGATCCTCACCCAGCTCGGTGTCCAGCACGTCGTCTACCCCGAGCACGACATGGGCCAGCGTGTCGCCCACCTGGTCCGTGGCCGCATGCTCGACTACATCGAGTTCGAAGACGACTTCGCCATGGCCAAGACCAACCCACCCGCCGACATCATCGGCAAGCGACTCGCCGACAGCGCCGTACGATCCCGCTACGGCCTCACCGTCGTCGCGATCAAACGCCCCGGAGAAGGCTTCACCTACGCGACCGCCGACACCATCGTCCAGGCCGGCGACACCATCATCGTTGCCGGACGCACGCGCCAGACGGAACGCTTCAGCGAACTCCAGTAGCTCAGCGCAGCCTGCCGCCCGTGGACCAGCCGTGGACCAGCCGTGGCCCACAACAGCCCCGTGACGGCCTGATCAGCATGGAAGCATCTACGTCAGTCCCCTGGCGCGGCTGTGACCAGCCCCCTCGTGAAAGCCGACAGCGTCCCCCGGAGCGTTTGCCGGGGGACGCCAAAACACCAGAAGATCAGTCCGCAATAGGCAGATAGACGCGGTTGCCCGACTCGGCGAACTCCTTCGACTTCGCCAGCATCCCCGCTTGGATGGCATCGTCGCTGGTCAGAGCCAGATCCGGGGCGAACTGCTCTGTGATGCTTCTACTGATCTTCATCGAGCAGAACTTGGGACCGCACATCGAGCAGAAGTGCGCGGTCTTCGCCGGCTCGGCCGGCAGCGTCTCGTCGTGGAACTCCCTGGCCGTGTCCGGGTCGAGGGCGAGATTGAACTGGTCCTCCCAGCGGAACTCGAAACGCGCGTCCGACAGCGCGTCGTCCCATTCCTGGGCGCCCGGGTGCCCCTTGGCGAGATCCGCCGCATGGGCGGCGATCTTGTAGGTGATGACGCCGGTCTTGACGTCGTCACGGTCCGGCAGGCCCAGATGCTCCTTGGGCGTGACATAGCAGAGCATCGCCGTGCCCCACCAGGCGATCATGGCCGCCCCGATGCCGGACGTGATGTGGTCGTAGGCGGGCGCCACGTCCGTGGTGAGGGGGCCGAGTGTGTAGAACGGCGCCTCCTCGCAGATCTCCTGCTGGAGGTCGATGTTCTCCTTGATCTTGTGCATCGGGACATGGCCCGGGCCCTCGATCATCGTCTGCACGTTGTGGCGCTTGGCGATGGTGTTGAGCTCGCCGAGCGTCTTCAACTCGGCGAACTGCGCCTCGTCGTTGGCGTCCGCGATCGAACCGGGCCGCAGCCCGTCGCCGAGGGAGTACGTCACGTCGTACGCGGCGAGGATCTCGCAGAGCTCCTCGAAGTTCTCGTACAGGAACGACTCCTTGTGGTGCGCCAGGCACCAGGCCGCCATGATCGAGCCGCCGCGCGAGACGATGCCGGTCTTGCGCCGGGCCGTCAGCGGCACGTAGCGCAGCAGCACCCCCGCGTGGACCGTCATGTAGTCGACGCCCTGCTCGGCCTGCTCGATGACCGTGTCCTTGTAGACGTCCCAGGTCAGGTCCTCGGCCTTGCCGTCCACCTTCTCCAGCGCCTGGTACAGCGGCACCGTGCCGATGGGGACGGGGGAGTTCCGCAGCACCCACTCGCGGGTGGTGTGGATGTTGCGGCCGGTGGACAGGTCCATGACCGTGTCGGCACCCCAACGGGTCGCCCAGGTCATCTTCTCGACCTCCTCCTCGATGGAGGAGGTGACCGCGGAGTTGCCGATGTTGGCGTTGACCTTCACCAGGAACCGCTTGCCGATGATCATCGGCTCGATCTCCGGGTGGTTCACGTTCGCCGGCAGCACGGCCCGACCGGCCGCGATCTCCTCCCGCACCACTTCGGGGGAGACATTCTCGCGGATGGCGACGTACTCCATCTCCGGCGTGATCTCGCCACGGCGGGCGTACGCAAGCTGCGTCACCGCCTGCCCGTCGCGGCCCCGGCGGGGCTGGCGCGGGCGTCCCGGGAAGACGGCGTCGAGGTTGCGCAGCCCCCCGCGCGGCGACGTGTGCTTGATCCCGTCGTCCTCCGGGCGGACCGGCCGCCCGGCGTACTCCTCGGTGTCGCCGCGGCCGATGATCCAGTTCTCCCGCAGCGGCGGCAGCCCGCGGCGCACGTCGGTTTCGACGTTAGGGTCGGTGTACGGGCCGGACGTGTCGTACAACGTGACGTCCTTGCCGTTGGTGAGGTGCACCTTGCGCACCGGCACCCGGAGGTCGGGGCGCGAGCCCTCGACGTATCCCTTGTGCCAGCCGATGGACTTTCCGGCCTCGTCGTTCTGGTTGGAGGCAGGCGTGCGTGCGTCCGATACGGTCATGAGACCTACTCCCTACGCCGGCATTACCCGGTAACAGGTTCGGCGGTCGGCGCAGCTGGTCCCGTACGGATGTACGAGGTCAGCGCCCTCTCAGCCCGGTGCTCCGAGCTCCCGCGTGTGCAAAGGTGCCACCACGCTAGCGTCATGTCCCGCACGCTGAACAGAGGGCCCCGGGTTCTTGCGATGATCGACCCGTGACCTCATCGCCAGAGTCCCCAGAACCGCACATCCACAGCCACGGCCATGGGCCCGCCGCCCCGGTGTCCCGACACCTTCGGAAGGTCATCGCAGCCGTACTGATCCCCTTCGCGACTGCCGTGCTCGTCGGGCTCGCGGTGCTGTGGCCGGGAGGCGCGCCGGGCCACGAACGCACCGGCGTCGGCTTCGACCGGCAGACCGAGCTGGGCAAGGTGGTGCGCGTCGAAAGAGTCGACTGCAAGGACGTCAACGCCGCGCAGGTCCCGCCGACCGGCGACACCTCCACCCCCCAGGGACGCGAAGCTGTGAGCGGGCAGCAGGGCCAGTGCGCCAGGGCGACCGTCGAAGTCGTGAGCGGCAAGGACAAGGGCCGGACATTCGTCGAGATCGTCCAGCCGGACGCACCACGGCAGTTGAGCGAGGGCCAGGGGGTCGTGGTCGCGTACGCCCCCGACGCACCTCGCGATCTGCAGTACTCGGTGACCGACGTGGACCGGGAGTTCCCCATGGCACTGCTCGCGGGGATCTTCGCCCTCGCGGTGGTGCTCGTGGGCCGGATGCGCGGTGTGATGGCCCTGATCGCGCTGGCGGTCTCGTTCGCCGTGCTGACGCTGTTCATCCTGCCGGCGATCCTGCAGGGATCGAATCCGCTGATCGTCGCGGTGGTCGGGGCGAGCGCCATCATGCTGATCGCGCTGTACATGTGTCACGGGGTGACGGCACGCACCTCGGTCGCGGTGCTCGGCACCCTGATCTCGCTGCTGCTGATCGGGCTGCTGGGTTCGTTGTTCATCGGCTGGGCAAGCCTGAGCGGGAACACGGACGACAACACCGGCCTCATCCACGGCCTGTATCCCGACATCGACATGAGCGGCCTGCTGCTGGCCGGAGTCATCATCGGCTCCCTCGGAGTGCTCGACGACGTGACGGTGACCCAGACCTCGGCCGTATGGGAACTGCACCAGGCCGACCCGGACATGGGTCCGCGCCGCCTCTACGGCGCCGCGATCCGTATCGGCCGAGACCACATCGCCTCGGTCGTCAACACCCTCGTACTCGCCTATGCAGGCGCCGCGTTGCCCCTGCTGCTGCTTTTCTCGATCGCCCAGTCGGGCGTGGGTGCCGTGGCCACCAGCGAACTGGTGGCGCAGGAGATCGTTCGGACCCTGGTGGGCTCGATCGGCCTCGTCGCCTCCGTGCCGGTGACGACCGCGCTGGCCACCCTGGTGGTCTCGGCCGACCGTCCGGGGCCCGCGGAGCAACCGGACGGCTCCCCGGTCCGCAGCGGCAGGGGGCGGCGGCGCAAGAAGTAGCCGCACCATCGTGCCGATGGGGCGTCAGCCGGCGTTCTCCTCGGCGAGGATGCGTCCGAGAGCCTCTTCCAGGCTCATTTCGCAGTCACCCAGGGTCAGCTCCTGACCGATCGGCACCAGTTTGTCCGTACGGTCGAGGAAGGCCACGAGCGGCGCCGTGTCCGCGCGGAACAACGCCGAGTCGCTGCCGACCCGAAGCCGGATACGAACCTCCGACAGGCTTTCGGGACCGACGGGCGCGATGTGCACATCACCGTCGCCGCTCGGCCCGTTGATCCCGTCGAGCAGCAACTCCCGCCCGAACGCCCAGGTCACAGGCGCGTCGCCGGGAAGGTGAAAGGTCATCCGCACCGCATACGGATCCCCGGTCTCGTAACCCAGCTCCACCGGGATCCGGAAGGAGAGCTCCTCGGAGACAAGGAAGCTCATCAGTACCTCGGCCTGGACCGACTCGCGCATCACATACCCCGCAGTAATGAAGCCATTGAATGAACCCGTGCTGGCAAAGCAAGAAAATGGCCAGGACGATCCCCCTAGGCCCTCTTGACGCAATCGTCCTCGAAGGGCTAGCAGATCACAAGGAGTGATATTTCAGATACTGATAGAGAGGGCAAGTGACCCCAACAGCCCACCGATTCCGGTCCTCAGCTGCTCCACCGCGGGAAGCAGTCTGGCTTCCTGGTGAAGGGGCAGAGAAATGGCCATCGTCGCAGCCAGAGAGCCTGTTCTGATCGGAATGGCAGCACAGACCGTGCCGATCGCATATTCCTGACGCTCTACGACCGGCTCCATACGCCCACGGGACGCGAGCCGGTCCAGTAGAGCGCCCGGGTCACGCACCGTGTGCGGCGTGACGGGCTGAACGGGATGGCGGTCGAGGTGGTCCCGGCGGGCGGACTCGTCGAGCTGGCCGAGAAGGCACTGGCCCAACGCATGTGCGTGGCCGGTCTCCCGGAAATCGGCCCATTCGGCGACGGCCGGCGCATAGGGCGTGTCGGAGACCGCGACGATGTTGATCTCGCCTTCGCGGTAGACGGCGAAGTAGACGGGTACGCCGATGGCGTCCCGCCAGTGCGCCAGCGACTCCTCGAGCGTGCTGCGACGAGTCTGCAACGAGCCGCCGGACACCAGTCGTTCGACGGCGCTCCCGAGGGAATACACCCCGTTCTGACGCCGCAGATAGTCGCCGTGTGCCAGGGTGCGCAGCAGGTGATACGCGGTCGGCAGGGGAATACCGGCCTCCCGCGCCAGCAGCTTGGCGGGAGCGCCGTCCGGATGCGCGCCTGCAGCCTCCAGCAGCCTCAGCGCCCGTTGCACGGAGCCGATCAGGGTAGGTGCAGTGCCATTCGTGGCCCCGGCCACAGGTCACCCCCAGGCGTGGTAACGGGCAGCCCGCCCGCCCGCGGGGGCCGCCCCCGCGCGCCCGCCGCATCCCCCGGGCCCTGAACGGCCGTTCAGCCCAGGACACCTCGGAGCGCTGCCGAGAGCGGTCGTGCTCCGATATTTCCCGAGGGGCGGCAGAGATGAGCCACTCTAATGGCAGCACCGGCCGGGCAATGGGGGCCGCCCGGCCGTTCCCCCGGCCGGGCTAACGGCCGTTCGCCACCCGGCCCCCGGCATCCCTACCAGTCACTGCGCGAGCCGGACGACGACATGAACTTCCGTACGAGGAAGACCAGTCCGCCGACGAGGGCGACGAACACCAGCAGCTTGAACAGCAGCCCGATCACGAAGCCGACGACGCTCGCGATGAGACCGCCGAACACGACCAGCGCGATCACCGGGATCGCGACCCACTTCACCCACCACGGCATCCCCTTGAACATCTCCTGCACAGCCATCGCCCTACCTCGTCTCTCCCGAGTGCCTGCCCCCGAGTGCCTGCCTCGATGCTAGGCGGGCGGACGTGGTGAACGGGGTGCCGTGAGCCCTTGAACTCCCCTGACCGATCCCCTAGGGCCTCTCGGGGCGAGGGGTCAGCTCTCGGGCGGAGAGAAGACCACCATGACTCGCAGATCCTCGCTGATGTGGTGGAACTTGTGCGCCACCCCTGCCGGTACGTACACGACGCTGCCCCGGCCGACCTGTGTGGTCTCCATGCCCACCGTGATCGCCGCCCGGCCGCTGACCACGAAGTAGACCTCGTCCTGGTTGTGGGGAAGCTGCGGGTCGATCTCGCCGGCGTCGAGCGCATACAGTCCGACCGACATGTTCCGTTCGCGCAGGAACTGCAGATACGCGCCGTCGTTGGCAGCGCGCTCCGCCTCCAGCTCGTCCAGTCGGAATGCCTTCATCGTGGTCCCGCCCCTGCCCTTGGTCCGATCACGTCTGCCACGATCAGACACATGATGAATTTTCTAGTCAAGACGATCGCCAACGCGGGTGCCCTCTGGGTGGCCGTCTGGTTGCTGCAGGACATTACGTTGACCGGCGACAGCACCGGCAAGAAGGCCCTGACCCTGGTCCTGGTGGCCCTGCTCTTCGGGCTGGTGAACTTCCTCGTCAAGCCCGTCGTCCAGCTGCTCACCCTGCCCCTGTTCATCCTCACCCTCGGTCTGATCACCCTGGTGATCAACGCCCTGATGCTGCTCCTCACCTCGTGGCTCGCCGACAAGCTCGACCTGAGCTTCCATGTCGAGGGCTTCTGGACGGCGGTTCTCGGCGGACTGATCATCTCGATCGTGTCGTGGGCCCTGAACCTCGTCCTGCCCGACAAGGACTGAGCGCCGCGTGATGGCGAACGGACGAGGAGCGCATGGCATGACCGGCACGGCCCAGGGCGACGGCACCACGGCCGTACGGGCGGGGCTGCCCGAACCGGTGAAGTACGAACCGACCCTCCCCGGCCCGGTCTTCGCCGCCCACTTCCACCTGCCCGGAGAGCCGACCGGCCCGTACACGTACGGCCGGGACGAGAACCCGACCTGGACCCATCTCGAGCGGGCCGTCGGCGAGCTCGAAGCCCCCGGGGAGAGTGTCGAGACCGTCGTCTTCGCCTCCGGCATGGCGGCCGTCTCCGCCGTACTGATGTCGCAGCTGAAGACCGGAGACGTCGTCGTCATGCCCGACGACGGCTACCAGGCGCTGCCGCTGGTCCACGACCAGCTGCGGGCGTTCGGCGTCGAGGTGCGCACCGCCCCCACCGGCGGCGACGCCCAGCTGAGCGTGCTCGAAGGGGCCCGGCTGCTGTGGCTCGAGACACCGTCCAACCCGGGGCTCGACGTGTGCGACGTCCGGCGGCTGACCGACGCCGCACATGCGGCGGGAACCCTCGTCGCCGTCGACAACACCCTGGCCACCCCCCTCGGCCAGCGGCCGCTCGAGCTGGGCGCCGACTTCTCGGTGGCCAGCGACACCAAGGGCATGACCGGCCACGGCGACATCCTGCTGGGTCATGTGACCTGCCGGGACCCGCAGCTCGCGGCAGGCGTACGGCGCTGGCGCAAGATCGTCGGCGCGATCCCGGGGCCGATGGAGGCGTGGCTCGCCCATCGGTCGCTCGCCACCCTTCAGCTGCGTGCCGACCGGCAGAGCGCGAACGCGCTGGCCGTCGCGCAGGCACTGAGCGGCCGCGCCGAGGTCAGCGGCCTGCGCCACCCGGGACTGCCGACCGACCCCTCGCACAAGCTCGCGGCGCAGCAGATGCGGCGCTTCGGCTGTGTGGTGTCCTTCGACCTGCCCGACCGTGCCCATGCGGAGCGCTTCCTCGACGGGCTGCGGCTGGTCGACGACGCGACCAGCTTCGGCGGCGTCCGCTCCAGCGCGGAACGCCGCGGCCGCTGGGGCGGGGACGCCGTCCCGGAGGGCTTCATCCGCTTCTCCGCAGGCGCGGAGGATGCCGACGACCTGGTGGCCGACGTGCTGCGGGCACTGGACGAGGCGGCTGCTCCTGCCGCTGACCTACGGCCGCCTGCGCACGGCGGCTGAACCCGGCGAGGAAGACGGACGGTCCGAACCTCCCCCCTCATGGCTCGGACCGCCCTCGGTTCCCGCGCGCCAAGAACCGTGTCGACAAGGCTAGTTGACTCAGCGTCAGTGTCCAATCACTGTAGCGACAGAGGCCTATCGACTTATTTATAGTTGGCGGGGTTCGGGGGCAACATCCGATCGGGAAGGGAATGGCATGGATCTGGCCCTGCTGCGCACATTCGTCACGGTGCACCGGGCAGGATCCTTCACGCGCGCCGCCGCGCTCCTCGGACTCTCCCAGCCGGCGGTGACCGGGCAGATCCGCACGCTGGAGCGGCAGCTCGGCAAACCGCTCTTCCTCCGCCAGGCGCGCGGCGTCACCCCTACGACCGTCGGCGACGAGCTGGCCCACCGGGCGGCACCCCACCTCGACGCCCTCCTCGAGATAACCGAAGCGGGGCTCGACAACGAGACCGGCATCCGCACGCTCCACCTCGCCGGCCCGCCAGAGTTCATCGCGATGCGCGCCCTGCCCGCACTCAGCCCGCTGATCGGCCAGGGGCTCGCTCTGCGCGCTTCGTTCGGGAACGCGGAGGAGAGCCTCGGCGGACTCGCCGCAGGCCATCACGACCTGGCCATCGCCACCGCTCGGCCGCGGGGCGCCCTCCTCAGCGCCACGACGCTGTGCGATGAGGAGCACGTCCTCGTCGCCGCCCCGCGCTGGGCCGCACGCCTGGGACCCTCGGAGCTACGCCGGGGACACGTCGTGCTCGATCAGCTTCCGGTGGTCGAGGTCCACGAATCCTTACCTTTTGTGTCGCGCTACTGGCACGCCGTCTTCGACTCGCCGCCGGCAGCCGCAGGCACGGTCATCGCACCCGATCTGCGGGCCGTCCTGGAAACCACCGCCTCCGGCGCCGGGCTCGCCGTACTGCCGCGCTATCTGTGCGAGGACGCCCTGGAACGAGGCCGCGTCGTCGCTCTGCTCGACCCTCCAGTGCCGCCGCTGCGCACGTACTTCCTCGTCGTACGCACGGGAACGCTCGCCCACCCCCATATCGCCAGGGCGCACGAATCACTGCTGCGCTCCGCCGCCGACTGGTGACGGACCGCTGCTGCGCTCCGCCGCCGACCGGTGACGGACACACACGGAACGCCCACACGAGTTTCAGACGCGGAGACATGGGCCACTCTCTTGCCATGACCGAACGACCAGTGGTCAAGCGCACCGCACGCGCCATCCTGCTCGACGGCGGCGACCTCGTCCTGATCAAGCGCACCAAGCCCGGCGTGGACCCGTACTGGCTGACGCCCGGCGGCGGGGTCGAAGCGGAGGACGCCACCGTCGTCGACGCGCTCCACCGGGAGGTCCACGAGGAGCTGGGCGCCAAGATCACCGACGTCGTGCCGTGCTTCGTCGACACCGTCGAGCACATTGCGGACGGCGGCGTGACGGGAGTGAAGGTGCAGCACTTCTTCGTCTGCCGTCTGGAGTCCATGGACCCGGCCCTGCGCCATGGCCCCGAGGTCGACGAGCCCTGCGGCGAGTACGAGATCGTGCGGGTGCCGTTCAGTCGCGTCGGAATCGCCGCCGTCCATCTCGTGCCGCTTTCGCTGCGCCACTACCTGGACGGCAACATCGAAGGCGTAAGGGCCATGCACGCTCCAGACCTGGGCTGAGCCAGTCACCGGGGCCGGTCAGGAACTACCGGGCGACGCGCACCAGTTCGTAGGCCTCGCGGAGATCGCGTCCCGCGTAGGTGTGAGTGGCCAGGCCGGAGAGATGGTGATCGGCGTTCACAGCCACCGCTGTGGGCACCGCCGCGAAGATCTCGGCGTCCGACAGGGAATCGCCGTAGGCGACGCAGGCGTCCAGGCCCACGCCGAACTCGATGCAGAGCCGGCCGGCGACTTCCACCTTCGCGGCAGCGCTGAGGATGCCCGCCGGATCCACGGGCCGGCTGAAGGGAATCTCGGGGAAGCGTGAGCCATGGGTCGCATGAGCGCCCCAGCCCAGCAGCCTCTCCACGAAGAACGACGGCGACAGGGAGATCACGGCGCAGAAATCGCCGCCCTCCCGGATCTCGCTCCACACCTCCCGGATGCCCAGAAGCCAAGGAGCGGCTTCGAAAGCCGCGGCGACATGCGCTTCGGTGAGGTCGGCCCACAGGGCATGCACGCGCACCGCATACTCCGGCGGTCCGATCCGGCCCGCGATCAGGTCCCGCTCCACCTCGCCGATTTCGTCCAGCAGCCCGAGCTGACGGGAGATCTCGACCGGTGCCGCCGAACCGTGGATCAGAGTGCCGTCCAGATCGAAGATATGGAGCCTCGGGCGTCGTCTCATGTACGCCGAGGCTAGTACCTTCGACCACTCCCCCTGTCAGACGCGCCAGAACCCGCTGCCCGGCACTGTGTTTCACGTGAAACCACTCAAGCGTCCCGTCCGCCGGGCCGTTCTCGTCGTCCATGTCGCCGCATCCGCCGGCTGGCTCGGGCTCACCCTCGGCCTGCTCGCGCTTGCACTCACGGCGTACACCACGGAATCAGCGTCCATGATCGAGGCCTCGTACCGCTCCATGAACGTCTTCACGGACTGGCTGGTGCTACCCGTGGCGCTGCTCACCCTGCTCAGCGGTCTCGTTCTGTCGCTGGGCACGAAGTGGGGGCTGGCCCGCCACCGCTGGGTCTGCATCAAGTTCTGGTTGACCGTCGCAACCACCACCGCGTCCGTCCTCATGCTGCGCCCGGGCGTCAGTAGGGCCGCCGACATCGTCGCCTCCGGCGGAGTCGTCGCCGACCCCCGCGACCTGCTGATGGGTCCGGCCGTCTCACTGGCCGCCTATCTCTTCATGATGGTCATCTCCGTGCTCAAGCCATGGGGCCTCACCCGGCGCGGCCGTCGGGCGCGCGTCTTGGCCAGTTCATCAAAAGTGGTGGACGAACGATCAATGCGTCAGACAGCCTGAGCTCATGCAGACGCCCCTCCCCGAACTCCCCATCAGGCACCTGACCACGGATGACCTCGTGGCCTGCGCCGACCTCTCCGAAGATCGCGGCTGGCCGCGCGAGGAGCACAAGTGGGGTCTGCTCCTTGCCGCCGGTACCGGGTACGGAATCGACGACCCCGAGGGCAAGGGGTTGGTGACCGCGTGCGTGGTCACGCGCTACGAGACCGACCTTGCGGCCATCGGCATGGTGCTGGTGGCGGAGCGACACTCCCGCCAGGGCATCGGACGCCGTCTGATGAAACATGTGCTGAACGAGGTGGGCAGCACCCCGGTCACGCTCCACGCCACACCCAACGGGAAGCCCCTCTACGAAGAGCTGGGCTTTGCCACCACCGGTCGCGCCGAGATGGTCCGCGGCCACTTCACCGCCTCTGGGCCGCAACCGCGGGTGGGGACCCGCCCGGCCACCGCGGAGGACCTGCCCGCGCTGCTGCGCCTGGACAACGAGATCTTCGGCCTCGACCGCACGCACATGATCACGCGCCTCCCCGCCTTCGCGGACCAACTGCGCGTGGCGGAGGACGACGGAGTACTGACGGGGTACGCAGCCGCCTGGCCGAACATGGCCACCCAGGTCGTCGGCCCGCTGATCGCCCGGGACACCGAAACGGCGAAGGCCCTGATCGCGTCCCTGGCATCGGGCACGGACCGCCCGCTGCGGACCGACATCGATGTGCGCCACGGGGAACTGCTGACCTGGGTGAAGGAATGCGGTCTGGCCCCCGTCGCTTTCAACGCGGTGATGACCTTGGGCGTCCCGGAGCTGCCCGGTGACTGGACCCGTCGCTTCGCACCTCTGACGGTCGCGGCGGGCTGAGCGACCGCGGTAAGCGGCCTGAAGGGCGGAACGGGACCCGAGAGGGGGTCATCGGAACACTCCGAGAATAATTGCAGTCGCTGGCTAGTCGCATACGCGGTCTATTGCGTCTATCGCCTACCCTGGTGATGAGCCGCTCCGGCACCGAGGAGGAGACACATGACAGCGACCGACCCCGCCCTCACCGCCCTCGCACAGGGCTGGTGCGCCCTCTCGCTGCTCCACGGCAAGATCGAGGCGCACATCGAGCGCGCCCTCGAGTCGAAGCACGGCCTCAGCGCCCGGGAGTACTCACTCCTCGACGTCCTCAGCCGCCAGCACGACGGCGAGGGCGGTCATCTCCAGATGAAGCAGGTCGCCGACGCCGTCGTCCTCAGCCAGAGCGCAACGACGCGCCTCGTCACCCGCCTCGAGGATCGCGGCCTGCTCTCCCGCTATCTCTGCCCCACCGACCGCCGGGGCATCTACACCGACGTGAGCGAGGCCGGCCTCAAGCTGCTCGCCGAGGCACGGCCCACCAACGACAACGCTCTGCGTGAGGCCCTGGACGAAGCTGCCAAGAACCCTGAGCTGGCCCCGCTGGTCAGGGCGGTCGAAGAGCTCAAGGTCCCTGCCCGATCCGCGTAGCCCGCACCTCGCGGGGACCGGCTGCCGACACCCATGCGTGCGGTTTCACGTGAAACGTCGTGATGCGGCTCAGTTACGGAGTCCTTGCCATCCGGAAGGGTCAACGCCCCCGGGAACGCCCTCCCCCGGCTCGTACGGCTCCCGTGTGAAGACAAAGGAGCCCAGGTCCAGATGGCTCACGGAGCCGTCGCCGCGTCGCACCACCCGCAGGGTCTCGCCCGCGTAGTAGCCGTCCAGGCCGATCCATGTTTCCTCGGAAGTCGCCTGGAATCGCGATCGGCGGCCCGCACCCCGCAGCGGTTCCAGTTCCAGACCCCGGTCGGTGACCAGCCGCAGGCCATAGGCGTACGTGCCCCAGTACCACGGCCCGGTCAGAACCAGGAGCTCCTGGTCGACCTCCGGCAGCGGACGCCACGGCTCAGGGATTCTCGGCTCGGCCTCGGCCACGATGCGTACGAGGTCGGCCGCCACGGTCGCGGTGAGCGCCCCGGAAGTGGCATTCGCCAGGGCAACCGCGGCGACACCGTCCTCCACGCTCACCCACAGCCCGGCGAGGAAGCCAGGCAGCGAACCCCCATGTCCGACGAGGGTGCGTCCCTCGTTTCTGACGATCTGCAGCCCCAGTCCGTAGCAGCTGTCCCACTCGCCCGCCTCCGGAGGTGCGGACGGAGTCCGCATCTCCCGCACGGACTCTGCGCGGAGCACCCGGTCGTCCCCCTCGACGAGGAAGCCCGCGAACCGGCACAGGTCGGCCGCGGTCGACCAGAGTTGCCCGGCAGGGGCCATGAGCCCGAGGTCCTCGGTGGGCTCGGGGAGCATCACATCCGCCCACGGATGCACGGCCCAACCACCTGCGTGCGGAGCCTGTGCCTGTGTGCTTGTCCGCCGGAGTCCGAGCGGTTCAAGGATCTCCTGGGTCAGCACCTCTTCCCACGAGGCGCCGCGCACCGCTTCGACGAGTGAACCCAGCGCGGTGTAACCAGGGTTGGAGTAGTGATGCCGCCGGCCCGGAGGATGCATCTGCGCACCGTCACCGAGCACGTCGGACAGCTCGGGACGGAGCGAGCCGGGCGTCCGCTCCCACCAGGGCGCAGGCGCCTCCGCGCTCAAGCCCGCGCTGTGACCCAGCAGCTGGGCGATCGTCACCTCGCCGATCCCTGTCCCGGTCAGATGCTTTTCCAGGGGGTCGTTCAGATCGAGCAGGCCCTCGTCCCGCAGCCGCATCACCAGAATCGCCGTGAAGGTCTTGGTGATGGAGCCGATGCGGTACTGCGTGTCGGCGTCCGGCGCATGCCCGTCGACGGATGTACGGGAGCCCGTCCACACCAGTTGCCCGTCGCGCTGAACGGCTCCCACGAACGACGGCGCGCGCCCTTCGCTCTGGGCAACGGCGAGGCGATGGAACAGAGCCCGCCGGGTTGCGGGGAGCAGTTCTTCCAAGGATGACGTCATGAAGCAGGTCTATCGGTGACGGTCCGTCGAGTCGACCGCATTTCCGGGACACGCGGACCCAATGAACCCACCCTGACCTGGCCCCCTCGTGTAGGGTCTCGCCGCCGATGACATGTCGATCTTCTGTGACCTGCTGGTTCTCTGTTGTCTCACCGCGATGTCACCCAAGATCAGTCTCAGGTCGATGCCATTTCCTCGGCGGAACGATGAGTCTGCGGCTGAGCCACCAAGCACGAGGACTACATGTGCGCTCAGATCGCGCACCGATGAGTTTGCCGCGCCGCGCCGGTCTGTACTCGTGAGACCGACTCACGGAAGGCTGGCGCCATGCGGAAACTGATCTACGGCATGAACCTGACCCTGGACGGCTACCTCGCCGCGCCCGGCGACGACATCGGCTGGAGCGTGCCGAGCGACGAGCTGTTCCAGTTTTGGTCCGACCAGTTGCAGGCGACCGACCTGTCGCTGTACGGGCGCAAGCTGTGGCAGACGATGAGCTCCTACTGGCCGACCGGCGACCAGCAGCCCAACGCCACCCCGGCGGAGATCGAGTTCGCGCGCCGCTGGCGGGACATGTCGAAGGTGGTGTTCTCCTCGACGATCGACAAGGTCGACTGGAACACCCGCCTGGTCACCGGCGACGCGGTCGCCGAGATCACCCGGCTCAAGGCCGAGGACGGCGGCCCGATGGACATCGGCGGCGCGACGCTCGCCGGGGCGGCCATGCGGGCCGGGCTGATTGACGAGTACGTGCTGGCCACCGCGCCGGTCCTGGTGGGCGGCGGCACGCCGTTCTTCACCGCGCTGGACAACTGGGTGAACCTGAACCTGGTGGAGACGCGGACGCTTCCCTGCGGCGTGATCCTGACCAGGTACGAGACGCGGCGCTGAGCGCCCGTCCTGGGTGACCCGGACTACCGCCCGAGCCACTCGAACGAGTAAAGCCCCTGAACTGCTGTCCCGTCGCAACGCATGTGACACATGAAAGGGTTTTGACCTGCGGCGTTGCCAGACGGTTTGAGAATCCGGGCTCCGGACGTTCTCAATCGGCCTGGCTTTCACGGAAGTCGCGTCTGCCGTGGACGCGGCGTCAACGCGAGCGTGGGTCAGGGCGCTGGTGCGAACGGGACTGTCCCGCCCCTGAGCTCACTCCTCCGGCTCGGCTGCCACGATGCCCAGCAGTCCGGGAAACCGCTGCTCGATGTCGGCCCGGCGCAGGCTGGCCATCCGGCTGTTGCCACGGTCGACCTGCCGGATCAACCCGGCCTTGCGCAGTGCACGGAAGTGATGCGTGACGGTCGCCTTGGAGACCGGCAGCCCGAAGGAGCTGCACGTCCTGGCCGCGCCGTCGGGTCCGGCTGCCAGCTCACGCACCACTCGGCGGCGCAGCGGATCTGCGAGCGCGGAGAGGACCGGGCCGAGCTCGAACTCCTCGACGTTCGGGTGGCCTTCACCGTCGGGCATTCGGGACACCTCCATTCAGGTACGGATTGCATCGTACCTATGAGTTCGATAGCGTCCGGCAGGTACGAGATTGATTGTACCTATCAGGGAGAGAACCCTGCATGACTCAGCCATTCGCACTCGTCGGCACCGCTCGCCCCAAACCCGAACGTGCCGAGGAGTTGAAGCAGCTTCTGCTCTCGTTCGTCGAGCCGACCCGGCAGGAGTCCGGCTGCCTGGAGTACCACTTCCACGAAGATCGCAATGCCCCCGGAGTCTTCGTCTTCTACGAGGCCTGGCGCTCCCAGGCCGATCTCGACGCCCACCTTGCCCTCCCCCACATGCAAGCCTTCTGGGAGCAGCGCATGGACTACCTGGAGACCGACCTCGACGTCCGCTTTCTCGCCATGCACAGCCCCTACCGGTCGGCCGGCCGGACTGGAGCGGATTGCGGGCCGGGCACCGGGCCTCTCGCGCCCCAGTGGCGCCGACCTTAGACGCCTCGACCGACCTCGCCCCGCGGTACAGGCCGGACGCATTCGGTGCGGCGCCGCTCTGAGCGCGATGACGTGAGAATCCGCCAGCACGGCTGGGATCCCGCGAGAATCCGCCAACTGGGATGCGACGGGGCAACTGCGAGTCTCATGGCAGTGGCATCTCTGCCATCCATCTGCCAACTGCCGTGAGATTCTGCCAAGGCTTTTGAGCCCCTATCGACCGATCAGGTCTGCGCCATGTCCACGAACCGCGAATAGTGGCCCTGGAAAGCCACCGTGATCGTCGCCGTGGGACCGTTTCGGTGCTTGGCCACGATCAGGTCCGCCTCGCCCGCTCGTGGCGACTCCTTCTCGTACGCGTCCTCGCGGTGCAGCAGGATCACCATGTCCGCGTCCTGCTCGATGGAGCCGGACTCACGCAGGTCGGAGACCATCGGCTTCTTGTCCGTGCGCTGCTCGGGGCCACGGTTCAGCTGGGACAGCGCGATCACCGGAACCTCGAGCTCCTTGGCCAGCAGCTTGAGGTTTCGCGACATGTCGGAGACCTCCTGCTGGCGGCTCTCGGCCCGCTTCGAACCGCCCGACTGCATCAGCTGCAGATAGTCGATGACCACCAGTTTGAGTTCATTGCGCTGCTTGAGCCGACGGCACTTCGCCCGGATCTCCATCATTGAGAGGTTCGGCGAGTCGTCGATGTACAACGGTGCCTGCGACACATCCGGCATCCTGCGCGCCAGCCGCGTCCAGTCCTCGTCCGTCATCGTGCCCGATCGCATGTGGTGCAGCGCGACCCGGGCCTCGGCGGACAGCAGTCGCATCGCGATCTCGTTGCGGCCCATTTCGAGCGAGAAGATCACGCTGGGCAGGTTGTTCTTGATCGAGGCGGCCCGCGCGAAGTCCAGCGCCAGCGTCGACTTACCCATGGCGGGACGAGCGGCAATGACGATCATCTGGCCCGGGTGCAGGCCGTTGGTCAGAGAGTCGAAGTCCGTGAAGCCTGTTGGCACACCGGTCATCTCGCCGCTGCGCGATCCGATGGCCTCGATCTCGTCGAGCGCGCCCTCCATGATGTCGCCGAGCGGCAGGTAGTCCTCGCTTGTGCGCTGCTCGGTGACGGCGTAGATCTCGGCCTGCGCGGAGTTCACGATCTCGTCGACGTCCCCGTCGGCGGCGTATCCCATCTGTGTGATCTTGGTGCCGGCTTCCACGAGTCGGCGCAGAACCGCGCGCTCGTGGACGATCTCCGCGTAGTACGAGGCGTTGGCCGCGGTGGGGACCGACTGAACCAGTGTGTGCAGATACGGAGCGCCGCCCACGCGGGTGATCTCGCCACGCTTGACCAGCTCGGCCGCGACCGTGATGGGGTCGGCCGGCTCGCCCTTGGCGTAGAGGTCGAGGATGGCCTGGTAGACCGTTTCATGGGCCGGGCGGTAGAAGTCGTGGCCCTTGATGATCTCCACGACGTCGGCGATGGCGTCTTTGGACAGCAGCATGCCGCCGAGAACGGACTGCTCGGCGTCCAGGTCCTGGGGCGGAACGCGCTCGAACCCGGGAGATCCACCGTCCCAGCCGCCGCTCTCTCTGCCGCGGTCGTGCTGGTCCTCCCGGCTCCTGGCCTCGTGACGACGCTGACGGGAAGCGGGAAGGCGGTCCCCCGGACTGTCGGCCGCCCACGGATCGTCCAGGGGCTCGGAAATGCTCACCCGGGCCACCTCCTCCCGTCCGCTCCACGGACCTACGCCGAGGCACTCTTTCTACGCCACGGCACTGACAAAATGAGTCGCCGAACTCCGCTTGCTGCGAGGCTTCTGCGGTGGCTTTTCGTGAGCCGGGCGACGGTACACCGTAGGCCCGGCGGCACCGTCAGCCAATCTGGTTATCCACAGGGCATGTGGACGAAGCACCGGATGCTGTGGAGAACCCTCCGCAACCTGTGCACGGACCGGGGGACAGTACTGTGGAAAAGTTCACGATCCCCTGCCTGAACCTCACTTGACCTGCAGCTTTCGCGTCCACTGCCTGTGGGGGAGAAAAACTTTCCCGACCGGACCAAGATCAGAACAAACGGCACACGGACGAGCCGTCAACCCACCACTCCGTAAGGAGTGCACTTGGATTGCATCTGTTACCTGTGGAAGATTACATTGACGCCATGACACACGTTCCCGTGGGGCGGGAGGAACGCCGGAAGCTGCACGACCGAGAGATCGTCGCGCTCGCTGTCCCGGCCTTCGGCGCCCTTGTCGCCGAACCCCTCTTCGTGATGGTCGACAGCGCCGTCGTCGGCCATCTCGGCACCCCGCAACTGGCCGGCCTCGGCGTCGCGGCAGCCCTGCTGATGACGGCGGTGAGCGTCTTCGTCTTCCTGGCCTATGCGACCACGGCTGCCGTCGCACGCCGGGTGGGAGCCGGTGATCTCCAGGCGGCCATCCGGCAGGGCATGGACGGCATCTGGCTGGCGTTCGTTCTCGGCATCGCCGTCATCGCCGTCACTTTGCCGACGGCCCCGTGGCTGGTAGGCGTCTTCGGTGCCTCCGACACAGCCGCGCCCCACGCGATCACCTATCTGAGGATCTCCAGTTTCGGCATTCCCGCCATGCTGATCGTCCTCGCGGCCACGGGCGTGCTCCGTGGCCTCCAGGACACCCGTACTCCCCTCTATGTCGCGGTCGGTGGCTTCACCGCCAACGCAGCCCTCAACGCCGGCCTGGTCTACGGAGCCGGCCTCGGCATCGCCGGGTCCGCATGGGGAACGGTGATCGCCCAGTGCGGTATGGCTGCCGCCTACCTCGTTGTCGTCGTCCGCGGAGCACGACGGCATGGTTCTTCGCTGCGCCCCGACGCAGCCGGGATAAGGGCCAGCGCCCAGGCCGGAGTACCGCTACTGGTCCGTACGCTCTCCCTGCGAGCGGTCCTGCTGATCGCCACGGCCGTGGCGGCCCGGCTCGGCGACGCCGATATCGCCGCCCACCAGATCGTGCTCTCGCTGTGGAGTCTGATGGCCTTCGCGCTGGATGCCATCGCCATCGCCGGACAAGCCATCATCGGCCGCTATCTGGGAGCCGGGGACGCCGAGGGTGCCCGGCAGGTGTGCCGGCGGATGGTGCAGTGGGGCGTGGCGGCGGGTGTGGTGCTCGGTGTCCTTGTCGTGATCTCGCGTCCGCTCTTCATCCCGTTGTTCACGGGCGACCAGGCTGTTCAGGACACGCTGCTTCCCGCGCTCCTGGTCGTGGCGGTGTCCCAGCCCATCGCGGGTGTCGTGTTCGTCCTGGACGGCGTCCTGATGGGCGCGGGCGACGGCCCGTATCTGGCATGGGCGATGCTGCTCACGCTGGCCGCCTTCGCGCCCGTCGCACTGCTCGTTCCCGCCCTCGGGGGCGGTCTGACCGCTCTTTGGTGGGCGATGACCCTGATGATGACCGTGCGGTTGCTGACGCTGTGGTGGCGGGCGCGTTCCGGACGGTGGATCGTCACGGGAGCGACTCGATGACCATCACTTCGGCCGCAGCAGGCTGCGGTTTCACGTGAAACGTGCCGCTGGCCGAGCAACCCGCAACGGCGGAAGGGCCGCACCCCCAGGGGTGCGGCCCTTCTCAACTGCTCTGCCGAGCGCACCGCTTAGGCGGCGACGACCTCGACGCCGAGCTGTGCGGCAACCTCGGGGTGCAGACGCACGGACACCTGGTGCGAGCCCAGGGTCTTGATCGGCGAACCGAGCTCGACGCGGCGCTTGTCGACCTCCGGGCCACCGGCAGCCTTGATCGCCGAGGCGATGTCGGCCGGGGTGACGGAGCCGAAGAGGCGGCCGGCGTCGCCGGAGCGAACAGCCAGACGCACCTTGACGGCCTCGAGCTGGCCCTTGATGGAGTTGGCCTGCTCGATGGTCGCGATCTCGTGGATCTTGCGGGCGCGGCGGATCTGCGCCACGTCCTTCTCGCCACCCTTGGTCCAGCGGATTGCGAAACCGCGCGGGACCAGGTAGTTGCGAGCGTAGCCGTCCTTGACGTCCACGACGTCGCCGGCAGCACCGAGGCCAGAGACCTCGTGGGTGAGGATGATCTTCATGTTTCGGTCACCCTTCCCTTATCGCGCGGTGGACGTGTAGGGCAGCAGCGCCATCTCACGGCTGTTCTTCACGGCCGTGGCGACGTCACGCTGGTGCTGCGTGCAGTTGCCGGTGACGCGGCGGGCACGGATCTTGCCGCGGTCGGAAATGAACTTCCGCAGCATGTTCGTGTCCTTGTAGTCCACGTAAGCGGTCTTGTCCTTGCAGAACGCGCAGACCTTCTTCTTAGGCTTGCGCACAGGCGGCTTCGCCATGGTGTTTCTCCTGTGTGATCAAGAAGTGGGTAACGAGCTGTCCCTAGAAGGGAGGCTCGTCCGAGTAGCCGCCGCCGGAACCGCCGGAGCTTCCGCCCCAGCTGCCCCCACCCTGCTGCTGGCCGCCGCCGGCCGGGGCACTGGTGGCCCAGGGGTCGTCGGCGGGTGCACCGCCGCCGCCCTGCTGCTGACCACCACCGGGGCCGCCGCCCCAGTTGCCGCCGCCCTGCTGCTGGCCGCCGCCGTAGCCGCCCTGGCCACCGCGACCGGTGGTCTTGGTGACCTTGGCCGTGGCGTTCTTGAGGCTGGGGCCGACTTCCTCGACGTCCAGTTCGTAGACCGTGCGCTTGACGCCCTCGCGGTCCTCGTAGGACCGCTGCTTGAGCCGGCCCTGCACGACGACACGCATGCCGCGCTGGAGCGACTCGGCGACGTTCTCCGCCGCCTGACGCCAGACCGAGCAGGTGAGGAAGAGGCTTTCGCCGTCCTTCCACTCATTGGTCTGACGGTCGAAGGTGCGGGGAGTGGACGCGACGCGGAACTTCGCGACCGCCGCACCGGACGGGGTGAAGCGCAGCTCGGGGTCGTCGACGAGATTGCCGACGACCGTGATGACGGTCTCGCCTGCCATGGGTGAACCTCTCGGCGGGATTGCTTCTGGCTGCTTGCTGCTACTCGAACCCGATGACCTCTGAGCTAGATGCTCAGTGGGTCTCGGGACGGAGGACCTTGGTCCGGAGGACCGACTCGTTCAGGTTCATCTGGCGGTCGAGCTCCTTGACGACCGCAGGCTCGGCCTGCAGGTCGATGACCGAGTAGATGCCCTCGGGCTTCTTCTTGATCTCGTAAGCGAGACGACGACGGCCCCAGGTGTCGACCTTCTCGACCTTTCCGTTGCCCTCACGGACGACGGAGAGGAAGTTCTCGATCAGCGGGGAGACAGAACGCTCCTCGAGATCGGGGTCGAGGATGACCATCACCTCGTAGTGACGCATGTGGAACCCACCTCCTTTGGACTCAGCGGCCACGGTCGTTCCGTGGCAGGAGGGTCGTGATGCGTGAGCAACGGTATCCGCCGCCACTGACAATCCCCCCTCGTCGAGTGGAGATCGCATCCTGGCCTGGGCAGACACCGGTGCAGACCGTACAGAGTACCTGCACCCGGGCTTCCGGTTGAAATCCGCTGCCCGATGGCCCCAATCTGTACACATCGGGTGTGCGCGGCGCTACCATGCGCCGCCTTCGGCAAAGCCAGGAGGTGCCTCATGGCACAGGCAATGCGACGTCCTTCCTCCGCCTCTCTGCTCGCCACGGACGGCAAGCCTCATCCCCTTCAGGACACCCTGATGGCGGTGACGCTGGTACTGGGCGCTCTCGCGTTCGTCACGGCGATGTTCCACAGCCTGCATCTGCTGACCTCGTGGGCCGGGCTCATCGGGATCGCGACCGGCGCGTACGGGCAGTTCATCTCGGCCACGACGCGCGAGCGATTCCTGCTGATCATCGGCCTGGGTGCATCCGCGGTGGGCTTCTTCCTGGGGATGGCCCACGGCGGTCTCTTCGGCGGAGTCCTCGGCTGAGGCCGCCCCGGACCACAACAGGAACGGGAGCGGGAGCGGGCCGATGGGCGGCCCGCTCCCGTGCACAGCCACCCGCTCCTGCGCACAGCCATTCGGGGCCCGTCCTCGGACCAGTAGGCTTCGGCGCGAGAGCCGGAGCCCCTGTACCCATGGGGACACACCTGCCGAGGAGCGCCCCGCATGAGCCTGACCCTGAGGACCATCAGCCGTGAGCAGCATCTGGCGTACGTCCAGAGCCTGCCCTCGGCCAGTCACTGCCAGGTTCCGGCGTGGGCGGATGTGAAGACGGAGTGGCGCTCGGAGAACCTGGGCTGGTTCGACAAGAGCGGCGAGCTCGTCGGCGTGGGCCTGGTCCTCTACCGCCAACTCCCCAAGATCAAGCGGTACCTGGCCTACATGCCCGAGGGCCCGGTGATCAACTGGTACGCCCCGAACCTCGACGACTGGCTGCAGCCGATGCTGGCGCACCTCAAGAACCAGGGCGCCTTCTCCGTGAAGATGGGCCCGCCGGTCGTCATCCGCCGCTGGAACGCGTCCGCCATCAAGGCCGGTATCCAGGACCCGGATGTGAAGCGCCTGCGCGACGTGGAGGCGACGCACATCGAACCGCGCGCGTTCGAAGTGGCGGACCGGCTGCGGAAGATGGGCTGGCAGCAGGGCGAGGACGGCGGCGCCGGCTTCGGTGACGTCCAGCCCCGGTACGTCTACCAGGTCCCGCTCGCCAACCGGTCGCTCGACGACGTCCTCAAGGGCTTCAACCAGCTGTGGCGCCGCAACATCAAGAAGGCCGAGAAAGCCGGCGTCGAGGTCGTCCAGGGCCGCTACGAGGACCTGGCCGAATGGCAGCGGCTGTACGAGATCACGGCCGAGCGGGACCGCTTCCGGCCGCGCCCGCTCTCGTACTTCCAGCGGATGTGGACGGTGCTCAACAGCGAGGACCCCAACCGCATGCGCCTGTACTTCGCGCGCCACAACGGGGTGAACCTGTCCGCGGCGACGATGCTCGTCGTCGGCGGCCATGTCTGGTACTCCTACGGCGCGTCGGACAACATCGGGCGCGAGGTCCGGCCCTCGAACGCGATGCAGTGGCGGATGCTGCGCGACTCGTATGCCATGGGCGCGACGGTCTACGACCTGCGGGGCATCAGCGACTCGCTCGACGAGACGGACCACCTCTTCGGTCTGATCCAGTTCAAGGTCGGCACCGGCGGCGAGGCCGTCGAGTACGTCGGCGAGTGGGACTTCCCGCTCAACAAGCTGCTCCACAAGGCACTCGACATCTACATGTCGCGCCGCTGACGACGCCGCGGGTAACTCCGTAGTCTCATACACACCTCTGATACACCGCAGCTGATACACCGCAGCCACCAGAAAGGTTCCGGGCCGGCCATGGCGCTCTCCCTCTACGTCGACACCGCTCGCTGGCGGGCGCACCAGAAGTCGGTGATCGACCAGTTCCCCGGTCTCGTCCCGGTGTGCAAGGGCAACGGATACGGCTTCGGCCACGAGCGGCTGTCGGAAGAGGCCACCCGTTTCAGTGCGGACATGCTGGCCGTGGGCACCACGTACGAGGCCGCTCGGATCAAGGACTGGTTCGGCGGCGATCTGCTGGTGCTCACCCCGTTCCGGCGCGGTGAGGAACCGGTGCCGCTGCCGGACCGCGTGGTGCGCTCCGTCTCGTCCGTGGACGGGGTGCACGCGCTGGTGGGGGCGAGGGTCGTCATCGAGTGCATGAGCTCGATGAAGCGCCACGGCGTCTCCGAGCAGGACCTCGGCCATTTGCACGCGGCCATCGAGGACGTGCGGCTGGAGGGCTTCGCCCTGCACCTTCCGCTGGACCGTACGGACGGCTCCGACGCGGTCGAGGAGGTCATCGGCTGGATGGACCGGCTGCGCGCCGCCAGGCTGCCGCTGCACACCATGTTCGTGAGCCATCTGCGCGCCCAGGAGCAGGCGCGGCTGCAGCAGCAGTTCCCGCAGACCCGCTTCAGGGCCCGCATCGGCACACGGCTGTGGCTCGGCGACCACGACGCCACGGAGTACCGCGGCGCCGTGCTGGACGTCACCCGTGTGGCCAAGGGCGATCGTTTCGGGTACCGCCAGCAGAAGGCCGCCTCCGACGGCTGGCTGGTGGTCGTGGCCGGCGGTACGTCACACGGTGTGGGTCTGGAGGCGCCGAAGGCCCTGCACGGCGTGATGCCGCGCGCCAAGGGGGTGGCACGGGCGGGTCTCGCGACGGTCAACCGGAATCTGTCGCCGTTTGTGTGGGCGGGCAAGCAGCGCTGGTTCGCCGAGCCGCCCCACATGCAGGTCTCGATCCTGTTCGTGCCCGCCGACGCGCAGGAACCCAAGGTCGGGGACGAGCTGGTGGCGCATCTGCGGCACACGACGACGCAGTTCGACCGGCTCGTCGACCGCTAGGGCCGTCGAGCCGGCCGACCACCACCTGCCGGACATTCGGCCCGGCGGCAGGGGACGGCGGCCCGGGCTCAGGCCGACGGCTGCGGACCAGCCCCTGGGCCGCTCCCTGCCTGGGTGCCCCACTCCACGCGTGGCCCCTCCACGGCGTGCGCGGCGTGGCGCGGCGGGTGTGCCGCCGGGCCCAGGACGAACACGTCCGGGGCACCGTCCAGCACGCCCCCCGCCGGGTCGTCGGAACCGTCCTGGCGCACGCCGTCGCGTTCCGGCATGAGGATGTCCCGCACGAGCACCGCGCAGAGATACAGCGTCCCGAGCAGATGCAGCGCGATGGCCACCTGATAGCCCTCGGGCGGCAGCCCTTGGTGCTTGGGGCTGGTCGTGTACGCGAGGTACATCCAGATACCCAGGTAGTACATGACCTCACAGGCCTGCCACACCAGGAAGTCGCGCCAGCGCGGGCGGGCAAGAGCGGCGAGCGGGATCAGCCACAATACGTACTGCGGCGAGTAGACCTTATTGGTGAGGATGAACGCGGCCACGACCAGGAACGCCACCTGCGCGAACCGGGGCCGGCGGGGTGCCCGGAGGATGAGCAGGGCGATGCCGGCGCAGGCCAGGATCATCAGCAGGGTGGCGTAGGTGTTGACCTTCTCGACGTCGATCGACTCTCCGGTGCGCTGGGTGATGATCAGCCAGAACGATCCGAAGTCGATCTGGCGCTCCTGGCTGAAGGTGTAGAACTTCTTCCACCCCTCGGGCGCGAGCAGCATGACCGGCAGATTGACCGCGAGCCAGGCGGCCGCCGCGCCGAGCATCGCCGTGGCGAACTCCCGCCACTTGCCCGCCCGCCAGCACAGGACCAGCAGCGGCCCGAGCAGCAGCACGGGATAGAGCTTGGCGGCCGTCGCCAGCCCGATCAGAATGCCGAAGGACAGAACCCGCCCACGTGACCACATCAGCATCGCTGCCGCCGTCAGCGCCACGGCGAGCAGATCCCAGTTGATGGTGGCTGTGAGTGCGAACGCGGGCGCCAGGGCCACGAGGAGGGCGTCCCAGGGGCGCCGGCGGTGGGTACGGGCGACACAGACGGCGATGACGGCGGCGCAGATCATCAGCAGGCCCGCGTTGACCATCCAGTACATCTGCTGCTGTTGCTGACCCGAGCCGTCGGCGATCCCGCCGATCCAGGAGGCGAACTGCATGAACACACCCGTCAGCACGGGGTACTCGAGGTACTGCATGTCGCCGGGGAGCCGGTCGAAGTACGGGACCAGACCTTCGGAGAAGCCTCGGCCCACGAACAGGTGGGGGATGTCCGAGTAGCAGGCATGGGTGTACTGCGAGCTCGTCCCCCTGAACCAGGCCCAGTTGTAGCAGGGCAGCTTCTGCACCATGCCGAGCGCGAACATGCCGATGGTGACGAGGACCACCACACGCACGGCCGTGAGCCGGTTGCCGCCGCCGCGCGCGGCCCAGCGGCCGGCGGGGCCGCCGATCAGCTCGCTGCCGGCTGCGGCGATCCGGTCACGTCGTGTGGGTCGCACATCGGGGCCGCCGGGTCGCGCGGGGAGGGCCTGTGGACGGTCCTCATGCACGCTCGTCTCTTCTGCGCTGGGCATGGTGCACATCCTGCCGTACGGGGTGGGGGACACGGCGAGGGCCGCCGCGCCCGGTGGGACAGGCGCAGGTCCTGTGCCTTCCCGGGTGCGGCGGCCCTCGTCAGTGGTGCGGGGCGGTCGCCGTCAGCTGTCGCCGTCGGAGCCTCCGAGGAACCCTCCGCCGTTGTTGCCGTTTCCGCCGTTGCCGTTGCCTCCACCGCTGTCGGCTCCGCCGTCGGTGCCCGGTGACGTCGACGGGCTGGATGTGACGCCGCCGTTGCCGCCCCCCTGGTCGGCGCCGCCGTCGACGCCGCAGGTCCAGTCCTCCCACGGATTGCAGGACTCCGAGGGACCGGGGCTGGTGGACGGGCTCGAGGACGGGGACTCGGACGGGCTCGAGGACGGCGACTCGGACGGGGAGCTGCTCGGCGTCGGCGACGGGCTGACCGCGCCGCCGCCCCACACGGCCTCTCCATCGATGGGCTCCGGCTCGGGGAACTCCAGGATCTTCGCGCGCTTGAGCGCTTCCGACATGTAGTCCTGCCAGATCTGTGACGGGAACGACGAGCCGTGGATCGTGTCCCGGTCACCGGTGCCGTACATCTCAAGGAACTCGCGCTTCTTGGCCTTCTCGTCGTCGTTGAGGCGGTACATGTCGATCGCCGTCGACAGCTGCGGCGTGTAGCCGACGAACCAGGCCGACTTGTTGCCGTCGGTCGTACCGGTCTTGCCGGCCACCTGCCGGTTGGGGAGCCTGGCCTTCCTGCCGGTGCCCTCCGGGTCATCGACGACGTCCCTGAGCACGTCGGTCACGTTGTTGGCGACGGCCTTGCTGAACTTCTGCTCGGCCTCGTCCTCGTGCTCGTAGACCGTCTCACCCTCGTGCTTCACCAGCTTGACCGAGTACGGGTCACGCTGCTTGCCCTCGGCGGCGAAGGTCCCGTAGGACCCTGCCATGCGGATGGCGCTGGGCTCCGAGATACCGAGCGAGAAGGAGGGCACGTTCGACTTGCTCAGGCTGGACTCGAGCAGACCGGCGTCGGTCGCGGCCTGCCTGACCGTCGGAATGCCGATATCCATGCCGAGCTGTACATAGGGCGAGTTGGCGGAGTGGATCATGGCTTCGCGGAGGCTGATGTTGCCGAAGCTCTCCTGCCCGTCATTGGTCTGGAGCCACTCCTTCCCTTCCTCGTTGCGCCAGACGGAACCGTCGTACTCCTTGACCTTGTGCTTGTTCTTGCCGCTGTACCGGCTCTTGTTCGGGTCGACGATCGTGCGGGTGTCGGGTCCTTGCTCAGGACCGAGATCAGGGTCGCGGACACCGTCACGCATGGCCGCCGCGAGGA
This sequence comes from Streptomyces sp. NPDC027962, assembly GCF_055566095.1. Lineage (NCBI taxonomy): Bacteria > Bacillati > Actinomycetota > Actinomycetes > Kitasatosporales > Streptomycetaceae > Streptomyces > Streptomyces sp. NPDC027962. The sequence goes on from NZ_JBVHTA010000002.1 coordinate 143,293, forward strand.
CGAACGGCTTGAACGTGGAGCCGACCTGGGCACCGGTCGCGTCGGCGTTGTTGGTGAAGTGCTTCGTCGCGTCCTCACCGCCGTAGATCGCGACGATCTTTCCGGTCTGGGGCTCGACCGAGGCGCCACCGAACTGGACGTGGGTGTCCGTTTCGGGACGTTTCTTCGGGTCGATGTTCTCCTTGCGGACCTTGTTGACGGCCTTCTCGAGCTGTTGGACCTTCTTCTTGTCGAAGGTCGTGTGGATCTCGTAGCCGCCCTTGGTGAGGTCGTCGGCGGTGATGCCCCGGTCGTTGCTGTTGATGAAGTTGGCCTTGGCCAGGTCCACCAGGTAGCCGATCTGACCGCTCAGCTGGGCGTTCTTGCGGGGCTTCTCGATCTGGGGGAGCTCGGTGTACTTCCCGCGCTCCGCGGCGTCGAGATGGTTGTCCTTGACCATCTCGTCGAGAATCCAGGTCCAGCGCTTCGTGACCCGCTCCGTGTTGGCGTCCCGGGTGGCCGCCGAGTCGATCGAGGTGGCGCCCGCCGGGTCGTAGTAGGTCGCGCCCTTGAGGAGCGCGGCGAGGAACGCGCTCTCGCTCGCGTCCAGCTGGGCTGCGTCCTTGTCGAAGTACGTACGGGCGGCGGCCTGGATGCCGTACGCGCCGCGGCCGTAGTACGAGGTGTTGAGATAGCCCTCCATGATCTCGGACTTTTCCATCTTCGAGTCGATCTTCATGGAGATGAACAGCTCTTGAAACTTGCGCTCGAGCGTCTGGTCCTGGTTGTCCAACCGCGCGTTCTTCACATACTGCTGGGTGATCGTGGAGCCGCCCTGTGTCTCCTCGCCCAGGGCCATGTTGACCACAGCGCGGCCGATGCCCATCGGGTCGATGCCCGAGTCCTTGCGGAACGTCTTGTTCTCCGCAGAGATGACGGCGTTCTGCATGTGCGCCGGGATCTTCTCGATGCCGATGATCTGCCGGTTGATCTCGCCACCGGTGGCGACCATCTGCGTGCCGTCGTCCCAGTAGTAGACGTTGTTCTGCGCCTTGGCGGCTTCGGCCGGGTTGGGGATCGCGACCATGGCGTAGGCGATCGTCCCGGCCGTCATCAGGCTGGCGAGGAAGCCGAGGAACAGACCGGTCACGAGCTTCCACGACGGCACCCAGCGACGCCATCCGTACTTGTCGTGGCGCGGGTAGTCGATCAGCCGCTTCTTCCGCGGCGGACCACCATGACCGCCGGGGCCGTCGAACCCTCCAGCCCCGCCACCGCGGCGACCGCCGCCGCGGCCTCCGTGGCCGGCGCCCGCCTCGTCCATACGCCGACGGCCGCCACCACCTCGTTGCGCGGCACGCCGGGCCTCGGCGCGGCCCCCATAGGGGGGCTCCTCACCGTAGGAGGCGGAAGGGGAGGCTGATGTGGTGCCCCGGGGCGGGACGCCCCGGCGGCCCGAAGGCTGCTGGGCTGCGCGTCTGGCCGCGGCACGCCCGCCACCCTGGGACTGCGGCGGTTTGCGACGGTGCTCGCTCATCGAACGACTACTCCTCGGGCAGGCGAGACGCCTGGAAGCGGCAGTTGTGTTCCGGTCCCCCCGAAATGGATACGGACGAGCTCCGTGAAGGGCTCATCCGCTGTGCATCCACGGCGATGACGCCTGAGGGCGTCACTTGGTTCCCGCTGGTCTGCATCCGCACAGACTACGCACGGCCAAAACCCCCTAATCCTGAAGTTCACCCCATTTCGGGCAACTCGATCACCGCGAATTGACGATGTGACGCCGTTCACCCTGCCCCCTCTTGTCGCAACGGGCACACGGCCCTATCGTGCTGATGTATCGAGTCGATACATCAGCACGGCATACGTGACCGGGACGGGCGAAGGAGGCGACTGTGAGCAGGCGCTCCGGCATCCTCGAGTTCGCCGTCCTCGGTCTTCTGCGAGAAGCCCCGATGCACGGTTACGAGCTACGCAAGCGGCTCAATACGTCGCTCGGCATCTTCCGGGCCTTCAGCTACGGGACCCTCTACCCGTGCCTCAAGACGCTGGTCGCCAACGGCTGGTTGATCGAGGAACCGGGAAGCGCCCCCGAGGACGCCCTCGCCGCGTCGCTCGCCGGCCGAAGAGCGAAGATCGTCTACCGGCTGACGGCAGAAGGTAAGGAGCACTTCGAGGAGCTGCTCTCGCACACCGGGCCCGACACCTGGGAGGACGAGCATTTCGCCGCTCGCTTCGCCTTCTTCGGTCAGACGGAGCGCGAAGTGCGGATGCGGGTGCTGGAGGGCCGCCGCAGCCGGCTGGAAGAGCGCTTGGAGAAGATGCGCGCCTCCTTGGCCCGCACCCGTGAGCGCCTCGACGACTACACCCTCGAGCTCCAGCGCCACGGTATGGAGTCAGTGGAGCGCGAAGTGCGCTGGCTGAACGAGCTCATCGAAAGCGAGCGGGCAGGGCGGGATCAGCGACGGCCCTCCCCAGAAGGCACCGCTCAGCAGGACAACACATCTGGAGCGACGGGCGGCCTGCCCCGGCACCGGAGTGCCGAGCCTTCCGGAGGGACACCTCCCGACGGCTCCACCCCGCCGGATCCGTCCGACGACACCGCCAAGTGAGGCCCTGCGATCCGCAGGGTTTCATCCGGAATACCGAGATCACACAGGGAGCAACCGCCAATGGGTTCGGTTCGCGTAGCCATCGTCGGCGTGGGCAACTGCGCCGCCTCGCTGGTGCAGGGCGTCGAGTACTACAAGGACGCCGACCCGGCCGGCAAGGTGCCGGGTCTGATGCACGTCCAGTTCGGCGACTACCACGTCCGTGACGTGGAGTTCGTGGCCGCCTTCGACGTGGACGCCAAGAAGGTCGGCCTCGACCTCTCGGACGCCATCGGCGCCAGCGAGAACAACACCATCAAGATCTGCGACGTGCCGAACACCGGCGTCACCGTTCAGCGTGGTCACACACTCGACGGCCTGGGCAAGTACTACCGCCAGACCATCGAGGAGTCCGCCGAGACCCCGGTCGACATCGTCCAGACCCTCAAGGACAAGCAGGTCGACGTCCTGGTCTGCTACCTGCCCGTCGGTTCCGAGGACGCTGCGAAGTACTACGCGCAGTGCGCCATCGACGCCAAGGTCGCGTTCGTCAACGCCCTTCCGGTCTTCATCGCCGGGACCAAGGAGTGGGCGGACAAGTTCACCGAGGCCGGTGTCCCGATCGTCGGCGACGACATCAAGTCCCAGGTCGGCGCGACCATCACGCACCGCGTCATGGCGAAGCTCTTCGAGGACCGGGGCGTCATCCTGGACCGCACGATGCAGCTGAACGTCGGCGGCAACATGGACTTTAAGAACATGCTCGAGCGTGAGCGCCTGGAGTCCAAGAAGATCTCGAAGACGCAGGCCGTCACGTCGCAGATCCCCGACCGCGAGATGGGCGAGAAGAACGTCCACATCGGCCCGTCGGACTACGTCGCCTGGCTGGACGACCGCAAGTGGGCGTACGTGCGCCTCGAGGGTCGTGCCTTCGGTGACGTCCCGCTGAACCTCGAGTACAAGCTCGAGGTCTGGGACTCCCCGAACTCGGCGGGCGTCATCATCGACGCCGTGCGCGCCGCGAAGATCGCCAAGGACCGCGGTATCGGTGGCCCGATCCTCTCCGCGTCCTCGTACTTCATGAAGTCCCCGCCGGTGCAGTACTTCGACGACGAGGCCCGTCTGAACGTCGAGAAGTTCATCCAGGGCGAGGTCGAGCGCTAGGCGCTTCGGTCTGTCACATACGCGGAGGGTCCCCGGGTCGTACACCCGGGGACCCTCCGCGTATGTGACCCTTGCTCGCATGCCTGTCGTACGTGATCTGCGCGTACTCCTGCGCCTGACCGACTTCCGTCGGCTCCTGACCGTGCGGTTGCTGTCCCAGGCGGCCGACGGCGTCTACCAGGTCGCCCTCGCCACGTACGTCGTCTTCTCCCCGGAGAAGCAGACCTCCCCGGCCGCGATCGCCTCCGCCATGGCGGTCCTGCTGCTGCCGTACTCCTTCGTCGGACCTTTTGCCGGAGTTCTGCTGGACCGCTGGCCACGTCGCCAGGTGTTCCTCTACGGGAACCTGTTGCGCGCGCTGCTCGCCGGCTGCACAGCCGTCCTGATCCTCGCCTCCGTCCCGGACTGGCTCTTCTACGCCTCGGCCCTGTCGGTGACGGCCGTCAACCGGTTCGTGCTGGCGGGCCTCTCGGCGGCGCTGCCGCGCGTCGTCGACCCCGAGCGCCTCGTGATAGCCAACTCCGTCTCCCCGACCGCGGGAACACTGGCCGCGACCGCCGGCGGCGGTCTCGCCTTCCTGATGCGCCTCGCTGCCTCGGACTCCGACGCCGCGGTGGTACTGCTCGGGGCAGTGCTCTATCTCTGCTCGGCACTCGCGTCACTACGCATGGGGCGTGAACTGCTCGGTCCCGACCCGGCCGAGGTCCAACCACGCCTGGGCACCGCTATCGCCTCCACTGCGCGAGGACTGCTGGACGGACTGCGTCATCTCAGCCGGCGTCCAGCGGCAGCCCACGTGCTGGGCGCAATGACCCTGCTGCGCTTCTGCTACGGCGCGCTGACCGTGATGGTGCTCATGCTCTGCCGGTACGCATGGGCCGGAGAGGGATCGGACGGGCTCGCTCTGCTCGGCCTGGCGGTCGCCGCATCCGGTGCCGGTTTCTTCACGGCGGCCGTGGTGTCCCCCTGGGCGACCGGGAGACTCGGCCGCTTCGGGTGGATGGTGGCCTGCGCGACAGCCGCTGCCGTTCTCGAACCGGCCCTGGCACTGCCGTTCGCTCCAGGGCCGATGCTCGTGGCGGCATTCGTTCTCGGTCTGGTCACGCAGGGCTCGAAGATCGCGACGGACACCGTGGTGCAGACCTCCGTGGACGACGCCTTCCGAGGCAGGGTCTTCTCCCTCTATGACGTGCTGTTCAACGTCGCCTTCGTCGGTGCGGCAGCAATCGCCGCGCTGATGCTGCCTCCTGACGGGCGGTCGGTCCCGCTGGTTCTCGTGGTCGCCGCGATCTACGCGGCAGTTGCCGTCACGCTGGCCCGTTGGAGTCGTGTCGGCCGATTGCTATAGCGTGCGCGCGTCAAACAATCGGTCACACGTTCACAGGGGGATCCCCGCATGACCTATCCGCCACAGCAGGGACAGGGCGCCTACGGGCAGCCGGGTCCGTACGGACAGCAGCAGCCTCAGCCGGGTTACGGGTATCCCCAGCAGCAGCCGCAGCAGCCCGGGCCGGGTTATGGCTACCCGCAGCAGCCCCAGGCACCTCAGCAGCAGTGGGGCGCGCCCCCGCCCCCGGCGCCCGAGCGTCGGGGCCTCGGCCTCAAGACCAAGTTCCAGATAGCCGTGGGTGTCCTGGCCGTGATCGCGTTCGCCGTGTTCTGGTTCATGGGCCGCGATGACGCCGACACCGCAAAGGCCGGCGACTGCCTCAAGAACAGCGGGACCGAGATCAACCCGGATCTTGAGGTCGTCGACTGCGGCGGCGCCGAGGCTGCGTACAAGGTGGTCTCCGTGCACGGCGACACGACGGACCGGACGATCTGCGAGGGTAAGGCCGACATCGGCTACTTCGAGCAGACCAGCGGTGGCCGGCGGAGCTCAGGCAAGTCGTTCGTGCTCTGCCTGAACGAGATGAAGAAGTAGCGGACGCAGGCAAGGGCGATGTTTCACGTGAAACGCCGTCCCTGCTCATGAAGAACGGCGCGATGTTTCACGTGAAACATCGCGCCGTTTTCGCTCAGCCCTGGATAACCGGTCACCCCTGGCTCTGGGTAGTCCACCACTCCTTGAGCGCAGCCACTGCCGCGTCGTGCTCCATCGGCCCGTTCTCCAGGCGCAGCTCCAGGAGGAACGCGTAGGCCTTGCCGATCACCGGACCGGGGCCGACTCCCAGGATCTCCTGGATCTGGTTGCCGTTCAGGTCCGGTCTGATCGCATCCAGCTCCTCCTGCTCCTGGAGCTGCGCGATGCGGTCCTCAAGACCGTCATAGGCCCGCGACAGGGCACCCGCCTTGCGCTTGTTGCGTGTCGTGCAGTCCGAGCGCGTCAGCTTGTGCAGTCGACTCAGAAGCGGTCCGGCGTCGCGCACATACCGCCGCACCGCGGAGTCGGTCCACTCGCCGGTCCCATATCCGTGGAACCGCAGATGAAGCTCCACCAGCCGCGAGACGTCATTGACCATCTCGTTCGAGTACTTCAGCGCCGCCATCCGCTTCTTGGTCATCTTCGCGCCCACCACCTCGTGATGATGGAAGGAGACCCGGCCGTCCTCCTCGAAACGGCGAGTGCGAGGCTTGCCGATGTCATGGAGCAGCGCGGCCAGCCGCAGCACGAGGTCGGGCCCCTCCTCCTCGAGATCGATGGCCTGTTCCAGCACGGTCAGTGAGTGCTCGTAGACGTCCTTGTGCCGGTGGTGCTCATCACTCTCCAGCCGAAGGGCCGGCAGCTCGGGCAGTACGTGCGCGGCCAGGCCGGTGTCGACGAGCAGCGCGAGCCCCTTGCGGGGGTGCGCACCCATGATCAGCTTGTTCAGCTCGTCACGCACACGTTCGGCCGAGACGATTTCGATCCGCTCCGCCATGGCCTTCATGGCGGAGACCACGTCGGGCGCCACCTCGAAGTCGAGCTGCGCGGCGAAGCGCGCAGCCCGCATCATGCGCAGCGGGTCGTCAGAGAAGGATTCCTCCGGAGTGCCCGGCGTACGCAGTACCCGTGCCGCAAGATCCTCGAGACCGCCGTGCGGGTCGATGAACTCTTTCTCCGGCAGGGCCACGGCCATCGCGTTCACCGTGAAGTCGCGCCGGACCAGGTCCTCCTCGATCGAGTCGCCGTAGGACACCTCCGGCTTGCGCGACGTCCTGTCGTACGCCTCCGAGCGGTACGTCGTCACCTCGATCTGGAAACGCTGAACGGCGTCGCCGACGCGGCCGTCCTTCTGCGCACCCACCGTGCCGAAGGCGATACCGACGTCCCACACCGAATCCGCCCACGGGCGGACGATCTTCAACACGTCCTCAGGGCGGGCATCCGTCGTAAAGTCGAGGTCGTTGCCGAGCCGACCGAGCAGCGCATCGCGGACCGAGCCCCCAACGAGCGCGAGACTGAATCCGGCCTCGCGAAAATGGCGCGCCAGGTCGTCGGCGACGGGTGACACCCGCAGCAGTTCACTCACCGCTCGGCGTTGCACCTGGCTCAGGGCAGTGGGGTTGTCTTCATTGGCGTTCGGCACAACAGAAAAGGGTACGTGCCCGGGCCGACCGGAGCGTCCCCGTTTCCGGCTGCCCCGGAAGTCCTGCCGATCTTGTGGGGCACTCCGCGGCACTTCGACACAGCGCCCCTCGTTACCATGCGTGGACGCAAGAGCCAGAGAACCACCAACGACACCAGACGACGAAGGACGGACGAGCGCGTGGCCGAGGCGGCAGACTTCCAGGGGATGCGTACTTCTCCTGCGCGCCGGTGGCTGCGTCGCACAGCCTTCCTGCTCACCGGCGCCCCACTCGTGGCCGGGCTGCTGTGCGGTCCCGCAGCGCCCGCGGCGCAGGCCGACCCGGCTGCGCGCGCCGCTGAGGAGGCCTCGGGATCCCGGACCGTCGATGTGTCTCTCGACACGCTGACGCCGGAAGCACCCGGGAAGAAGGACACGATCACCGTCTCCGGGACGGTGGTCAACAGGGGCAAGCAGACGATCACCGACGCGCATGTCGATCTCCGAGTGGGCCCGCAGCCGCCCGGCCGGGGCGCCATCGACCGGGCCGCGGAACGAACCGGCTACACGTACGGCGTCGACGCCCCGACAATCGACGACAAGTTCAGCGTCAAGCTCCCGAAGCTCGTCACGGGCGTCAGCCATGACTTCACACTCTCGGTGCCGGCCGACGAGCTCGACCTGGGCGACGAGAGCGGTGTCCATCAGCTCGGCGTGTCCCTGACGGGGCGGCCCGCCGGCCAGCAGTGGGACCAGGTGCTGGGCATCAAGCGGACCTTCCTGCCCTGGCAGCCGGAGGAGGCGGAGAAGAAGACTCGCCTCACGTATCTCTGGCCCCTCATCTCCTCCACCCACCTCACGTCGGAGACGGGGTCGGACGAGCAGCAGACGCCGGTCTTCGAGGACGAGGCGCTGGCCGCTGAGCTCGCCCCGGGCGGACGGCTCGACCAGCTGGTGTCCCTCGGCAAGGAACTGCCCGTCACCTGGGTCATCGATCCGGACCTCCTGGCCACGGTCGACGCCATGAAGGGCGGCTATCGGGTCAAGAGCGGCGACTCCACGGTCACCGGCAAGAACCAGGCCCTGGCCGAGCGATGGTTGAACTCGGTCGAGGACGCCGTGCAGGGCCGCAAGGTCGTCGCGCTCCCCTTCGCGGATCCCGATCTCGCCTCACTGGCCCACAAGGGCAAATCGGTCTCCGGATCACTCCGCCACCTGCAGCCGGCGACGGAGGTGGCGGAGATCACAGTGGAGACGATTCTCCATGTGAAGCCGTCCGTCGACTTCGCCTGGCCGGTGGACGGCGCGATCGACTCCTCGATCGTCGACGTGGCCACCTCTGCCGGAGCGCACAAGGTGATCGCCCGGAGCGACAGCCTCCAGGACAACCTCTCCTACACACCGACCGCCGCCCGTCCGATCGGCGGCGGAACGACGGCTGTGGTCGCCGACGCCCGGTTGTCCACCGCCTTCGAGGGCGACATGACGGACGCCGGCGAGTCCACGCTGGCGATCCAGAAGTTCCTCGCCCAGACGCAGGCCCTCACGCTTCAGCAGCCGGAGAAGCAGCGGAGCATCGTGGTCGCCCCGCAGCGCAGGCCCACGATCGCCCAGGCTCAGTCCATGGCCCGCGCCCTGCGGGCCCTTGAATCCGAGCGCTGGACACAGCCGCTGGACCTGGTGGCCTCGGCGGCCGCCAAGCCGGACGCCGAGGCCACCACGAGGGTGCCCGGTCCCTCCCAGTACCCGGCAGCGCTGCGCAAGCGGGAACTGCCGGTGCAGACGTTCGAGGACATCAGGACCACTCAGGCCACCCTCGACAAGTTCAAGGTCATCCTCACGCTCGCCGACCGGGTCGAGACCCCCTTCGGCCGGGCGATCGACCGTGAGCTGTCGACATCATGGCGCGGCAATCCGACGGCGGCGCGGCAGTACCGCACCGAGGTCCAGTCATACCTGCAGAGCCTCACCGAAGAGGTCCAGCTGATCCAGAAGTCGGCCGTCACCCTGTCCGGCCGCAGCGCGACCATCCCGGTCACGGTGCAGAACCAGCTGGTCCAAGGCGTCGACGACCTGGTGCTGCGGCTGAGGTCGAACAATCCCAACCGCCTCCATCTTGATGGAGGCAAGGGGATGGCCGAACAGCCGATCAAGGTCGAGGGCGGCCACAGCCAGTCGGTGAAGTTTCCCGCCGCCGCCAATGCCAACGGTCAGGTCCAGATGACCGCGCAGCTCTACACGCAGGACGGCAAGCTCTACGGCCCCCCGATGGACTTCACGGTGAAGGTCTCCGAGATCACCCCGACCGTCATGCTCGTCCTCGCCGGCGGTGTGCTCCTGCTCGTCCTCGCAGGCGTCAGGATGTACACCCAGCGCAAGCGCGCAGCGGCTGCCGAGGCGGCCGACGCCGCCGGCGAGAACGGTGCGGAAGACACAGCGGAAAGCACATCGGAGAACACAAAGGGTGACAGCAACAGCTCGGATCCAGGGCACGCGAGTGACCTCGCCCCTGACACCGGACCCGAAAGCGACAACCCGTCCGGCGCTGGTGAGAAAGTGGACCGTTGAGCGATGTCGTGGCCGGTCGGCCGGGGACGATGAGGTGGGGTAGGCATGAACGCGCCGTACGACGGTGACCGCGGTCAGGGCGCGGACGGAGACCCTGCAGGCTCCTATCCGCCGCAGCAGCCCTCGTCCGACCCGTACGCGCAGGATCCCTATGTCGGGGACTCCTACGCCCCCGATCCTTTCCATGACCAGGACCTGTCGGCCCAGGACCCGGTGAACGAGGCCCTCTACGACCGCTCCGCACACCCCCCGCCCTCTCCGAGGACCTACCCGGAGCCGCAGCCGCTCTACCAGCAGCCCGCGGCGCCGCAGTATGCCCCCGACCCCCGCATCTGGGCCCAGACGCCTCCACCCGAGCCTGACGGCCCGTCCCGGCGGCTCCCGTACGGTGACGACGCCAGGACCACGGAGTTCACCGGCGTGGATGACCTGATCACCCGGGCCGGCGAGGAAAAGCAGGAGCCCGACGCCTTCGCCCACCTTTTCCGGGACCAGCAGTCCTCGACGCCTCCTCCTGCCCCCGAACAGGCGCCGGAGCCCGCCCCCGCCCCCAAGAAGCCGGCAGGACGGGCCACGAGCCTGCTGAAGTCCAGTGCGGTGATGGCGGCGGGGACCATGGTTTCCCGCCTCACCGGTTTCGTACGCAGCCTGGTGATCACCGCTGCTCTCGGCGCCGCGCTCCTCGGTGACACCTTCACCGTCGCGTACACGCTGCCGACGATGATCTACATCCTGACCGTCGGCGGCGGACTCAACTCCATCTTCGTCCCGCAGCTGGTTCGCGCGATGAAGAACGATGAGGACGGCGGCGAGGCCTACGCCAACCGTCTGCTCACCCTGGTGATGGTGGCCCTGGGCGCCATCGTCGCCATCGCCGTCTTCGCGGCGCCGTTGCTGATCCGGCTCATGTCGGACACCATCGCGAGCGACCAGGCGGCCAACAGCGTCGCCGTGACGTTCGCCCGCTACTGCCTGCCCACGATCTTCTTCATGGGCATCCACGTGGTGATGGGGCAGATCCTCAACGCCCGTGGCCGGTTCGGCGCGATGATGTGGACCCCGGTCCTGAACAACATCGTCATGATCACTACCTTCGGGCTCTTCATCTGGGTGTACGGCACCTCCGCCGAATCGCAGATGGGTGTGCAGACGATTCCGCCGGAGGGCGTGCGGCTGCTCGGCATCGGCACGCTGCTCGGGCTTGTCGTCCAGGCTCTGGCGATGATCCCGTACCTGCGCGAGGCGGGCTTCCGCTTCCGCCCCCGGTTCGACTGGAAGGGCCACGGACTCGGCAAGACCGTGAAGCTGGCCAAGTGGACCGTCCTCTTCGTCCTCGCGAACCAGGCGGGCGTGCTGGTGGTCACCCAGCTCGCGACGGCAGCCGGAGAGGCTTCCGGCCGCCAGGGTGCGGGTTTCATCGCGTACACCAACGCCCAGTTGATCTGGGGCATGCCGCAGGCCATCATCACCGTCTCGGTCATGGCCGCGCTGCTGCCCCGGATCTCCCGCGCCGCCCACGACAACGACCCCGGCGCCGTACGCGACGACATCTCCCAGGGCCTTCGCAACTCGGCGGTCGCGATCGTGCCGGTCTCGTTCGCGTTCCTCGCCCTCGGTGTCCCTATGTCGACGCTGCTGTTCGCCTCCACGGGTCTCGAAGCGGCCCAGGGCATGGGCTTCATCCTGATGGCCTTCGGCCTCGGCCTGATCCCCTACTCGGTTCAGTACGTGGTGCTGCGCGGCTTCTACGCCTACGAGGACACCCGGACCCCCTTCTACAACACGGTCATCGTGGCCCTCGTCAACGCCGGTGCGTCCGCTCTGTGTTATCTGCTGCTTCCGGCCCAGTGGGCGGTCGTGGGTATGGGAGCGTCCTACGGCCTCGCCTACGCCGTGGGCGTCGGTGTCGCATGGCGGCGGCTCAAGAACCGTCTGGGCGGCGATCTGGACGGCGCTCACGTCATGCGCACCTACGCCCGGCTCTCCATGGCTTCCGTACCCGCCGCGGTCGCCGGCGGAGCCGTGGCCTACGGCGTTCTCCAGAGTCTGGGCAGCGGTGCGGGCGGTTCGCTCGTGGCACTGGTGGTCGGCGGCGTCGTGCTGCTCGGTATCTTCTTCGTCGCCGCGAAGCGGATGCGTATTGCGGAGCTCAACGCCTTGGTCGGCATGGTCCGCGGCCGTCTCGGCCGCTAGAGGGCAGCAGGAACAGCGCTCACGGGCATCGGCGGGCACGCCCCGCACAACCATCGCCGGACGCCGCGTGTCGTGCATAGCGTCGGACTGTGGGCACAATTGGCATGGCTGTTGGACATGGCGCAACGGATGGGGAGGCAGGAACGACGGTGGTGGAACGTAGCACGGCTGCCGTCGACGTGGCCGACAACGGCGGGGACGAACCGCTGACCGCGAAGGCGGACGAGGCCACGACCGACGGGGCGGCGGAATCCGAGACGGCAGAATCCCGCACAACAGACTCCCGGAGCACGGCTGACAAGGCCGCCCCGGACACGGACGGCGAACGGCAGGGCGCCGAGCCGTCCTTCTCGGCGCCCGAACTCCACAGTGGCCACAAGCTCGCCAGACGCTATCGGCTCGAGGAGTGCGTCACCCGTCTGGACGGTTTCAGCAGTTGGCGTGCGGTCGACGAAAAGCTGCGGCGAGCCGTCGGCGTGCACATCCTGCCCGCTGATCATCCGCGCGCACGGTCCGTGCTGTCGGCCGCCCGGTCGTCTGCGCTCCTCGGAGACCCGCGATTCGTGCAAGTCCTGGACGCCGTCGAGGAGAACGACCTCGTCTACGTCGTGCACGAGTGGCTTCCGGACGCCGTTGAGCTGACGACTCTCCTCGCCTCCGGCCCCTTCGAACCGCACGACGCCTACCAACTCGTCGACCAGGTCTCCCAGGCGATGTCAGCCGCCCACAGAGAGGGACTCGCCCACCTCCGGCTCACGCCCGGGGCCGTCCTGCGCACATCGACGGGGCAGTACCGGATTCGCGGGCTGGCGGTGAACGCAGCCCTGCGCGGTATCTCCGTCGACGGCCCGCAGCGCACGGACACCGAGGCGATCGGTGCCCTCCTGTACGCGGTACTCACCCAGCGCTGGCCGTACGAGAACGACGCGTACGGCCTTTCCGGGCTGCCCAAGGGAGTCGGTCTGGTCGCTCCCGACCAAGTGCGGGCCGGTGTGCACCGAGGACTGTCGGAGCTCGCCATGAGGGCTCTGGTCAATGACGGCGCAACGGCCTCGCGTCAGGAGCCGCCGTGCACCACGCCCGACGAACTGGCCAAGGCCGTTGCGGCGATGCCACGCATCCGTCCGCCGGAGCCGGCCTTCACCGCTCCTCCCGAGTACCAGCGGACCACCTACCAGCAGGGCAGCTACGGCAGGCCCACGCCGAGGCCGGGTGCAAGCGTCACCCAGCCGACGGCGGCTCCTCCGCCGCCCTTGCAGACCCGTACCGGCAAAGCGCTGAAATGGGCCGTCTCGGCACTGCTCATCGCGGCGCTGGGGCTCGGCAGCTGGCAGGTGGCCGACAAGCTGCTGGACAACCGCAAGGGGAACAAGGAGCCGAAGACCTCCGAGACCAGCACCACGAACGGCGGCGACGACAGGCCCAAGACACCGGTCCCGCTCGCCGTTCAGACCGCGCAGGAGTACGCACCGGACGGTTCGCCGCAGAACGCGAACAATGTCGGGGCCACCTACGACAGTGACAGCTCCACGTACTGGCGGAGCCGGAGCTTCTACGACGGACCCGAATTGGTGCCTTCGGTGAAGCAGGGTGTGGGCATCGTCTACGACCTCGGTTCCGACAAGGATGTCTCCGGCGCGTCCATAGCGTTGCGTTACGGCGGCGACCACACCACCATCACCCTTTACGCCGTTGATTCGTTGTCGCCGTCCGGCCCGGTCGGCTCCATGAAGAAGATCGCAAAGGGACAGACCAGCGGATCGACCCTGAAGATGACCACAGAGGAGCAGGCCAAGAGCCGGTATGTGCTCCTCTGGATGACCGCGATGCCCTACGCCCCCCAGGACAAGTTCAGCGACCCTGGCTACAAGCAGGGGATCACGGACGTCGCGTTCACCGGCTGACCCGAGGCAATGGGAGGGGGCTCACCGTTGGACGACGTGACACTCGGCGACGCAAGCGACCACGACCTGCTGGCACGCCATGTCGGTGGGGACCCGGATGCCTTCGGTGAGCTCGTCAGGCGCCACCGCGACAGGTTGTGGGCCATCGCCCTGCGCACGCTGGGCGACCGCGAGGAGGCCGCCGACGCCGTGCAGGACGCCCTGGTGTCGGCTTTCCGGGCAGCCCATACGTTCCGAGGCCAGTCGGCTGTCACAACGTGGCTGCATCGCATCACCGTGAATGCCTGCCTGGACCGGGCCCGCAAGGCGGCGTCACGCAAGACCTCGCCCGTCGACGACACGGAGCGGCTGGAGCAACTGCTGGAGCCGCAGGAATCGGCCGAGGCACCCGCCGAGCGTCATGACCTCCACCGTGAGCTCCTGACCGCCCTGGCGAAACTTCCCGTGGACCAGCGCGCCGCCCTGGTGCTGGTCGACATGCAGGGGTATCCGGTCGCCGAGGCCGCAGATGTACTGGGCGTACCGACGGGGACGATCAAGAGCCGCTGCGCCCGCGGCCGGGCCCGGCTGCTGCCCATGCTCACCCATCTGCGCGGCGGAACCGGGGATAACAGCGCCGCCGACATGGGAAGGAACCGGACGGCCGGGACATCCGTCCCACCGGCGTCGGAACCACGAGAGACAGGGCCGAGTGACCCTGCGGCAGTGAAGGGCGGAGGTGGGCGCGCGTGACATCCTCGACCGACAGGGCCGACACAACTCAGCACCCGGACGTCTCGGAGATCTCCGACCTCACCGAAGGACTCCTCCCGCCGTCCCGCACGGCTGAAGTACGGCGCCACCTCGACAGCTGCCCGCTCTGCTTGGACGTCCACACGTCCCTGGAAGAAATCCGTGGCCTGCTGGGAACCCTGCCCGGCCCTCCCCGCATGCCCGCCGACATTGCCGGCCGTATCGACGCGGCTCTGGCCGCCGAAGCTCTCCTCGATGCCACCGCTCCCGACGAAGCGGCGCATGTTTCACGTGAAACAACGCCGCGCCCGCAGGCTGCAGAGACCGGAACGCCGCCCGCCCGCCCGGCAGGACACCCCCGCGCCACAACCGGTCCCGGGCGAAGCCGCCCCGTACGACGCCGCCGTGCTGCGGTCCTGGGCGCCGTGTTCGGCGCCGCCGCGGTCGGGGTGAGCGTGATGTTCCTCCAGTCGGTGCCCGGTTCGGACAGTGATTCCTCGACCACGAAAAAGGACACAAGCGTCAGCGCAACGGCGCGCGAGGGAGCCGAGTTCTCCGGAACGGCAATCGACAGCCGTGTGCAGTCGCTGCTGGCCGCCGGGCCGACGCAGGAGGCCGAGCCCAGGATGGAGCGGGCTCCCTCCGCCGACGGCCCCGCAACACTGTCTCCCAAGAACACTCCGAGCGCTGCCGCGCCTTCCTGCATCCAGAAGGGGACGGGGCGCACCGACGGGCCGATCGCCGTCGAGAAGGGAACGTACGACGGCGTCAGCGCCTACCTCGTGCTCATGGTCCACGCCAAGGACAGCAGTCAGGTACAGGCGTACGTCGTCGACGCGGCATGCGTGAACAACGCAGCCGACTCCGCCGGAAAGCTCCTGCTGTCGGAGACCTACCCACGCCCCTGAGATATCGCCGGTGCCGCTCCGGTTCCTCGGGAATGCGCGCCCCGTAGGATCCGTTGGGTGGGGTGAGAGTCCTGGAACCCGCCCCGTAGGCAGTTGGCAGTCTGCAGAGACGAGGAAGAAACCCGTGAGCGACGTCCGTAACGTGATCATTATCGGCTCCGGGCCCGCGGGCTATACAGCCGCGCTCTACACCGCGCGCGCATCGTTGCAGCCGCTGGTGTTCGAGGGAGCTGTCACCGCAGGCGGCGCCCTGATGAACACGACCGAGGTGGAGAACTTCCCCGGCTTCCGCGACGGCATCATGGGCCCCGACCTCATGGACAACATGCGGGCGCAGGCTGAGCGCTTCGGCGCCGAGCTCGTCCCGGACGACGTCGTGTCGGTCGACCTCACCGGCGACATCAAGACCGTCACCGACACCGCCGGGACCGTTCACCGCGCCAAGTCCGTGATCGTCACCACTGGCTCCCAGCACCGCAAGCTGGGCCTGCCGAACGAGGACGCGCTGTCCGGTCGCGGTGTCTCGTGGTGCGCGACGTGCGACGGCTTCTTCTTCAAGGACCAGGACATCGCCGTCGTGGGTGGTGGCGACACCGCGATGGAGGAAGCAACCTTCCTCTCCCGCTTCGCCAAGTCGGTCACGATCATCCACCGCCGGGACACCCTGCGCGCCTCCAAGGCCATGCAGGAGCGCGCCTTCGCGGATTCGAAGATCTCCTTCGCCTGGAACAGCGAGGTGGCCGAGATCCACGGTGAGCAGAAGCTCTCGGGCCTGACCCTGAACAACACCAAGACGGGTGAGAAGTCCCCGCTCGCGGTGACCGGTCTGTTCATCGCAGTGGGCCACGACCCCCGGACCGAGCTCTTCAAGGGCCAGCTCGAGTTGGACACCGACGGCTATCTGAAGGTCGACGCGCCGTCGACTCGCACCAACATCACCGGCGTCTTCGCCGCCGGTGATGTCGTCGACCACACCTACCGACAGGCCATCACCGCTGCCGGCACCGGCTGCTCCGCGGCCCTGGATGCCGAGCGCTATCTCGCCGCTCTCGTGGACAGCGAGAAGACGGCCGAGCCGGAGAAGACCCCCGTGGTCTGAACCCGTTGATCTCCCTCTCCCCTCACACCCCGCAAAAGAAGTAGGAGGCTGCCGTGGCCGGCGACCTGAAGAACGTGACCGACGACTCCTTCGAGGAGGAGGTCCTCAAGAGCGACAAGCCCGTACTGGTGGACTTCTGGGCCGCCTGGTGCGGCCCGTGCCGCCAGATCGCGCCGTCCCTCGAGGCCATCGCGGCCGAGCACGGCGACAAGATCCAGGTCGTGAAGCTCAACATCGACGAGAACCCCGCCACCGCAGCCAAGTACGGCGTCATGTCGATCCCGACACTGAACGTCTACCAGAACGGTGAGGTCGCCAAGACCATCGTCGGCGCCAAGCCGAAGGCGGCCATCGTCCGCGACCTGGAGAGCTTCATCGGAGAGTAAGCGGGACTCCGCTGTTTCACGTGAAACATGGGAATGGGCTCATCCCCTCGGGATGAGCCCATTCCCATGTCCGGGTTCAGAGCGGCCGCAGCGCCGGCTCCTTCTGCACAGCTCCCAGGAGCCGGTCCAGAGCAAGCTCCACGTCTTCCTTCCAGGAGAGGGTGGTGCGCAGCTCCAGCCGCAGTCGCGGGTGCGTCGGGTGGGGGCGCACCGTCTTGAAGCCAACCGCCAGAAGATGGTCGGCCGGCAGCACACAGGCCGGCTCCTTCCACCGGGCGTCGCCGAAGGCTTCGATCGCCCGGAACCCCCTGCGCAGCAAATCCTTGGCGACCGTCTGCACGATGACGCGCCCCAGCCCCTGCCCCTGATAGCCGGGCATGATCCAGGCGGTCATCAACTGCACCGCATCCGCTGACACGGGGCTCGTGGGAAAGGCCGTGGAGCGCGGCACGTAGGCGGGCGGCGCATACAGAACGAAGCCGACAGGAACCTCGTCGACGTAGACGACGCGGCCGCACGAACCCCACTCGAGCAGCACGGCCGAGATCCATGCCTCTTTCTCGAGTTCGGGGGTTCCCGCCTTTACCGCAGCTTCGCCGCTGACCGGATCAAGTTCCCAGAAGACACACGCACGACAGCGCTTGGGAAGGTCCGAAAGGTTGTCCAGCGTGAGCGGTACGAGCCGACGCCCCATGCAGGCTGCTCCTCACTTCCCTCGTGTGCCGCACTTCCCTCGTGTGCCGCGCTGCGCGCGGCCGCCAGCGCGCTCCTCTCGAACAGCAGGCTGCTGACGAACCCGCCCACCGCTCCAAGTCCCAGGCCTGCCGTCACCAGTTGCCCGTGGCTCACCGATCGCATGGCCTTCGCCCTCCCACTGAAGTGGCTCACAATGGATGCGTCATACCAGAACGCATCGTATCCACCCAGGCCCGGCAGGGATAGCGCACCAAGGCAAAGGGCGGGTGGCGTTCCATGATCCGGAACGCCACCCGCCCTGTCAGCACTGCCGACCAACTGGCTCAGGCGTCCTCGCCCTCGCCCTCGCCCTCGGCAAGCTCCTCGCCAAGTCCCTTCTCCAGGACCCGCCCTTCGCCGGGTGCGAGGGTACCGAGGATGCGCTCGAGATCGTCTATCGAAGCGAACTCGACGACGATCTTGCCCTTCTTCTGTCCGAGGTCGACCTTCACCCTCGTCTCGAACCGGTCCGACAGCCGAGAGGCAAGATCGGAGAGCGCAGGGGACAGCCGAGCGCCGGCTCGTGGGCCCTTGGGCTTGGGCGTGCTCTTCGGGTTCGAGTTGAGCAGCGTCACGATCTCTTCGACCGCCCGCACCGACAGGCCTTCGGCGACGATCCGATGGGCCAGCCGGTCCTGCTCGTCGGAGTCGTCCACCGAGAGCAGGGCTCGCGCGTGGCCCGCCGACAGCACTCCCGCTGCGACCCGGCGTTGGACGGGCGGGGAGAGCCTCAGCAGCCGCAGGGTGTTGGACACCTGTGGACGTGACCGCCCGATCCGGTCGGCCAACTGGTCGTGCGTGCAGTTGAAGTCCTTGAGGAGCTGGTCGTAGGCAGCCGCCTCCTCCAGCGGGTTCAGCTGGGCGCGGTGCAGGTTCTCCAGCAGCGCGTCGAGCAGAAGCTTCTCGTCGTCGGTGTCCCGGACGATCGCGGGAATCCGGTCGAGTCCGGCCTCCCGGCAGGCCCGCCAGCGACGCTCACCCATGATGAGCTCATAGCGGTCCGGTCCCAACTGGCGTACGACAACCGGCTGGAGAAGACCTACTTCCGTGATGGAAGTGACCAGCTCCGCGAGAGCGTCCTCGTCGAACACTTCGCGCGGCTGGCGCGGATTGGGCGTGATCGAGTCGAGCGGCAGCTCGGCGAAGTGCGCGCCGGCCGGCTCGCTCGGCTGCGTCGAAGCCTGCTCTTCCGACTGGTGAGCGGTTGACTCCGGCGCCACCGTGGCAGCGGGCAGCGTGGCGATCTTGGCTGCCGCCACTCCCCGTTCCGCGGTCAGCACGGGCGATACGCCCGAAGACGGCGGAGCCCCCGGGGAAGGCACCTGCTTCTCCTGCGGAGCGGCAGGAATCAGCGCACCGAGCCCACGCCCCAATCCTCTACGTCGCTCGCTCACTGGATCCCCTCCGACATGTTCTGCTGACTGTTCTGACCCACATGGACATGCTGCGGGTCGTAGCGGACTCCGACCCCGCGGAGCGCGATCTCCCGGGCAGCCTCGAGATACGACAGCGAGCCGCTGGAACCTGGATCGTAGGTCAGCACCGTCTGGCCGTAGCTCGGCGCCTCCGAGATCCGCACGGAGCGCGGGATGCTCGTACGCAGGACCTCTTCGCCGAAGTGACTGCGCACCTCGTCGGCAACCTGCGATGCCAGCCTGGTCCTGCCGTCGTACATGGTGAGCAGGATGGTCGACACGTGGAGCGTGGGGTTGAGGTGGCCTCGAACCAGATCCACATTGCGCAGCAGCTGGCCGAGGCCCTCCAGGGCGTAGTACTCGCACTGGATGGGGATCAGCACCTCGGCGCCGGCGACCAACGCATTGACCGTCAGCAGCCCGAGCGACGGGGGACAGTCGATGAGGATGTAGTCCAGCGGCTGCTCGTACGCCTGGATCGCACGCTGCAGTCTGCTCTCCCGCGCCACCAGCGACACCAGCTCGATCTCCGCACCGGCGAGATCGATGGTGGCGGGAGCGCAGAAGAGTCCTTCGACATCCGGGACCGGCTGGACCACCTCGGCGAGAGGCTTGCTCTCCACCAGGACGTCATAGATCGAGGGGACTTCCGCATGATGATCGATCCCCAGGGCCGTGGAGGCATTGCCCTGTGGATCCAGGTCGATCACCAGAACACGTGCGCCGTGCAGCGCAAGAGAAGCGGCCAAGTTGACCGTGGTGGTGGTCTTCCCGACGCCGCCCTTCTGGTTGGCGACGACCATGATGCGTGTCTGCTCAGGTCGGGGCAGACCCTCACCGGCACGTCCCAGCGCCTCCACGGCCAGCTGAGCAGCACGGCCAATGGGGGTGTCATCCATGGGGGGCGGCGTTTCACGTGAAACATCCGCCCCCGCGGACTCGGTACGGGGACCGGGGACCGGATCGGTCGTCGGTCCCGCGATGTTGGCGTCGGACCGCAAGGATTCACTCTCCTCGACATCAGGCTCGCAATGCACAGAGCCTGCCATGCTTTCGGGGTCGCGAACCAGCGAGGCCCGTGGTTCTGTGGAGGAATCCACCTCTGTGGGCAAATCCGTAACCCGCAAGAGGGGCTTGCGGCCCTTCATCGGGGCGGCCGCACGGCCGCGGCTGATGATTCCCTGCAGCAGTGAGCGACGTTTCACGTGAAACACGATGCACAAGCCGCAGGACTACACCGGGACGACACTCCGAAATGCGTACGGATGGCAACGTCTATGGCTCAGCGGCGACGACGGGTGCGGCTGGTTCGAGCAGCCTTGGCCTTCTTTGCGGCGAACCTCACACCGCCCGGACTTTCGCCGACCTCGACGCGCACCACGGTGGACAGCGGATCGACGAGACCCTCACCGACGTGGAGGACCGTGGTCTGCACTACGCCCAGCTTGCTCAGCGCGGCCCTGGCTCCCTGGATCTCTTCCTCTGCGGTGTCACCCTTCAGAGCCAGCATCTCGCCGTAAGGGCGCAGCAGGGGAACTCCCCAGCCGGCGAGCCGGTCCAGCGGCGCCACCGCTCGTGCCGTCACCACGTGGACCGGCGGTACCTTGCCGAGAACCTCCTCGGCCCGTCCCCGCACCACGGTCACATGGTCGAGGCCGAGCAGCTCCACCACTTCCTGCAGGAAGTTCGTCCTGCGGAGCAGTGGCTCCAGCAACGTGATCTTCAGGTCCGGGCGGACCAGCGCCAGCGGAATGCCCGGGAGGCCGGCTCCTGACCCGACATCGCAGACCGTCACTCCCTCCGGCACGACTTCCGAGAGAACGGCACAGTTCAGCAGGTGCCTCTCCCACAAGCGCGGTACTTCGCGAGGCCCGATCAGCCCCCGCTTCACCCCGGCGTCCGCGAGCAGCTCCGCATAGCGCACAGCCTCCGGAAAGTACTCTCCGAACACTGTCCGGGCCGCCTCTGGCGCCTGGGGAAGCTGTGCTTCCTCCGTCACGGGGACCGTCCTTCCGTACCTCACTGGCCGCAGTGTGGACTGTGGTGGCTGACTATCAGGCTGACAAAGATCGGCCCCGCCTGCGAACAGACGGGGCCGACGGAACAAGTGGGTCAGGCAGGGAGTACGACGACGAAGCGCTGCGGCTCCTCGCCCTCGGACTCGCTGCGCAGGCCCGCGGCCGCGACGGCGTCGTGCACGACCTTGCGCTCGAAGGGCGTCATCGGGTCGAGCTTGACCGGCTCCCCGGTGGTCTTCACCTCGGCGGCAGCCTTGGCACCCAGCTCGGCGAGTTCCGTGCGCTTCTTCGCGCGGAAACCCGCGATGTCGAGCATCAGCCGGCTGCGGTCCCCGGTCTCCCGGAGCACTGCCAGACGCGTCAGCTCCTGCAGCGCCTCCAGAACCTCGCCGTCCCGGCCCACGAGCTTCTGCAGATCGCGGCTGCCGGCGTCGCTGATGATCGAGACTGCGGCGCGGTCCGCCTCGACGTCCATGTCGATGTCACCGTCGAGGTCGGCGATGTCCAGCAGACCCTCGAGGTAATCAGCCGCGATCTCCCCTTCCTGCTCGAGGCGGGTCAGGGTGTCGCCAGCCTCGCCGGCGGCGGAGATGGTGCCTTCCGTCACGGATGGACTCCTTCTTTACTTCTTGGACGACGGGTGCTTGGGCCGCTGCGGCCCCTTGCGCTGTCCCGCCTTGGGCTGGCGTGCGGAACCGGTGGGCTTGCCACCGCCCGCATTCGGCTTGGCGTCCCCGGCGGACGAGCTGGCCCTGGAGCGGCCTTCCGCGGGCCGGTCCTTCTGAAGGGACGTCTTCGCCGCGGTGCCTGCACCGTCAGGGCTCTTGGTCGCACCGGGCTGGGTGGCGGCCTGACGCTTCGACTTTGTCTGACGCTTGGGCTGCTGACGCCTCTGCGCACCGCCCTCCGCCTCGGCCACGACGGTGTCGCTCTTGACCACAGTGCCGTCCGCCTGGGCGGCCAGGCCGGCCTTGGCCAGACCGGTGATGAAGCGACGTTCGTTGTCGTTGCGGTCCGTGCCCTTGGCCACGATCCCCTGGACAACGGTGCGCTTGCGCCGCGAACGGACAGCGCTGTGGGCCGTCACGCTCTTGAGCAGACGCTGCAGGTACTGGTCCTGGGCCTTGCTGCCCGGCGTCGGGTTCTGGTTGATCACGTACATCTGCTGACCCATGGTCCAGAGGTTGGTCGTCAGCCAGTAGATGAGAACACCGACGGGGAAGTTGATACCCATCACGGCGAAGATGACCGGGAAGATGTACATCAGCATCTTCTGCTGCTGCATGAACGGCGTCTTGACCGTCAGGTCGACGTTCTTCTGCATCAGCTGGCGCTGCGTGTAGAACTGCGACGCCGACATCATGATGATCATGATGGAGGTGACGATGCGGACGTCGGTCAATGAGGCGTAGAGCGCCTGCACCGTCGCCGGGTCGTCCATGAACTTGGCCGCGATCGGAGCACCGAAGATGTGGGCCTGGCGAGCACTGGTAACCAGGCTCTCATTGAGAACACCGATCTCCTGCCCCGCAGCAATCTTGCTGAGCACGTGGTAGAGCGCGAAGAAGAACGGCGACTGCGCGAGGATCGGCAGGCACGAGGAGAGCGGGTTGGTGCCCGTCTCCTTGTACAGCTTCATCATCTCTTCGGACTGACGCTGCTTGTCGTTCTTGTAGCGCTCCTGAATCGCCTTCATCTTCGGCTGGAGCGCCTGCATGTTCCGGGTCGACTTGATCTGCTTCACAAAGAGCGGGATCAGACAGATCCGGATCAGAACCACCAGGGACACGATGGACAGTCCCCAGGCCCATCCCGTGTCAGGACCGAAGACCGCCCCGTAGAGACTGTGGAACTGGACGATGATCCACGAGACAGGTGTGGTGATGAAACTGAAGAGACTGGCAATCGTGTCCACTAATCAGGCTCCTTGAGCATTGGGCGAGGTCTCTGCGGCCGTGCCCCGGGTTGCGGAGGCCGCCCCCTGGGCAGGCACATCAGCGGCGGATTCCCCGCCCTTGCTGTCACCGCGCAACGCGGCTCGCAGCATTTCGTGCCACCGTGGGCGCTTGCGCGGCGGCACATGATCCACCCCACCCGGCGACCACGGATTGCACCGCAGAATGCGCCAGGCGGTCAGCGCCGTGCCCTTGATGGCGCCGTGCCGGTCGATGGCCGTGTAGCCGTAGTGGGAACACGACGGGTAGTACCTGCAGACGGGGCCCAGCAGCGGGCTGATCGTCCACTGATAGATCTTGATGAGAGCCAGCAGCGGGTACTTCATCGCGCGCCCCCTCCCAGCAGCCGCCGGAGGGCGGCGTCCAGGTCTCGGGCCAGCTGAGCATGTTCGGCGTCGCCCGCGCCGGGCAGCGCCCGTACGACCACCAGGCTACCGGGGGGCAGCTCGGAGAGCCGATCGCGCATGAGGTGGCGCAGTCTCCGCTTGACCTTGTTACGGACGACGGCACCGCCCACAGCCTTGCTCACGACGAAACCCGCACACGTCGGGGAAGTGTTCTCCCCAGGCGCGTGCGGGTCCGTTGTACCGCTGCGTAGGTGGACGACGAGAAGCGGCCGACCGGCCCTGCGACCTCGGCGTACCGCGGTCGCGAAGTCCTCGCGCCGCCTCAGCCGATTCTCGGTAGGCAGCACGTCATGACCGACCTGTACGCGATCAGGCGGACAGGTTGGCGCGGCCCTTGCCACGGCGGTTCGCGAGAATCGCGCGGCCGGCACGGGTGCGCATCCGCAGGCGGAAGCCGTGGGTCTTGGCGCGACGACGGTTGTTCGGCTGGAAGGTGCGCTTGCTCACTCGGGGGCTCCAGAAATGATTCGTTGGTGGCGGGACATCGCCTGGCTGTCACCGTGCGCCCACGAGTAGCTCGCGATTACGCCCGAGTGCACACCGCTTCACGATCACAGACCGTGATCTTTGCCCATCGGAGGCAGGCGGCAGCAGCCATCGACAACTCGACCTGGTTACGGTACGCGCGGCTACGCCATCCGGTCAAACCAACCCTGCGCCGTGGTCCACTGTGCACAGGCTGTGGACAACAACTTGAACCGCGCGGGTCGCCCTGACTACCGTGGCTGAACTTGGATTCTTTTCCTGCCTGTCTTCCCATCCCGTCCCGAGAACCACACATTCGTGGGACCTGCGAGAGAGCGTGCCTTGTGGCTGACGTACCTGCCGATCTTGCCGCAGTGTGGCCACGAGTGCTGGAGCAGCTCCTCGACGAGGGCCAGCAGGGGGTCGAGCCGAAGGACAAACAGTGGATCGAGCGCTGCCAGCCGCTCGCCCTGGTCGCCGACACCGCTCTGCTCGCCGTGCCCAACGAGTGGGGGAAGCGCGTCCTCGAGGGCCGGCTGGCCCCGCTCATCAGCGAGACGCTGAGCCGCGAGTGCGGCCGCCCCATCCGGATCGCGATCACCGTCGACGATTCGGTCGGTGAGGCGCCCGGTCCCCAGGCGCCTCCGCATCATCAGCAGCAGGCGCCGCGTTATCCGGGCCCGCAGCACGACGAGCCCCGGCAGAGCGATCCCTACGACACGTACGGGCACCGCTCCGGTTCCGACGACGGCCTGCCCACGGCCCGGCCGGCCTACCCCGAGTACCAGCAGCGCCCCGAACCCGGCGCATGGCCGCGCACCCAGGAGGACCTGTCGTGGCAGCAGCCGCGACTCGGCGGCTTCCAGGACCGCGACCCCTACGCCTCCGCTCCGCCGCGTCGGCCTCAGCACGACTACCGGTCGCCGCAGCCTCCCGAGAGCCGGCAGTACGAGCCCCACCCGGAGCGCCGTGAGCTGCCCGAGCCGCAGGCACCGCGCCGCGGCGGCCCCTCGGGAGCACCCGGCCCGCTGGGCGCGCAGCCCGCACCGGCACCGGGCCCCGGTGAGCCGCACGCCCGACTCAACCCCAAGTACCTCTTCGACACCTTCGTCATCGGCGCCTCCAACCGCTTCGCGCACGCGGCGGCCGTGGCGGTCGCGGAGGCTCCGGCCAAGGCGTACAACCCCCTTTTCATCTACGGGGAGTCGGGCCTCGGCAAGACGCACCTGCTGCACGCGATCGGGCACTACGCCCGCAGCCTCTATCCGGGGACCCGGGTGCGGTATGTGAGCTCTGAGGAGTTCACCAACGAGTTCATCAACTCGATCCGCGACGGCAAGGGCGACACCTTCCGCAAGCGCTATCGGGACGTGGACATCCTCCTCGTCGACGACATCCAGTTCCTGGCGAGCAAGGAGTCGACGCAGGAGGAGTTCTTCCACACCTTCAACACCCTCCACAACGCGAACAAGCAGATCGTGCTGTCCTCGGACCGGCCGCCCAAGCAGCTGATGACGCTCGAGGACCGGCTGCGCAACCGCTTCGAGTGGGGTCTGACCACGGACGTGCAGCCGCCGGAGCTCGAAACGCGTATCGCGATCCTGCGGAAGAAGGCGGTCCAGGAGCAGCTCAACGCGCCTCCGGAGGTCCTGGAGTTCATCGCCTCCCGTATCTCGCGCAACATCCGGGAGCTGGAGGGCGCGCTGATCCGCGTGACGGCGTTCGCGTCGCTCAACCGGCAGCCGGTCGACCTCGGACTCACCGAGATCGTGCTGAAGGATCTGATCCCCGGCGGTGAGGACGCGGCCCCCGAGATCACCGCGAGCGCCATCATGGCGGCCACCGCGGACTACTTCGGACTCACGGTGGAAGATCTCTGCGGATCGTCCCGCAGCCGCGTGCTGGTGACGGCGCGGCAGATCGCCATGTACCTGTGCAGGGAGCTCACGGACCTCTCACTGCCGAAGATCGGCGCGCAGTTCGGCGGCCGTGACCATACGACGGTGATGCACGCGGACCGGAAGATCCGCGCGCTGATGGCGGAGCGACGGTCGATCTACAACCAGGTCACCGAGCTCACCAACCGCATCAAGAACGGCTGACAGAGCCTCCAGCGCGACTTCTGAGGGCGCTCCGGGACACCTTCCCGGGGCGCCCTCCGTCGCTCCCGAGCCCTGTACCGACGTTCCTGCGCCCTGTACCGACGTTCCTGCGCCCCCTGTCGAGCGTGCCCTCCGCCTCGGCCCTGTTCGAATGCGAGCCGAGTTCGAGCAGTTCTCCACAGATGGCGGAGAAATCTTCCGTCCACAACCTGGGGACCGTGAAGTTGTCCAGACCCCGTCCACAGGCGCACCGGCCGGAGAGTCGTCGCCCCAGGTCAGTACCTTGGGGATTTGTGGCCAACCGGACTCCACAGACTGTGGACACAGAAAGCTTCCACAGGCCTTGATCGTTGTTGTCCACCGGCGGCCCACAGGCAACGGCGCGTTGCCCACAGCTTCTCCACACGCCTGTCCACTGTTCGGCAACGAAACACACCCGCTCACCGCCTCGAGTGAAAGCCGTCACACCAACGAGGTCGGTTGGCCTGTGGGGAACGTGGGTAAAGCTGGGGACGGCGCTGGGGAGAAGTGCCCCTCGGCTGTGCATCGGGTGTGCAGAACTTTCGCGCGTCCACAGAACGCCCGGGTTGTCCACGGGTTCCACCCACAGGCACAGTGGACAAAAAAGTGGCTCTGACCTGCGTCGATGACGTTATCCACGGTTTCCACAGCCCCTACTACTACTCCCACTTAGAGTTACCGGGGAATTCGCTTCGAAGAGGGCCCTGTGTACAACTCGAGCCCGGGACGCCCGCTGTCTCTCGCAGCGACTTGACCCCGACCCGCACCGACTGTCGGCGCGGTGCGTCAGACTGGTCTCCGGCATCAAGCCGACGACGAAGGCCAGCAGGGCGAGCCAGCAACAGCAGGAGGCGGTTCCGGTGAAGATCCGGGTGGAGCGCGATGTACTCGCGGAGGCGGTGGCGTGGGTAGCTCGTAGCCTCCCGGCCCGTCCGCCGGCGCCCGTTCTCGCGGGCCTTCTGCTGAAGGCGGAGGACGGCGCCCTCAGCTTCTCGAGCTTCGACTACGAGGTCTCGGCGCGGGTCTCCGTGGAGGCCGAGGTGGACGAGGACGGCACCGTCCTGGTCTCCGGCCGCCTCCTCGCCGACATCTGCCGCGCTCTCCCCAACCGTCCGGTGGAGATTTCCACAGACGGCGTACGGGCGACCGTGGTCTGCGGATCCTCCCGGTTCACACTCCACACCCTGCCTGTGGAGGAGTACCCGGCCCTGCCGCAGATGCCGACCGCGACCGGCACCGTGCCCGGCGAGGTCTTCGCCTCCGCCGCGGCGCAGGTCGCCATCGCCGCCGGCCGTGACGACACCCTTCCCGTCCTGACCGGTGTGCGGATCGAGATCGAGGGCGACACCGTCACCCTGGCCTCCACCGACCGCTACCGCTTCGCGGTCCGCGAGTTCCTGTGGAAGCCCGAGAACCCGGACGCCTCCGCGGTCGCTCTGGTGCCCGCCAAGACGCTGCTGGACACGGCCAAGGCGCTGACCAGCGGTGACACGGTCACCCTGGCGCTCTCCGGCTCCGGTGCCGGTGAGGGTCTGATCGGCTTCGAGGGCGCCGGGCGCCGGACCACGACCCGTCTGCTCGAGGGCGACCTGCCCAAGTACCGGACCCTCTTCCCCACTGAGTTCAATTCGGTGGCCGTCATCGAGACCGCTCCGTTCGTCGAGGCCGTCAAGCGTGTGGCTCTCGTCGCCGAGCGGAACACCCCGGTGCGGCTGAGCTTCGAGCAGGGCGTGCTCATCCTTGAGGCCGGTTCCAGCGACGACGCACAGGCTGTGGAGCGTGTCGACGCGCAGCTCGAGGGTGACGACATCTCGATCGCCTTCAACCCGACCTTCCTGCTGGACGGTCTGAGCGCCATCGACTCGCCCGTCGCTCAGCTCTCGTTCACCACGTCGACCAAGCCCGCCCTGCTGAGCGGCAGGCCGGCTGTGGACGCGGAGGCGGACGAGGCCTACAAGTACCTGATCATGCCGGTGCGTCTGAGCGGCTGATCAGCGGCTTTTGAGCGCTTGACCCCACAGGTGTGCACCCGTGCCCGGGCGTAGGCTCGGACACGGGTAGGTACTGCACACAACGATTGAGGAATCATCTGATGGAGCTCGGTCTCGTCGGTCTCGGCAAGATGGGCGGCAACATGCGCGAGCGCATTCGCCGCGCCGGCCACACCGTCATCGGGTACGACCGCAACCAGGACCTCGCCGATGTCCACAGCCTTGAGGAGCTTGTGGGCAAGCTCAAGGGCCCCAGGGTCATCTGGGTCATGGTCCCCGCAGGTGCCGCCACGCAGTCCACGATCGACGAGCTCGCCGAACTGCTCTCCCCGGGCGACGTCGTCGTCGACGGCGGTAACTCCCGCTGGACGGACGACGAGAAGCACGCGGTCGAGCTGGGCCTGAAGGACATCGGCTTCGTCGACTGCGGTGTCTCCGGAGGCGTTTGGGGCCTGGAGAACGGCTACGCGCTGATGTACGGCGGCACCGCAGAAAACGTCGCCAAGGTGCAGCCGATCTTCGACGCCCTCAAGCCCGAGGGCGAGTTCGGCTCCGTGCACGCCGGCAAGGTCGGCGCCGGCCACTTCGCCAAGATGGTCCACAACGGCATCGAGTACGCGATGATGCAGGCCTACGCGGAGGGCTGGGAGCTCCTCGAGAAGGTCAACTCCGTCACCGATGTGCGTGAGGTCTTCCGCTCCTGGCAGGAGGGCACGGTCATCCGTTCCTGGCTGCTGGACCTCGCGGTCAACGCGCTGGACGAGGACGAGCACCTCGACCAGCTGCGCGGCTATGCACAGGACTCCGGCGAGGGCCGGTGGACCGTGGAAGCCGCCATCGACAACGCGGTCCCGCTGCCCGCGATCACCGCATCGCTGTTCGCCCGCTTCGCGTCCCGCCAGGACGACTCGCCGCAGATGAAGATGATCGCGGCGCTGCGCAACCAGTTCGGCGGCCACGCGGTGGAGAGCGCGAAGTAGTCCACAGGCTGTGCATCACACCGCACAGCCATGCCGGGGGAAGGTCGGCGCACACCATGCACGTCACGCATCTGTCGCTGGCCGACTTCCGCTCGTACGCCCGGGTCGAGGTCCCGCTCGATCCGGGCGTCACCGCTTTCGTGGGGGCGAACGGGCAGGGCAAGACGAACCTCGTCGAGGCCGTCGGCTATCTCGCGACGCTGGCCAGCCACCGGGTCTCCTCCGATGTTCCGCTGGTGCGGATGGGGGCCGACCGGGCGGTGATCCGGGCGGCCGTGACCCAGGGGGAGCGCTCGCAGCTGGTCGAGCTCGAGCTGAATCCGGGCAGGGCGAATCGCGCTCGGATCAACAGGTCCTCGCAGGTCAAACCCCGTGACGTCCTGGGGATAGTGCGTACGGTCCTGTTCGCGCCGGAGGATCTGGCGCTGGTGAAGGGCGACCCGGGCGAGCGCCGGCGCTTCCTCGACGAGCAGGTAACCGCGCGTTCGCCGCGGATGGCGGGTGTGCGTTCCGACTACGAGCGGGTGCTGAAGCAGCGCAACACCCTGCTGAAGTCGGCGGCCATGGCGCGCCGCCACGGCGGACGGGGCATGGACCTGTCCACGCTCGACGTGTGGGACCAGCATCTGGCGCGGGCGGGTGCGGAGGTCCTGGCCCAGCGGCTGGACCTGATCGCCGCTCTGCAGCCGCTGGCCGACAAGGCGTACGAGGCGCTCGCCCCGGGAGGCGGTCCCGTCGCGCTGGAGTACCGTTCCTCCGCCGGTCCCGCGGGCGAGGCACACAGCCGCGAGGAGCTGTACGAGCAGCTGATGGCCGCGCTGGCCGAAGTGCGCAAGCAGGAGATCGAGCGTGGCGTGACCCTGGCCGGCCCGCACCGTGACGAGCTGGTCCTCAGGCTGGGGCAGCTGCCCGCCAAGGGATACGCGAGCCACGGCGAGTCGTGGTCGTTCGCGCTGGCGCTGCGGCTGGCCTCGTACGACCTGCTGCGGGCCGAGGGCAACGAGCCGGTGCTGGTCCTCGACGACGTCTTCGCGGAGCTGGACGCCCGGCGCCGGGAGCGGCTGGCCGAGCTGGTCGCTCCGGGTGAGCAGGTACTGGTGACCGCCGCAGTCGACGACGATGTACCCGCAGTGCTGGCCGGCGCGCGGTTCACCGTCGCCGGCGGGGCGGTGGAGCGGGTATGACCGGCGAGAACGCGGAGCGGCCGGCGGAGCCGCAGACCCCCAAGGCGGCCGAGTCGTCGGGTGTGGACCTGGCCCGGGTGGCGCTGCGCGCCGCGAAGGAGCAGGCCAAGGCCCGCGGCGCGGCCGCGCAGCAGAAGAAGCAGGCCCGGCGGGGCGGCGGTCTGCGGTCCGGGGCCAGGGCGGACGGGCGTGATCCGCTGCCGCTGGGCGCCGCGATCAACCGTCTGATCACCGAGCGGGGCTGGGAGACGCCGGCCGCCGTGGGCGGTGTGATGGGCCGCTGGCCCCAGATCGTGGGCGAGGACCTGGCGAAGCACTGCGCACCGCTGCGATACGACGAGGCACCCGACGAGCGGGTGCTCACGGTCCAGTGCGACTCGACGGCCTGGGCGACGCAGCTGCGCCTGCTCGCTCCGCGCCTGGTGGCGCGGCTCAACGAGGACCTGGGCCACGGCACCGTCCGCGTGATCAAGGTGCTGGGGCCCGGGGGCCCGCAGCGCCGCTACGGCCCTCTGCGGGCACCGGGCAGCACCGGCCCCGGCGACACGTACGGCTGAGGTTTCGCCGGGGCGGGTGCCGTCTGCGACAGGAGGAACCGTCCGGTGCGAGTGAGGTGTCCCTCACGGTAGCGGGAGGTTGACAGCCCGAAGCGCTCAAAGCCCGTGTGAGCCTCTTGGAGCCCCTTCCCGGATATGGGGAGTCGGACGGTGACGGTTCAGGGCGGCACAGGCGGACTCAGCTACCGGCAAACCCCCATTAGTGTCTGCGATACCGGTAGACTGGTCCACAGTCCCGCTTCTGTTGCGGGACACGTCGATTAGATGCCGAACGACGCAGCCGCTCCCGCTAGCCGGAGAACGGCTCGTGCTGTGCCAGAAAGGGCGCTTCGTGGCCGATTCCGGCAACCCCAACGAGAACACACCGTCCACCCCTGCCGGTGGGAACGGCGAGGTCACCGCCTCGTACGACGCCAGCGCGATCACCGTCCTCGAGGGTCTGGACGCGGTCCGCAAGCGCCCCGGCATGTACATCGGCTCGACCGGTGAGCGCGGTCTGCACCACCTCGTCCAAGAGGTCGTCGACAACTCCGTCGACGAGGCGATGGCCGGCCACGCCGACACGATCGATGTCACGATCCTCGCCGACGGCGGCGTACGGGTCGTCGACAACGGCCGAGGCATCCCGGTGGACATCGTTCCGTCCGAGAACAAGCCGGCCGTCGAGGTCGTCCTGACCGTGCTGCACGCGGGCGGCAAGTTCGGTGGCGGCGGCTACGCGGTTTCCGGCGGCCTGCACGGCGTCGGTGTCTCCGTCGTCAACGCGCTGTCGTCCAGGGTCGCGGTCGAGGTCAAGCGAAACGGCTACCGCTGGACGCAGGACTACAAGCTCGGCGTGCCCACCGCCCCCCTGGCGCGGAACGAGGAGACCACCGAGACCGGCACCACCGTCACGTTCTGGGCGGACCCCGACATCTTCGAGACGACGGAGTACTCCTTCGAGACGCTCTCGCGCCGCTTCCAGGAGATGGCCTTCCTCAACAAGGGCCTGACCCTGACGCTCACGGACGAGCGTGAGTCGGCCAAGGCCACCGCGGGCGCGGAGACGGGCGAGGAGCCGGAGGACATCGCGGAGCCGGCCCGTACGGTCAAGTACCACTACGAGGGCGGCATCGTCGACTTCGTGAAGTACCTGAACTCCCGCAAGGGCGAGCTCATCCACCCCACGGTCATCGACATCGAGGCCGAGGACAAGGAGCGGATGCTCTCCGTCGAGATCGCGATGCAGTGGAACTCGCAGTACACCGAGGGTGTGTACTCCTTCGCGAACACCATCCACACCCACGAGGGCGGTACCCACGAAGAGGGCTTCCGCTCCGCTCTGACGGGCCTGGTGAACCGGTACGCGCGCGACAAGAAGCTGCTGCGCGAGAAGGACGACAACCTCTCGGGCGAGGACATCCGCGAGGGTCTCACCTCGATCATCTCGATCAAGCTCGGCGAGCCGCAGTTCGAGGGCCAGACGAAGACCAAGCTGGGCAACACCGAGGCGAAGACCTTCGTGCAGAAGGTCGTCCACGAGACCCTCACCGACTGGTTCGACCGCAACCCCAACGAGGCCGCGGACATCATCCGCAAGGGCATCCAGGCGCAGACGGCACGCGTCGCGGCCCGCAAGGCGCGCGACCTGACGCGCCGCAAGGGCCTGCTGGAGTCCGCCTCCCTCCCGGGCAAGCTGAGCGACTGCCAGTCCAACGACCCGACGAAGTGCGAGATCTTCATCGTCGAGGGTGACTCCGCCGGCGGCTCGGCGAAGTCCGGCCGCAACCCGATGTACCAGGCCATCCTGCCCATCCGGGGGAAGATCCTGAACGTCGAGAAGGCGCGGATCGACAAGATCCTCCAGAACACCGAGGTGCAGGCGCTCATTTCGGCCTTCGGCACCGGTGTCCACGAGGACTTCGACATCGAGAAGCTCCGCTATCACAAGATCATCCTGATGGCGGACGCCGACGTCGACGGCCAGCACATCAACACGCTGCTGCTGACTTTCCTCTTCCGCTTCATGCGGCCGCTGGTCGAGGCGGGTCACGTCTTCCTCTCGCGCCCGCCGCTCTACAAGATCAAGTGGGGCCGGGACGACTTCGAGTACGCCTACTCCGACCGTGAACGTGACGCCCTGGTCGAGCTGGGCAAGCGGAACGGCAAGAGGGTCAGGGAAGACTCGATCCAGCGCTTCAAGGGCCTCGGCGAGATGAACGCCGAGGAGCTGCGCATCACCACCATGGACCAGGACCACCGAGTGCTCGGCCAGGTCACGCTGGACGACGCGGCCCAGGCGGACGACCTGTTCTCTGTGCTGATGGGTGAGGACGTGGAGGCGCGGCGCTCGTTCATCCAGCGCAACGCCAAGGACGTTCGTTTCCTCGACATCTGAGTCGGTCTCAGCTGACCGCACGAAAGGACTGACGACCAGCAATGGCCGACGAGAACACCAAAGTGACGCCCGAAGAGGAGCCCATCGTTCCGGGCGTGGGCATGCGCGTGGAGCCCGTGGGGCTCGAGACCGAGATGCAGCGCTCGTACCTCGACTACGCGATGTCCGTCATCGTCTCGCGTGCGCTGCCCGACGTGCGGGACGGTCTGAAGCCCGTTCACCGTCGCGTGCTGTACGCGATGTACGACGGCGGTTACCGGCCCGAGAAGGGCTTCTACAAGTGCGCGCGCGTCGTCGGCGACGTCATGGGCACGTACCACCCGCACGGCGACTCCTCGATCTATGACGCCCTGGTGCGCCTCGCCCAGCCGTGGTCGATGCGCATGCCGCTGGTGGACTCCAACGGAAACTTCGGCTCTCCCGGCAACGACCCGGCTGCCGCCATGCGGTACACCGAGTGCAAGATGGTGCCGCTGTCCATGGAGATGCTCCGGGACATCGACGAGGAGACCGTCGACTTCCAGGACAACTACGACGGCCGCAACCAGGAGCCGACGGTTCTGCCGGCGCGTTTCCCGAACCTGCTGATCAACGGCAGTGCCGGTATCGCCGTCGGTATGGCCACCAACATCCCGCCGCACAACCTCCGCGAGGTCGCGGCCGGCGCCCAGTGGGCGCTGGAGCACCCCGAGGCCTCTCACGAGGAGCTGCTCGAGGCCCTGATCGAGCGGATCAAGGGCCCCGACTTCCCGACCGGCGCGCTGGTCGTGGGCCGCAAGGGCATCGAGGAGGCGTACCGCACCGGTCGCGGCTCCATCACGATGCGCGCGGTCGTCGAGGTCGAGGAGATCCAGAACCGCCAGTGCCTGGTGGTCACGGAACTTCCGTACCAGACCAACCCTGACAACCTGGCGCAGAAGATCGCCGACCTGGTGAAGGACGGCAAGATCGGCGGCATCGCCGACGTCCGTGACGAGACCTCGTCGCGCACCGGTCAGCGCCTGGTGATCGTGCTGAAGCGCGACGCGGTCGCGAAGGTCGTGCTGAACAACCTCTACAAGCACACCGACCTGCAGACGAACTTCGGCGCCAACATGCTGGCGCTCGTCGACGGTGTGCCCCGCACCCTGTCGCTGGACGCGTTCATCCGCCACTGGGTGACGCACCAGATCGAGGTCATCGTCCGGCGCACCAAGTTCCGGCTGCGCAAGGCGGAGGAGCGCGCGCACATCCTGCGCGGTCTGCTCAAGGCGCTGGACGCGATCGACGAGGTCATCGCGCTGATCCGGCGCAGCGACACGGTCGACGTCGCGCGCGAGGGCCTGATGGGCCTGCTGGAGATTGACGAGATCCAGGCGAACGCGATCCTCGAGATGCAGCTGCGCCGGCTGGCCGCCCTGGAGCGCCAGAAGATCGTGCAGGAGCACGACGAGCTGCAGGCGAAGATCAACGAATACAACGCGATCCTCGCCTCGCCCGAGAAGCAGCGCGGCATCGTCAGTGACGAACTGGCGGCGCTGGTCGAAAAGTTCGGCGACGACCGTCGCTCCAAGCTGGTGCCCTTCGACGGTGACATGTCCATCGAGGACCTGATCGCCGAGGAGGACATCGTCGTCACGATCACCCGTGGCGGCTATGTGAAGCGCACGAAGACCGACGACTACCGCTCGCAGAAGCGCGGCGGCAAGGGCGTGCGCGGCACGAAGCTGAAGGAAGACGACATCGTCGACCACTTCTTCGTCTCCACCACCCACCACTGGCTGCTGTTCTTCACCAACAAGGGCCGGGTCTACCGCGCCAAGGCCTACGAGCTGCCGGACGCCGGCCGGGACGCGCGCGGCCAGCACGTGGCCAACCTGCTGGCCTTCCAGCCGGACGAGCAGATCGCCGAGATCCTGGCGATCCGCGACTACGAGGCCGTGCCCTACCTGGTGCTCGCGACCAAGGCCGGCCTGGTGAAGAAGACGCCCCTCAAGGACTACGACTCGCCACGCTCCGGCGGTGTCATCGCGATCAACCTCCGCGAGACGGAGAGCGGCGGCGACGACGAGCTGATCGGTGCCGAGCTGGTGTCCGCGGAGGACGATCTGCTGCTCATCAGCAAGAAGGCGCAGTCGATCCGGTTCACCGCGACCGACGAGGCGCTGCGCCCGATGGGACGCGCGACGTCCGGCGTCAAGGGCATGAGTTTCCGGGAAGGCGACGAACTGCTCTCGATGAATGTCGTCCGGGCCGGTACGTTCGTGTTCACTGCCACCGATGGCGGGTACGCGAAGCGGACCGCTGTCGACGAGTACCGCGTCCAGGGTCGCGGCGGCCTCGGTATCAAGGCCGCCAAGATCGTGGAGGACCGTGGTTCGCTCGTGGGTGCACTGGTGGTCGAGGAGTCCGACGAGATCCTCGCCATCACGCTCGGGGGCGGTGTGATTCGCACGCGAGTCAGCGAAGTCAGGGAGACGGGCCGTGACACCATGGGCGTCCAACTGATCAACCTGGGCAAGCGCGATGCCGTCGTCGGCATCGCTCGTAACGCCGAGGCCGGTCGCGAGGCCGAAGAGGTCGAGGGGGCCGCTCCGGCCGACGCGACCGAAGAGGCCGGCGCGGAGACGGTTGAGGCGGCAGCCGAGGGCACACAGCCTTCGGCAGGGGAGCACGAGGAGTAGAGCGTGAGTGGAGCCACGGGCGCCGGATCATCCGCATCCGGAGCGAACGGTGCCCGTGGCCCTGCCGCGGACTCCCAGGGGGCCACAGTGACGGACACCCGGGGGCACCAGCCCCCGTACGAGATGTTTGGCGGCGAGCAGCCCACTCCGCAGCAGGCCGGGCAGCCGTACCACCCGCCGCAGGCGTATCCCTCGCCGGACGGCACACACGGTGGTCAGCAGCGGACCGGGCAGCAGGCGGGCGCCACCGTGCGCCGGCCGCGCACAGGGGCCCGTACGACGCCGCGTACGCGCAAGGCGCGGCTGCGGGTGGCCAAGGCCGACCCGTGGTCGGTGATGAAGGTCAGCTTCCTGCTCTCCATCGCGCTGGGCGTGTGCACGGTGGTCGCGGCGGCAGTGCTGTGGATGGTCATGGACGCGATGGGAGTGTTCTCGACCGTCGGCGGCACGATCAGCGAGGCGACCGGCTCGAACGAGGGCAACGGCTTCGACCTCCAGTCGTTCCTGTCGCTCCCGCGGGTCCTCATCTTCACCTCGGTCATCGCGGTGATCGATGTGGTCCTGGCCACGGCCCTGGCGACGCTCGGAGCCTTCATCTACAACCTCTCCGCCGGTTTTGTGGGCGGTGTCGAGCTCACGCTCGCCGAGGACGAGTAGCGCCGCTCCGGGGTCCGCGGATTCCGATTTTGGCGCTGCACCGCGTGTGCGCTAATCTTCAGAGGTCAGCGCGCAGCGCGGCGGGGCTATAGCTCAGTTGGTTAGAGCGCATCCCTGATAAGGATGAGGCCACAGGTTCAAATCCTGTTAGCCCCACCAGTGCAAAGGCCCCCAGCCGATTCCGGTTGGGGGCCTTTGTCATCCGGTCCCGCAGCGACGGCAGGCCCGGACGGAGGATCTCCGTCCGGGCCTGCCGCTTTGCCCGTGGCCCGAGTTGGGGAGTGGCATGAGTGTGTGCCGGGGGAACGTAGGTCACCGATCGGTATCGGTCGGTGTGTATAGTCGGGCGCCAGAAGTCCTCATACGTCAAGGAAAGACGAGGTCGCGCGGTGAAGAAGCTTCTCCTGGTCGCACTGGCCGCCATCGGCGGGCTCCTCGTGTACCGCCAGATCCAGGCGGATCGCGCCGAGCAGGATCTGTGGACGGAGGCGACCGACTCCGTGCCCGCAGGTTCGGGTGTGTGAGACGCAGCGTTTCTTGGACATGAGCCCCGGTCGCGGAAGCGGCCGGGGCTTCGTGCCGCCCGGGCGGTTCCGCCGGAGCGTTCGTCGTCGGCCGACGCCGGGCGGCACCGGCCGCCACCCGCTGTTGCGTGACCGTGACACAATCCACTTGAGTTCGCTCCAGCAAATCGATGGCTTGCGGTAGCAAATTTTGGGGGTTGTGGGGGATCACGGTGAAGCATGACGGTGCCGTCGTGCGACGGTGGCGACGATCGGAGGGGCGCTGCTCGCGGTCCTGGGCGACGAACTGGCCGGGCCGCAGCACGACGCGCCCGTGCCGGCCGCCGACACGGACGAGCAGGGCGACAAGCCGACGGACAACAAGGGCGATTCACGGTCGAGCGGGACCACGTCCACACCCGGACCGTGGGACGTGGAGCTCCGTTACGTCTCCGAGCCCGCCCTGAAGACCGCCTGCCCCACCGCCGCTCCCGAGAGCTGGCCCTCCGCCTTGCCCGCGGCACCGGCCGACGGCCCGCAGACACGTCACGGCGCACCAGCTTCCACGACTCCACCGGCCTCAAGCAGGGCGAGTGGAAGGACGAGATCAAGCCCGGCCAGACGCCCTTCTACCAGGTGCCGGTCGACTGGGGGCAGCAGATCTTCGCCGGTGCCGACCTCGCCAACAGCCCCAAGGGCGACGGGCTCAAGAGCGTCGGCAACGCCCTGGTGCTCGCCCTCTTCAACCCGGCGAGGGGCTTCGTCGACGACGAGTCGAGCATGTACTACGACGGCAAGCAGAAGTCGATCCCGCTCGACCCGCTCCCGCCCGTGGCGTACCAGAACCGCTACGACTCCGACGATTCCGTCGGCGCCATGCGGTTCGCGGGCTGGTACTACCTCTCGGTCACGCTCAGCCCGGAGATCGCGGAGTCGTACGGGAAGGCTGCGATTCCGCTGACGCTGCGGGTGAACGTCAAGGGCGAGCCGACGTCGTCGCCCGCGTACGCGGGCCCGGTTGATGACTTCCAGGTCACCGAGGACGACCAGGCGGCCGCGGACAGCGGCAAGAACGCCGAAGAGACGGCGAAGAGCCACACGATGGTGCTCGTCGCCGCCGCGGGGATCGGCGCGGGGGACGGTTCTGGTGCTCGGTCTCGGGGTCTGGACGCTGCTGGCACGGCGCCGGGTGCCGGCTGACCGGGAGGCCGCCGCCTTCTCGATGCCGGGGCAGGGCCAGCCGCACGGGACCGTTCGGACACCGGTTCAGCCGTCCGGCCAGGGCCCCCCGTCTCCGACGGCGGAGAGGGCTGCTGTGGGGGCGATGACTGATCGGAGGCCTGCTGGGCGGCGGTCTCCGGGCCGTTCGGGCCGAAACCGGCCGGGAGCGGCCCCAGTTGGTCGAAGATCTCGACGGGCTCCTCGTCCGGCGCGGGCTCGGGGAGCATCTCCACAGCGGCTGTGAGCGCCTTGCGCGCCCCGGTGGCTGTGCGGAACAGCACCTGCGGGTCCGGCTGCAGCAGGCCGGCGAGCACCTGCCAGAGCGGCTCGGGGATCCCCTGGGCGGCGCCCGGCGTGCTGTGGTTGGCGAAGCGTTCGACCAGAGCCTGGGAGTCGGGCTTTCTGCCCTGGAGCAGATAGAGGGCGACGAGGCCGACGGCGAAGAGGTCGGCGGTGAAGTCCGGCTCCGCGCCGAGCATCTGCTCCGGCGCAAGTAACCGGGCGTTCCCACCACGTAGTTCGTCTCGGTCAG
Organism: Streptomyces sp. NPDC027962; assembly: GCF_055566095.1. Classification (NCBI taxonomy): domain Bacteria; kingdom Bacillati; phylum Actinomycetota; class Actinomycetes; order Kitasatosporales; family Streptomycetaceae; genus Streptomyces; species Streptomyces sp. NPDC027962. Next base: position 182,088 of record NZ_JBVHTA010000002.1, read on the forward strand.
CCGGGCTCGCCCTTGCGCATGGAGATCCCGAAGTCGGAGACCCTCAGATGGGGCCGCCCCTTCCCGGTCGCCTCCATCAGAATGTTGGCCGGCTTGATGTCGCGGTGCACGACCCCCTCCGCGTGCACCGCGGCAAGTCCGGACAACAACTGGTCGAGCAGGGCGCACACGAACCGCGGTGGCAGCGGCCCGTAGTCACCGATGACGTGAGCCAGCGAGCCACGGCTCACCAGGTCCATGGTGAACAGCACCTTGCCGTCGTCCGCGGCCCAGCTGGCCGGGGCGAGGACATGGGGATGGTCGATCCGCAGCGCCTGCTCACGCACGAAGCGGAGCAGGGTGTGCGCGTCGCTCCGCTGCAGAACCTTCGCTGCCACATAGCGGCGACGACGGTGGTCCCAGGCGCGCCACACCGCGCCGACACCACCGCGTCCGATCGGGTCGATCAGTTCGTACCGACCAGCGAAGAGCTCACCCATGGTGCTGCGCCAGCTCCCCGTTCCTCATGGAAGCGAATGCCTCGCTCAGCTCTGGTGCGACTCGAAGTGGGACACTGCGTCGGCCGTGCGCCCGGCACCGTACACACGGAGGAACTCTGCCAGCTCCGGATGGGTCGGGGCGAGGGAGTCCGCGGCATCGATGATGTCCCCGGCCGCTGCCACCGAGCGGAGCAGGGACTGGATCTCACGCACCACGCGCCGGACCGTCGGTCCGCCCGAGGTGCCGGTCGACTGGTTGGTGCCGGTGAGGACGGAGCCGCCCTGTGACTTCTTGATCTCGTCCATCCGCGCGGTCGCCTCCACGGCGCTCACGCTGCCGTCGGCGACCTGGCCCGCCAACTCCTGCAGAGCCTGGACGCGTTGGACCACCGCGGGATTGCCGATCTTGGCGCGCTGGCCGCTCATCAGCTGGGACAGCATCGGAGCCGACAGCCCGAGGACGCCTGCGAGCCGGGCCTGATTGAGCCCGAGGTCGTCGATGAGGCGACGGAAGAGGGCCCCCAAGGGCTCTCCGTACCAGCTGCGCTGCAGTTCCCTGGCTCTTGCGGTTGTCTCCTGCTGCGCTGCGTCCATTGCGTCTCCCCATCGCTTCCCCAAGCGGCTTCGCTGCTGCGAACCTCGTGCTGCATCTTACGGAGCGTGTCCGGTCAGGGGGAGTCCAGTCGGAACCCCAATGTTTTTGCAGGATCACGGGGGTGACCCGGTACTCTGGTGCACGGCGGTTGCCGGGGAATCGTTCCCCTCGGTCGTCGTCGCCGTTCCGGGGCCTTAGCTCAGTTGGTAGAGCGCTGTCTTTGCATGGCAGATGTCAGGGGTTCGACTCCCCTAGGCTCCACAGCGTGAGAGGTCCCCTGACCGCCTTCGGTGGTCAGGGGACCTCTTCGTGTTTCCGACGGTCCGTTGTCGACGGCGGTGGCCGGATCCGCCGGCGACAGGAGTACGCACATGGCCCCCTGTAACCGTGTGAGCGGGCTCTGTCGAATCGGGCGTCATCACTTCTCTCCCTCCCCGGCGCTGGGCCGTCACGGGGGTTCCGGATCGTGCACAGCGCGTCGGCGCGCCGGGGCCACGGCGGCGGCGCGCGCGGGAAGAGCCGCGCTCTACCACCTTGACCTGCGTATTCGCCGCTGGGGGAGAAGGCGGAACGGTTGCTGGATGAGGCTGGGCGTACGCGCAACTCGGGGCCTTCGGGCCAGGGGCTGACCCATCCGGGTGGTGTTCATCAGAAGAACTGCGCAGTGGCGGCGTCGCTCCCCCACTTCTCGAAATGCGCACACATCATGAGGAAGGTATGTAAAGCGCTCAACCCGAAAGCGAGGGGTCATGGCCGCCTTGAAGGTCAGGAATCTGTGGACCGCGTTCATCACCGCGTTCTTTGCTCTGCTTGCCTCGGTGGGGTTCACCACCACCGCCGCTGCCTCGACGCAGCCGGCCGTCCAGACGTCCGACGAGCCGGCAAAGGCCGCTCGCCAGGAGGGCGTTCGCCCGACCGTCCCGGCGCAGTCGAGGCGACCGAGTACACGATGGGTGCCGACGGCCCGCGCCCGGGCACTGCCGCCCACGATGAAGCAGCGCATCAGCGCTGAGGCGCACGGATCGTCACCGGCCGTCCGCCATAAGCCCGTTCTCGATGCGAACGGGCTCGAAATCGCCGCCTACGCGAACGGTGTTGCCGCCGTCCCAGCCCCGGCCGGCCCCGCCTCCCCTGCCTCTGCGGCTACCCCGTCCTCAACCGGCTCCGCCGCTGCGGCCGCCCCTGCAGCCCCCGTCGCGGATTCCGCGGCTGTATCCGACGGCGTGACCGGGAACGACGCTCCGCTCGGCTCGCCGGCCGGCGCTCACCTCGGCGTTCGGGCCGGATCCCCGGCGGACGCAGATGTGAGCTCCCCCAGCAGTGGTTCGGCGCCCGACGGTTCGTCGGCCATGGTCCCGTCCGTCGCCGAGCCGGTCGCCAGGCCCGTCACCGCGTCCGTCACTTCGATCGCCGTTTCCGACGCCTCGGCCGGTTCTTCGTCCGGTTTCCCGGCCGCTTCCTCTGCCGGCTCTCGAACCGGCTTCACGGCCGGCTCCCCCGCCGACGACGAGCAGGGTCCGCACGCCGCACTCCTCGCAGCATGAGGCGCCGGGAGCGTTCTCCACTCCCGGCGCCCGAAGAAGTCCGAAGGACACGTGACCGTCAGGGACGGTCGTCGCGGTCCGCAGACTCCGCCTCGTCCTGCTTCGCCTCTACTTCGGGGTCCAGCCCGGTCTGCTTGCTGCCGTCGACAGACGCCAGCGGTGCACGGTCGGAAACCTCCGTGGCAGCGGGCGGTTCCACCAGCCAGTCGGGGTTGGCCTGCTTGTCCCACCACTTCCATGCGGCGAAAGCACCACCGGCCAGTACGCCCAGGACCGCGAGGCCCTTGGCGAGACGGCCGGCCCTGGACCGCCGCTCGTGCTTTCTCACAAGCTTCTGAATTTCCTTGGCCGTCACCTGACCGCGCAGAGCGGCCAGAGCAGCGGCAGAACGAGCCGCAGCCTCCTCCCGCACGGGCTGAGCAGCGGCCATCGCGTGCTCGACGCGCGGGACTGTGTAGTCGGCCGCCTGGCGGGCGGCCCTCCTGGCCTGCACCGCGGCGCGGCGCGCGGCAACATCGACTTTCGGCGGCACGTGGGGTGCGACACGGCTGCCGTACTGAACACGGGCCGCGGTAGCGGCCTGCGAAACCTTCGGCGCGAGCCGTACGCGGGCCTCGTGCGCATAATGCGTGGCCTGGTCCTTGGCCGTGCCGGCGTAAGGCGCCACCACGTCCGCGGCGTGCAGCACGCTGTCCTTCGCCGTACCGGTCGCGGCGCGCACGCTGTCCATGCGGGTCACGGGATCCTCCTCCTCGGTGGCGTACTGAGGGTGACTGGAGTTCGTCCCCTGTTGGGGCACTGTTCCGCCTATCCACCCGGTTCGAAATCATGCCCGTTGAAAGCCGCCTCGGCATGTGGGGCGGGCATCCGGGTCATGCCGGGAGCTTGTGGACGACGATGCCACTGTTCCGCTCGTGATGCGCCCGTACGACGGTGACAGACTGCCTTTCTCCGGAGCCGGCTCTTCCGTGCGAGGATCGGGAGACGTCAGAGAAGACTTACGGAAGGCAGATCGTGGCCGAGCAGCTTTACGCCACCCTGAAGACCAACCAAGGCGACATCGAGATCCGGCTTCTGCCGAACCATGCGCCCAAGACGGTCAAGAACTTCGTCGAGCTCGCCCAGGGCGAGCGGGAGTGGACCGACCCGGCAACCGGTAAGAAGTCCACGGACAGGCTGTACGACGGCACGGTCTTCCACCGCGTGATCAGCGGTTTCATGATCCAGGGCGGCGACCCCCTGGGCAACGGCACGGGCGGCCCGGGTTACGAGTTCGAGGACGAGTTCCACCCGGACCTCGCCTTCGACAAGCCGTATCTGCTGGCCATGGCCAACGCCGGACCGGGCACCAACGGCTCGCAGTTCTTCATCACCGTGTCGCCGACCGCGTGGCTCACGCGCAAGCACACGATTTTCGGTGAGGTCTCCACCGAGGCCGGCAAGAAGGTCGTGGACGCGATCGCCGGTACCCCGACCAACCCGCGCACCGACCGCCCGGTCAACGAGGTCGTGATCGAGTCCGTCGTCGTGGAGACGCGCGAGGGCTGATCGGCGAGGGCTGATCGGCCAGGGCTGATCCGCGAAGGTCTGTCCCGGGGGCTCGCGCCTCGCGGGATCGGCCCAGGGGAACCTTTTCGCCCCGTCCGTCCGTAAGGATGGTCGGGGCGATGTCGCGACCCCAGATTGGTGAGGTGACCTCATGGACCAGGCGCCAGGCAGCCCGCAGGAGCCGCAGAACGCCCACGGCCTGCCCAGCTGCTACCGGCATCCGGGCCGTGAGACGGGCATCAGCTGCACCCGCTGCGAACGGCCGATCTGCACGGACTGCATGGTCGACGCATCGGTCGGCTTCCAGTGCCCGGAGTGCGTACGGACCGGGTCCGGCACGGGCCACCATCCGAATGCGAGCCGGCCGCGGACGATCGCGGGCGGGACCGTCGCTGCGGACCCGCACCTGGTGACGAAGACCCTCATCGGGATCAATCTGGCGGTCTTCCTGGCGGTCCTGGCGCTCGGGGACCAACTTCTCAACCGGCTGACGCTCATCGCGGGCGCCTTCGACCCCGACCTGGGCGAGCCGGTGGGCGTCGCGGCCGAGGGTGAGTGGTATCGCCTGGTCACGTCGATGTTCCTGCACGAGGCGGTCTGGCACATCTTCTTCAACATGCTGCTGCTGTGGTGGCTCGGCGGCCCCCTGGAGCAGGCGCTCGGCAGGGTGCGCTACCTGGCTCTCTACCTGATCTCGGGGCTGGCCGGCGGTGCGCTGACCTACCTGATCGCCGCGCCCAACCAGGGCTCGCTGGGCGCCTCCGGCGCCATCTACGGCCTGCTCGGCGCGACCGTCGTCCTGATGCGCCGTATGCGGTACGACCTGCGCCCGATCCTGGTGCTGCTGGCGATCAACCTCGTCATGACCTTCTGGTGGGAGGGCATTGCCTGGCAGGCGCACATCGGCGGTCTGATCGCCGGAGTGGTGATCGCCTACGGAATGGTCCACGCCCCGCAGGGCAAGCGGCGGAACGCCGTGCAGTTCGCGGCCTGCGCGCTCATGGTGCTGATCGTCGCCGTCATGTTGGTGGTCAGGACCGTTTCCCTCACGTGAGCCGCGACAGCGGAGGCGAGCTTTCCCCAGAGTTGTCCACAGCGTGTGGTGGATCTTGTGCATCGCGTGTGGAACACGCGTGCCCCTTGTCGCTGAACTGGGGTTTCCCAGTAGCGACAAGGGGCGCATCGCTTCACTGACATGGCCGACGCAGTCACATCGGCGTCAACGTCCCGAGAGTTATCCACAGATCGTCTGACCTTTTCCCCGGCCTGTGGAAAACCGTGTGGACAACTCGGGATACGGCCCGGCGGACCGGCTGGTGAGCTGCTACTTCCACTGGGTGGAGACGCCGAAGCCCGCGGCGATGAAACCGAAACCGGCGACGATGTTCCAGTTGCCGAAGCTCTTGATCGGAAGTTCGCCCTCGGTCACATAGAAGAGGACGATCCAGGCGAGACCGATCAGGAACAGCGCGAGCATCACCGGAGCGACCCAGCTGCGGTTGGTGAGCTTTATGTTCGTCGTCTGCTTTGCAGCCGGGGGTGGCGTGAAGTCTGCCTTCTTGCGGATACGTGACTTCGGCACGAGGGACTCTCCTGTCGATGCGCTGCGTGACCGCGCAGGGAACTGTGGCTGGCGCCGGGGATGGAGCCAGGGGGACCACTACCGCCCCCGGGCGTCCGTTAGCGTAGTGCTTCCGCGGCGTCGAAGGAGATAAGGGTACGTTGAGCAATTCTGCCGACACCCCCCAAGGGCCCGTTCGCCGCTTCGCGTGGCGGCCGGTACGGCTGCTCACAGCTGCCGTTTTCGCCTTGGCGGGCCTGATCTTCGTGACCAGCTTCAATACTGCCAAGGGTACGGACCTGCGCACCGATGACTCCCTGCTGAAGCTCTCCGACCTGATCAAGCAGCGCAGCGACAAGAACGGCGACCTCGAGGAGTCCACCGCCGCCGTACGCCGGGACGTGGACGCGCTCGCGCAGCGCGACGACGGCTCCACCCAGGCGGAGGACGCGAAGCTGAAGGCGCTGGAGAAGTCCGCGGGCACCGAGCCGCTCAAGGGCCCGGCGCTGACCGTCACCCTCAATGACGCCCCGCCCGACGCCAGGGCGGCGCCCGGCTACCCCGAGCCGCAGGCCAACGACCTGGTCATCCACCAGCAGGATCTGCAGGCCGTCGTCAACGCACTGTGGGAGGGCGGCGCCGACGGCATCCGCGTGATGGACCAGCGGCTGATCTCCACCAGCGCCGTGCGCTGCGTGGGCAACACCCTGATCCTGCAGGGCAGGGTCTACTCCCCGCCCTACAAGATCACCGCCGTCGGTGACCAGGAGGCGCTCGCCAAGGCGCTCACCCGGTCACCCGCGGTCCAGAACTACCAGCTGTATGTGGAGGCCTACGGCCTCGGCTGGAAAGTGGACGAGAAGGAGGCGGTGACTCTCCCCGGCTACTCGGGCACAGTGGACCTCCACTACGCGAAGCCTGTCGGGTAGACCTGGGGGAGCCGGTGTCGGGGTCGGTGCGTGTGGTCGTCCGGACCTTCAGCGAACTGTGCATCACCGCCGGAACCCTGATCGTGCTCTTCGTCGTCCACCTGCTCTTCTGGACCGGAGTCCGGGCGGAGGACGCCACCGACCGCGAGATCGAGCGGCTGCGGGCCGGCTGGTCGGCGCAAACACCCACGGCAGCTCCCGAGCAAGCCCCGGAGCCCGCACCCCAGGACACGACGACGCCCGCCCCGGCGGCGTACGAGCCGGGAGAGCCGTTCGCGGTCATGTACATCCCCAGGTTCGGCAAGGGCTGGGACTGGCCCGTCCTCCAAGGCACCGGCACGGGCGTGCTGAAGAAAGGGCTCGGGCACTACGCCTCCACCGCCGGGCTCGGCGCCACGGGAAACTTCGCTGTCGCGGGACACCGCCGCACGTACGGGGACCCGTTCAAGGACTTCCCGGAGCTGCGCGCCGGTGACGCGGTGGTACTGACGGACGGCACGACCTGGTTCACGTACCGCATAGAGCGCAAGCCGTACCGGACCGTCCCGAGCGATGTCGGCGTCATCGACGCCGTGCCCAGGCCGCTGAACGAGGACGCGACCGGATTCGACGAGCCGGGGCGCTATCTGACCCTGACCACCTGCGAGCCCGAGTGGGGCAGCAGCCACCGGCTCGTGGTCTGGGCCCACCTCGATGCGACGCAGCCTGTGACCGACGGCAGACCTCCGGCTTTGCGCAGCTGACCCACGCGCCCCTGCGGCCCTTTAGTCTGGTGCCGTACCGAACGGAAAGGGACAGCATGTACGGCTGGATCTGGCGGCATCTGCCGGGCAACGTGTGGGTGCGGGCGGTGATCTCGCTCGTCCTCGTCCTGGCGGTCGTCTACGTGCTGTTCCAGTACGTCTTCCCGTGGGCGGAGCCGCTGCTTCCGTTCGGCGATGTCACGGTCGACGGTGAGGGGGCGGAACGTTGAGTGCGCGCATTCTCGTCGTCGACAACTACGACAGCTTCGTCTTCAACCTCGTCCAGTACCTGTACCAACTCGGCGCCGAGTGCGAGGTCGTGCGCAACGACGAGGTCGCCCTGGAGCACGCCCAGGACGGCTTCGACGGCGTGCTGCTGTCTCCCGGGCCCGGCGCGCCCGAAGAGGCCGGTGTGTGCATCGAGATGGTGCGGCACTGCGCGGCCACCGGCGTGCCCGTCTTCGGGGTGTGCCTGGGGATGCAGTCGATGGCCGTCGCCTACGGCGGCGTGGTCGACCGTGCGCCCGAGTTGCTCCACGGCAAGACCTCGCCCGTCACGCACGAGGGCCGAGGCGTCTTCGCCGGCCTGCCGTCACCCTTCATCGCGACGCGCTACCACTCACTGGCGGCGGAGCCGGCTCAGTTCCCCGCGGAGCTGGAAGTGACGGCACGTACGGCGGACGGCATCATCATGGGGCTGCGCCACCGTGAACTGCCGGTTGAGGGCGTGCAGTTCCACCCCGAGTCGGTTCTCACCGAACACGGCCACCGGATGCTCGCCAATTGGCTCGAGCAGTGCGGCGACACCGGGGCGGTCGGGCGTTCGGCGGGGCTCGCACCGGTGGTGGGCAAGGCTCTGGCGTGAGCGCCGTGCGCCCCGGGCACGAGCACGAATACGAGTACGAGCGCCGGTACGGGTACGGGCCACAGGGGGAGAGCGAGCCTGCGTACGACCCGTTGACGGACCCCATCCCGCCCGGCGAGCACGGCTCGCCGTGGTTCCGGGCGACGAACGTCCCGGCGGACGAGGAGGCGCAGCCGCAGGGGTGGGCCGGTCCGCAGGACCCGTTGAGCGATCCGTTGAGCGGCCCGTTGCACGAACCGTTGAGCGGCCCGTTGCACGAACCGGAGGGCCAACAACACGACTGGTACGGGCGGGAGACGTACACGCCCCCGCCCGCGCCCGTACCTGTGCGGGCACCCGTGTCCGAACCGGAGCAGCCGCGCAGGCCGGTGTCGGAGCCCATCGCCGTGCCCGAGGTGCCCGACACGCGTAACGTGCCTGACGTGCCCGACGACGAGACGGTGGCACTGCGCACGTCCGACACGCGCCGCGCCGTGGAGACGCCTCCCGGCCCCGGACGGGCGGAGCGCCGCAAGGCGGCCAAGGGGCGGGGCGGTGGCCGGAGACGCGCTTCGGCGGCAGGCGCGGCCCCGGAGCCGGCAGAACCGGCGAAGCCGCTCTCCCGCGTCGAGGCCCGCCGTGCCGCGCGCGCGGCCAAGGACAGCCCCGCGGTCATCGCCAGCCGGGCCATCGGCGAACTGTTCATCACCTTCGGCGTGTTGATGCTGCTGTTCGTCACCTACCAGCTGTGGTGGACGAACGTGCTGGCCGGCCAGCAGGCGGACAAGGCGGCGAACCAGATCCAGGACGACTGGGCCAAGGGCCGCAAGCCCGACGCGTTCGAGCCCGGGCAGGGCTTCGCCATCATGTACATCCCCAAGCTGGACGTCGTCGTGCCGATCGCCGAGGGCATCGACAAGCAGAGCGTGCTCGACCGGGGCATGGTCGGCCACTACGGCGAGGGAAAGCTCAAGACGGCGATGCCCGAGGACAAGCAGGGCAACTTCGCGGTCGCCGGCCACCGCAACACCCATGGCGAACCGTTCCGTTACATCAACCGCCTCGAGCCGGGAGATCCGATCGTCGTCGAGACGCAGGACACCTACTACACGTACGAGATGGCGAACATCCTTCCGCAGACCGCGCCGTCGAACGTGAGCGTGATCGGTCCCGTGCCCCCGCAGTCGGGGTTCAAGGAGCCCGGGCGCTACATCACGTTGACGACGTGCACCCCCGAATTCACGAGTACCTATCGAATGATCGTGTGGGGCAAGATGGTCGAGGAACGGTCGCGCAGCAAGGGCAAACCCGACGCACTCGTCGGCTGAGACACTTCAAGACAGGGAACAGGTGCAGTGGCACGAGCACGAAGCCGGATCGCCGGCGCCATCAGTGTCTTCGGAGAGCTGCTGATCACCGCGGGCGTGGTGCTGGGGCTCTTCGTCGTCTACTCGCTGTGGTGGACCAACGTTCTCGCCGACCGCGAAGCCTCCAAGCAGGGCGACCAGATCCGCAGCGACTGGGCGAACAGCGGCCCCGGCGATCTGGACACCAAGGACGGCATCGGCTTCCTCCACGTACCCGCGATGAGCGGCGACGAGATCCTGGTGAAGAAGGGCACCGACACCGAGGAGCTCAACGACGGCATCGCCGGCTACTACACCGAACCGATCACGTCGGCCCTGCCCTCGGACGCCAAGGGCAACTTCACCCTCGCCGCGCACCGGGACGGCCACGGCGCCAAGTTCCACAACATCCACAAGATCAGGGACGGCGACCCGATCGTCTTCGAGACGAAGGACACCTGGTACGTCTACAAGGTCTACAAGAGGCTGCCGAAGACCTCGAAGTTCAACGTGGACGTCCTGCAGCCGGTCCCGAAGGAGTCGGGCAAGAAGGAGCCCGGGCGCTACATCACGCTGACGACCTGCACGCCCGTCTACACGTCGGACTACCGGTACATCGTGTGGGGCGAGCTGGAGCGCACGGAGAAGGTCGACACGAAGCGCACACCGCCGGCGGAGCTGCGCTGACCGTCGTCTCCTCGCTGAAGCAGTGAGCCCCCGGCACCTTGGGAAAGTGCCGGGGGCTCATCGCCATGTCGTGCGGGACGGATGGGCGACGTCAGTCGCCGTCCCGGCCGCCGAAGATGCCGCCGTCTCCGCCGCCGTTCCCGTTACCGCCGTTGCCGTCGCCACCGAAGGTGTCGAGCACGATCGGTGTCGTCGCCGGGTCGACCGGTGTGCCCGGAGTGGGGTTGGAGCCGAGGACGATGGCATTGTCGTCCTGAGGCTTGCCCGGGGCGATCTGGATGTTGGTGAATCCGGCCTGCTGCAGGATCTGCCGGGCTTCGGAGAGCCGCTTGCCGATGATGCCGGCGGGAACCGGGACCTGCGTCTGCTGCGGGCCCTTGGAGACCTTCAGGGTGATCGTGCTGCCCTTGGCTGCCTTGCCGGACTGGCTCTGCTCGGTGACCTCGCCCGCGGGCCTCTCCGAGTCGACGTCCTGTCGGGCGACCTGGAATCCGACCGCCTCCAGCTGGGCCTTCGCGGCGTCGAACTGCTGGCCGACCACCGGGGGCACGTCCTGCTTGGCCTGCTTGGCGACGGTCAGCGTGACCGTGGTGCCGGCCTCGGCCAGACTGCGGCCCGCAGGGTCCTGCTCCAGGACCGTGCCGGGCTCCTCGGCGGACTCGATCTCCTCGGTCTCGACCTTGAACTTCTCGTCCTCGAGGATCTCGGTCGCCTGGTCCACGTCCTTGTCCACGACATCGGGGACCTTGACCTTGGGAGCGCCCTCGGAGACCACGACCGTGACGGTCTCGCCCTCCGCCATCTTTCCGCTCTCCGGTGTCTGCCTGCAGATCTTGCCCTTGGGCTGGTCGCAGCGCTCCGTGCCGGACTGCGTGACCTTGACGAGGGCGCTCTCGGCGGCTCTCTCGGCTTCCTTGAAGGTCATGCCGACCAGCTTCGGCACCGTCACGTGGTTGCCGCCGCTGTTCGTGCCGAAGAGCGACTTACCGATCAGCACGGCGCCGATCAGCACCAGGATGCCCGCGAGCACGAGCAGGACGGTCGAGGTGTTGGACTTCTTCTGGCGCCGACGGTCCCCGCGGGTGTCGTAGCCGCCGTATCCCCCGTCGTCCGGGTTCATCGGCGGAAGCATCGACGTCTGGCCGGCCGGGTCCGCCTGGCGGAGCGCCGTCGTGGGCTGGTCGTCCGGACCGAAGCCGCCGTAGCCGGCGGCGCCCATCGCCGCCGTGGCGGCGACCGGCTGCCCGTCGAGACACGCCTCGATGTCCGCGCGCATCTCGTCGGCGGACTGGTAGCGGTAGTCGGGGTCCTTGACCAGGGCCTTCAACACGATCGCGTCCATCTCGGGCGTGATCTCGGGGTCGAAGTTGCTGGGCGGCTGCGGCTCTTCCCGTACGTGCTGGTAGGCCACCGCCACCGGGGAGTCGCCCACGAACGGGGGACGGACGGTGAGGAGCTCGTAGAGCAGGCAGCCTGTGGAATACAGGTCGGAGCGTGCGTCGACCTGCTCGCCCTTGGCCTGCTCCGGGGAGAGGTACTGGGCGGTGCCGATGACGGCCGCGGTCTGCGTCATGGTCATGCCGGAGTCGCCCATGGCGCGGGCGATGCCGAAGTCCATGACCTTGACCTGGCCGGTACGCGTCAGCATGACGTTCGCCGGCTTGATGTCGCGGTGGACGATGCCGGCGCGGTGCGAGTACTCGAGGGCCTGCAGAATGCCGACGGTCATCTCGAGCGTGCGCTCGGGCAGTAGCTTCCGGCCCGAGTGCAGCAGCTCACGCAGCGTGGACCCGTCGACGTACTCCATGACGATGTACGGGATCGAGACACCGGCCCCGGCACCCGAGGCGTTGTCGTACACCATGTCCTCGCCGGTGTCGTAGACAGCGACGATCGCCGGGTGATTCAGCGAGGCGGCCGACTGGGCCTCACGGCGGAACCGGGCCTGGAAGGACGGGTCGCGGGCGAGGTCGGCCCGCAGCGTCTTCACGGCGACAGTGCGGCCGAGCCGGGTGTCGTGGGCGAGGTAGACCTCGGCCATGCCACCGCGGCCGAGCACCGAGCCCAGTTCATACCGGCCGCCGAGGCGACGCGGCTCTTCCATAACTGTTCCAGCCCTCTCCGTCAGTCCCGACCGCACCCGTGTGTGGTCCTCCGGTGTGCTGTTCGCGCAAAGGCTACCGGGCACGCCGTGCTTGATCCGCCTGCAATCGACAGCTGATACCCGACCGGTATCGCAATGTGCAGGTATGCAGCCCGGGAGTGATCCTCGTCACTGCTCGTCGTTGAGTACGGCCTGCATCACGGCCTTCGCGATCGGGGCGGCCAGACCGCCGCCGGAGATGTCGTCACGGCGGGCGTTGCTGTCCTCGACCACGACCGCGACGGCGACCGGCGAACCGTTGTCGTCCTTGGCGTACGAGATGAACCAGGCGTACGGGTTCTTGCTGTTGTTCTCGCCGTGCTGGGCGGTACCGGTCTTGCCGCCGACCTTCACGTCGCTGATCGCCGCGTTGCCGCCGGTGCCGTTCTCGACGACGTTCTCCATCATCTGCTGGACCAGCTGGGCGTTCTCCTGGCTGAGCGGCCGGCTCATCTCCTCCGGCTCGGTCTTCTCGATCACGTCCAGGTTGGGCGCTTCCAGTTGGTCGACCATGTACGGCTTCATCAGTTTGCCGTCGTTGGCGATCGCCGCGGTGACCATGGCCATCTGGAGGGGGGTGGTGGCGGTGTTGAACTGGCCGATGGACGACAGTGCGTTGCCGGGCCGGTCCATCTTCTTGTCGTAGACGGAGGCGGCGGCGCGGACCGGGGTGTCGATCTCGGGGTTGTTGAAGCCGAACTTCTCCGCGGTCTCCAGCATCTTGTCGCGGGTGACCGTGTCACCGAGCTTCGCGAAGACGGAGTTGCAGGAGACCTCGAGCGCCTTGTTGAGGCTGGCGTTCTCGCACCCGTTCGCGTGGTTGACCATCGGAGTGCTGGTGTTCGGCAGGATGTACGGCTCGGGGGTGTCCGTGGCGGCGTTGATGTCGTCGACCGCCCCGTGCTCGAGAGCCGCCGCGGCCGTGAGCACCTTGAAGGTGGATCCGGGCGGGTACGTCTCGCGCAGCGCGCGGTTCAGCATCGGCTTGTCCGGGTCCTTGTTGAGCGCGACCCATGCCTTCTCGTCGTCCTTCAGACGGCCGGCGAAGGACGACGGGTCGTACGACGGGGTGGACGCCAGGGCGAGGATCTTGCCGGTCTTCGGCTCGATCGCCGCCACGGCGCCCTTCTTGTCGCCGAGACCCTCGAAGGCGGCCTTCTGGGCCTTGCCGTTGAGGGTGGTGACGACGTTGCCGCCCTTCTTCGTGTCGCCCGTGAACATCGCCATCGTGCGGTCGAAGAAGAGCTGGTCCGAGTTGCCGGTGAGGATGCCGTCCTCGAGCTTCTCGATCTGGTTGGCACCGAAGACCTGCGAGGCGTAACCGGTCACCGGAGCCCACAGCGGCCCGTCGGCGTAGGTCCGCTTGTACTTGTAGTAGGTGTCCTTGGTCTCGGCCGAGCCGGTGATCGCCTTGCCGTCGACGACGATGTTGCCGCGCTCGTAGGCGTAGCGCTCGATCTCCACGCGCTTGTTGAGCTTGTGCGTGTTCAGCTCGTCGGCCCGGACGTACTGGAGCCAGTTGTCCCGGATCAGCAGGGCGAGCACGAGCAGCCCGCAGAAGATCGCGATCCGGCGCAGGGGCTTGTTCACGGTCGGACCACCTGGGTCATCTCGGCGTCGGGTGAAGGTGCGGGCGCGGGCGCCGGGCGGCGGGCGGTGTCGCTGATACGCAGCAGGATTCCGATCAGCGCCCAGTTGGCGATCACGGACGAACCACCGGCCGCGAGGAACGGCATCGTCATACCGGTCAGCGGGATGAGGCCCATCACACCGCCGGCGACGACGAACACCTGGAGCGCGAAGGCGCCGGACAGGCCGATCGCCAGCAGCTTGCCGAACGGGTCGCGCGCCGCCAGCGCGGTCCGCACACCACGCTCGATGATCAGGCCGTACAGCAGCAGGAAGGCCATCACGCCGGCCAGCCCCAGCTCCTCGCCGACGGTGGCGAAGATGAAGTCGGAGTTGGCGGCGAAGGCGATGAGGTCGGAGTTGCCCTGGCCCCAGCCGGTACCGAGGGTGCCTCCCGCACCGAACGACATCAGTACCTGGGTCATCTGGTCGCAGGCGAAAATCATGTTGGAGCCCTCGGGAGCCGTCTCCAGGCACCCGAACGGGTCGAGCCAGGCGGCCACACGGGACTGGACGTGGCTCGCGAACTGGGAGACGACGACCGCGCCGGCCATGGACATCAGCAGACCCATGACGATCCAGCTGGTCCGCTCGGTGGCGACGTACAGCATGACCACGAACATGCCGAAGAAGAGCAGCGAGGTACCGAGGTCGTTCTCGAAGATCAGGATCAGCAGGCTCACCGCCCAGATCATCAGGATCGGACCGAGGTCGCGTCCGCGCGGCAGGTACAGGCCCATGAAGCGGCGACTGGCGAGCGCGAGGGCGTCCCGCTTCACCATCAGGTAGCCGGAGAAGAAGACCGCGATCACGATCTTCGCGAACTCCCCGGGCTGGATGGAGAAGCCGGCGACCCGGATCCAGATCTTGGCGCCGAAGATCGGGACGCCGAGCCCCGGCACCAGCGGCAGCAGCAGCAGGACGATGGACGCCGCCATCGAGATGTACGTGAACCGCTGGAGGATGCGGTGGTCCTTCAGGGTCAGCAGCACACCCACCAACAGCGCGATACCGAGCGCCGAGTACATCAGCTGGTTCGTGGCCTGCGGTGCGAAGTCGCTGCGCGCCAGCAGGCGGGGAGACTGGTCCAGCCGCCAGATCAGCACCAGACCGAGGCCGTTCAGCAGCGTCGCCAGCGGCAGCAGCAGCGGATCGGCGTACTTGGCGAATCTGCGGACCACGATGTGGGCCACGCCCGCGAGCAGGCCGAGACCGAGCCCGTAACCGAGGACACCCGCGGGCAGTTCGCCGTCGAGGGCGAGTCCCACGTTGATGTACGCGAAGACGGGGATGGCGACGGCGAAGGCGAGGAGCATCAGCTCCGTGTTCCGCCGGCTCGGTGCGTCGATCGCGCCGATCGTGGTCGTGTTGGTGACAACGCTCATGTGGAGAAGGCCCCCTACGGACTATTACTGCTTGCCGCAGTTCGAGGCCAGCTTCTGCTCCTCCTCCGAGAGGGTGGGACCCGGGGAGGGAGAGGCTGCGGTCGGCTTGGTCTGTGCGCCCTGGGTCGTGGGCGTGCCGGCGGTGCCGCCGGCCTCGCCCTCGCCCGGGGGCGGGGTGCTCGCGCGATCGGCCGCCTCGCGGCGCTGCTCGTCCTTCTTGCAGGCCTCCGCCTGCCGGGCGAGCTCTTCGATCTTCGTGCGGGCCTTGCCGAGGCTGTCCTCGGTGATCGTCGCCTCGACCTGCTTGCGCTGGTAGGGCGGGAGGTACTTGAGTTCGATCTCGGGGTGGTCCTTCTCGACCTCCGAGAGCGAGACCCAGCCCAGGTCCTGGCTGATACCTCTGTACAGCGCCACGTGCTCGCCCTGGGAGCCGACGTAGTACTGGGTCTGGGTCCAGCGGTAGCCGCCGTACAGGCCGCCGCCGACGACCGCCAGGGCGAGCACCATGTAGAACGACCGCTTCAGCCACTTGCGGCCGCCGCCGCGCTTGGCGAAGTCGTCGTCGGTGTAGGAGCCGAAGCTGCCCTCGGGCGGCATGCCGCCGTAGCCGGAGTCGCCGGAGCCGGGCGGGCCGAAGCTGCCGTTCGGTGCCGGGGGCGCCGAGGGGCGGCCGAGGCCCGCGGCGCGGCCGGCCGGGGTCTGCATGGCGCCGCCGTCGTTCAGCTGGTGCTGGTTCTCGGCGACCGCGCCGACGACGACCGGCGTGTCGCTGAGCTGCCCGGCCAGGGTGTCGCCCGAGTCGGTGTCGAGGACGTCGGCGACGATGCAGGTGATGTTGTCGGGGCCGCCGCCGCGCAGCGCGAGCTGGATCAGGTCCTGCACGGTCTCCTGCGGGCCCTGGTAGCTGGCGAGGGTCTCCTCCATGGTCTGGTGGGAGACGACGCCCGACAGGCCGTCGGAGCAGATCAGATAGCGGTCACCGGCGCGCACCTCACGGATGGAGAGATCGGGCTCGACGTGGTCGCCGCTGCCCAGCGCGCGCATCAGCAGCGAACGCTGCGGATGGGTGGTGGCCTCTTCCTCGGTGATCCGGCCCTCGTCGACGAGCCGCTGCACCCAGGTGTGGTCCTGCGTGATCTGGGTCAGCACACCGTCGCGGAGCAGATAGGCGCGGGAGTCGCCGACGTGGACCAGGCCGAGCCGCTGCCCGGTCCACAGCAGGGCGGTGAGCGTGGTGCCCATGCCCTCGAGCTGGGGGTCCTCCTCGACCATCATCCGGAGCTGGTCGTTGGCGCGCTGCACCGCGGTGCCGAGCGAGGTGAGGATGTCGGAGCCGGGCACGTCGTCGTCGAGCGTGACGAGTGTGGAGATGACCTCGGAGGAGGCGACCTCACCGGCGGCCTGGCCGCCCATGCCGTCGGCGATGGCCAGAAGGCGGGGGCCGGCGTAACCGGAGTCCTCGTTGCCCTCCCGGATCATGCCCTTGTGCGATCCGGCGGCGAAACGCAGAGAGAGACTCATGCGCACCTCGCCCGTCGGCTCGCCGCTCGACTGTCGCGCCAGCCGGTCTCGAGCCACACTGCCCACCCTCCGGTCGGGAGCCGGTGCGGGTCGCCTGTGGGGACCGCCGCGGCTCGCTCGCTCCGCTCGCTCATTGTCGTACTACTTCCGCAGCTCGATGACGGTCTTGCCGATGCGGATCGGCGCGCCCAGCGGAATCGGTGTCGGGGTGGTGAGTCGGGTCCGGTCGAGATACGTGCCGTTGGTGGACCCGAGATCCTCGACGATCCACTGGCCGTCACGGTCCGGGTAGATCCTGGCATGCCTGCTGGACGCGTAGTCGTCGTCCAGCACGATCGTGGAGTCGTGCGCCCGGCCCAGGGTGATGGTCTGGCCCTGGAGGGCGACGGTCGTGCCCGTGAGTGTGCCCTCGGACACGACCAGTTTGGTCGGCGCTCCGCGCCGCTGGCGGCCGCCCGCCTGCTGGCGCTGTTGCGGCGGTGCCGCGTTCTGGCGCGACTGCTGGGGTCGCTGGTCGGCGCCACGGCGTGAGCCGCGCTGCGTCACCCGCGTACCGAACAGATCGCTGCGGATGACCTGGACGGCCACGATGACGAACAGCCACAGAACAGCCAGGAAACCTAGCCGCATGACCGTCAGGGTCAGCTCTGACATTGCCCCCGCTTCACCCTTCGGCTTGCCGGTAAACGATGGTGGTGCTGCCCACGACGATCCGCGAGCCGTCGCGGAGCGTAGCGCGGGTGGTGTGCTGCCCGTCCACCACGATGCCGTTGGTGGACCCGAGATCCTGGATCGTCGAGGGCGTTCCGGTCCGGATCTCACAGTGCCGGCGCGATACGCCGGGGTCGTCGATCCGCACATCGGCGTCGGTGCTGCGACCCAGCACCAGCGTCGGGCGGGAGATCTGATGGCGGGTGCCGTTGATCTCGATCCAGCGTCGTACTTGTGCGCCTGGCATGGCGCCGGGGCCGGGTGCGCGCTGGCCCTGTGCGGGGCCGGGACGCGGGCCCGCGGACATACCGGGCGGCGGTGCGGCCGGCATCGGAGGAGCACCGACCGGAGGATAACCGTAGCCGCCTCGGGCACCTGCCTGGGCACCCGGGGCGCCGCCGGCGGGCCGGCCGCCCGGCGACTGTGACGTACTCGACGCGAGAGTGCGGCTGCGCACCCGGTACAGACCCGTGTCGAGGTCGTCGGCCTTCTCCAGGTGGACCTTGATCGGGCCCATGAAGGTGTAGCGCTGCTGCTTGGCGTAGTCGCGGACCAGGCCGGACAGTTCGTCGCCGAGCTGGCCCGAGTACGGGCTGAGGCGCTCGAAGTCCGGGGTGCTGAGCTCCACGATGAAGTCGTTGGGGACGACCGTCCGCTCGCGGTTCCAGATCGTCGCGTTGTTGTCGCACTCCCGCTGGAGGGCGCCCGCGATCTCGACGGGCTGGACCTCGGACTTGAACACCTTGGCGAAGGTGCCGTTGACCAGGCCTTCGAGACGCTGCTCGAATCGCTTCAGGACTCCCATGGGGCACCTCCTCCGTCGTTGTCGCCGTCGTACTGCTTACTGATCGTATCCACGCGTCGGGAAATCGGCTGGTTCCCCTTGTCTGCCCCGTCGATGAGTGTCACCTCTCACACCGGATCGTAGAGGCGGCCTCCTGCCAGTGTCCCGCACCCGGGGTGCATACAGGAGGAGTGGGGGGAGGCCGCCCTTCGTTCCCCGATCACTCGCTTCGTTCCCTGTTCGTTCCTCGGGGCCCCGAAACAATCGGATGTGAATCCACCCTGTGCAGCGTGCTAATCTTCTGCATGTCGCCAGGGGGCGCACCGACAGGTGCGGCACTCAACGACAACACCCAATGCGCGGGTGGCGGAATAGGCAGACGCGCTGGATTCAGGTTCCAGTGCCCGCAAGGGCGTGGGGGTTCAACTCCCCCCTCGCGCACCACCACAGGAGACGGGTCTCCACCGGACGAAAGTACCGGTGGGGGCCCGTTTCTCGTTGATCCGGCCCGGAAGCCTCAGTGGCGCCGGGCCTCGTGGTGTGTGTGGCGGCCGGAGTCCAGGACGGCCGGCTCCGTGGCACGAATCATGGAACGGGCCCTGTCCTTTCAAGACCTTCGACTGTGTGACCGCCCCCCGGCACGTCTGGCTGACGAGTGCGAGGTAGCCGGTGGCGGTCCAGCTGCCCCTGGATGTCGTACAGCGGCTCGGCGGGCCTGTGCTTCGACCACCCGGCTTCATTGGCGTGCTGAGCCGCCTCCATCTGCAGATGCGCGCTGTCGCGCAGAACGATCTCCGCAAGACGAGCCGTGCAGGGGCTCATGAGTACGGGGCAGCGGAAGCCGTGGCGGACCAGACGGGGCACGTACCCGCAGTGGTCGAGGTGTGCGTGCGTGATGACGACCGCACGGACGTCCGAGGCGAGCGGGGAAGCGGGCGCCAGTTGCGCCGCCGCAGGTCGGCGAGACCCTGGAAGAGACCGCAGGGGCCGCCCGGCCCAAGCGCCCGGTGCCCAGTGGCGCGACTCTGGTTCCACATCGCATCGGAAAGGACGACGTCATGAAGGCATTGGTGTTTCAAGGTCCTGGGCAGACGGCCTGGCAGGACGTTCCCGATCCCGGTACCAAGGACGTCGCTGATGCGGTGATACGTGTGGAGGCCGTCACCATCTGCGGTACCGACCTGCACATCATCAAAGGTGACGTGCCCGAGGTGCCCCCGGGCACGGTCCTGGGCCACGAGGCGGTGGGCGAGGTCGTGGAGGTCGGGAGCGACGTACGGACGGTGCGCCCGGGCGACCGCGTCCTGGTCTCGTGCATCGCCGCCTGTGGCCGCTGCGCGTTCTGCCGGGAGAACCGTTACGGCCAGTGCCGGGGAGGCGGTGGCTGGGTACTCGGACACCTCATCGACGGCACCCAGGCCGAATACGTCCGCATTCCCTTCGCCGACCTCTCGGTGCATCCGCTGCCAAGCGCCGTGAACAGTGAGGACGCGGTGCTCCTGGCCGACATCTTCCCCACCGCCTACGAGGTCGGCGTTCTCAACGGCCGGGTCCGCCCCGGCGATACGGTCGTCGTGGTCGGCGCCGGACCGATCGGGCTCGCCACCATTGCGACTGCCCAGCTGTACACCCCCGGCCGGATCGTCGCGGTCGACCTTGCGGAACCCCGCCTTCAAGCCGCACGCGCCATCGGCGCGGACGCCACCGTCAACGCCGCGGAAGAACCGGAACAGCTGGTCAAGGACCTCACCGACGGCCTTGGCGCCGACGTCGTCGTCGAGGCCGTCGGCGTGCCCGAGGCGTTCGAACAGTGCACGCGCATGGTCCGGCCCGGAGGCCATGTCGCCAACGTCGGCGTGCACGGCAAGCCGGCAGCGCTCCACCTCGAGGACCTGTGGATCAAGGACGTGACGATCACCACGGGGCTCGTCGACACGCACTCCACTCCGCTGCTGCTGCGCATGATGGCGGCCGGGAGACTTCCCGCGGCGTCGGCGATGGTGACCCACCGGTTCGAGCTGGGGCAGATGGAGGAGGCGTACGACGTCTTCGCCGGTGCGTCGCACACCGGAGCGCTCAAGGTGGTGCTGGGCGGCCCCAAGCACGACGAGGTCAGCGTGGCCGTCTAGCGGGGCCGGTACGTGGTGATCGTTCAGGCACTTGCCCTCCCTGAGGCCACCAACCATGGGCCGGCCGGCCGGACCGTCAGCCACCGCCTGGTCGACCAAGGCCGAACAGGTACAAGAGGGGCCCGGTAGGCCCTGGCGGACGGGCATGGGCGGTGGTTACCTGTAATTGACGGAAGGAGCCCTGACAGAGACGCGGGGAAGCGGTCATGAACCGCGCACCGCGCAATCAGGATCCGCGAGAAGTGGATGGGGCTCCTTCCGCCTCTTGCTGTGATGTGCGGTTCGACCGGCACTGCTCCTGCTTCGGCCGGCCGCTGGGCGAGCCGGTGCATGCCACGCTCCCAGCCGGGCCACGTCGGCACGGTCCCCGGAGCCTGCCGCACGCGACGTGACCGAGAGGTGCACCATGCGCAAGCCCATCACCGTCGGCATGGACGGCTCCGCCGAGAGCATCGCCGCCGCCGAGTGGGCGGCCCGTGAGGCGACGCTTCGGGGCTTGCCCTTGACCCTGCTGCAGGCCGGCTACGAGCCGGCACCACGGACGCACCTGCCGGAGATCGACGTACCGGCCGAGCGTGAGAACCGAGCAATGGACTTCATAGGCAGGAGGCTCCTGGCGGAGCACCCCGGCTTGGATCTCGTCCCCCACCGGACTACGGACGCTCCGGTAGCGGCCCTTCTGGCTGCGGCGGAGTCCTCCGCAATGCTGGCTCTCGGATCCCGAGGGTTCAGCAGCCTGGAGGGCTTCATGGTCGGTTCCGTGGCATTGGACGTCACTGCTCGGGCGCGAGGCCCGGTCGTTCTCGTCCGCGCCGGTGAGCGTGCACAGGAAGAACATGCTCATGCCTCCACCATCGCGGCATCCACGAGGTCGCCCTTCCGACCGGTCGTCCTCGGGCTCGACCTGGAGCACCCGGGTGAGGAACTGCTGGCGTTCGCCTTTGAGGCGGCGAAGGCGAGGGCGACGTCACTGACCGCTGTGTATGCGTGGAAAGTACCCGCTCTTCGCACCTACGGTCGGGCCGACGGCTCGCTGCCGACGGCCGAGGCCGAGGCGGAGGCCGACACCATGCGGAACGTGAAGCGGCTTTCCCTTGCCGCGGTAATGCACCCGTGGCGCGAGAAGTACGGGAACGTGGCAGTCACGGAGCGGCTTGCCGAAGAGCGTGCCGCCCACTGCCTGCGCCTGGCCGCCGAGGATGCGAGCCTCGTCGTCATCGGTCACCGCGCCGACGCCGGTGCGCGCATCGGGCCTGTGACGCACGCGATGATCCATCACGTGGCCTGCCCCGTGGCTGTGGTGCCGCACACTCCCTGAGGCCTCTCGTTCGGATCTTGCCGGGCTCGCGTGCCCTGGCACCGCGCCCTGGCCGCGTTGTCGTCGGTCGGCATGGATCCGCCATGCCTCCTCCCCCTGCGGCCTCGGCATGGGAGGTACCCCCATCTCCGCCGTGCGATCCACGGCACCGGACCCCGCTCACTGATCCGGCCTGATCCGGACGAAACACCTCAGGCGTGCGCGCCCACTCGGCTTCGCTTACGCCCGGCTGGAGCCGGGCACAGCCCCGACGGCACGCCACCCGGCTCCGCTCGCACGGTCGGTTCCGACGGAGAGTCCGCAGGCGGGGGTCGGCGCCGACGATGTCGTGCGGCGTCATGTGAGTGCCACGAAGTGGGCGAGACGCCGGGGCCAGCCGGGGCCAGCCGGGGCCCGCAGTCAACGAAGTCTGTGGTCTGTGGTCCGGAACTCACTTCTCCTTGCCGGCAGGACGCACGACGACCACCGGGCATGAGGCGTGCTGGGCACAGCGCTGGCTGACAGACCCCAGCATGGCCCGCGCGAACCCTCCGCGACCCCTACTGCCCACTACGAGCAACTCGGCTCCTTCGGAGGCGCGTACCAGGACCTCCGACGGGTCGCCTCGGACCAGCATCTCCCGTACCTCTACAGGCCTGCTGTCGCCGAAGACCGTCCCGATCTCCTCGGTGAAGTCGCGGCGGGCCTGCTCCAGATCGAAGCCGGATTCCGTCGCCGGTCCCGCCCAACCGGACTCCGAAGGTGTGTCCCATGCGCAGACGGCTTCCACCATGCCGCCGATGAGTTGGGCGTGCCGGGCCGCCCACCGCAGCGCTGCCTGCGACGACGCGGAACCGTCGACCCCGACAACGACGCGGGGAACCGATTGACTGCTGCTCATAACCCGCTTCACCTCTCACCCGGCCTGTGGCTTCTTCACGTTGCCCCCGGCGGATGGTCTACGCCAACCTGAAATGCTCCATCCGGTCAGGCGGCTCTCCCTTCTTGATCGGGTTGACCGAGCGGTTCGGGCTGCCGACGAGGCCCTCAGCCGCTCACGGCTGCTGCGTCTGATCCACGTGTGGAGCAACGACGCCCGTCCCGTCATGCGCTGTGGGGAGCGATGAGCCGTATCAACCGGGCAGTCGGGGGGACCCGACCAGAACAAGAGACGGGTAGGTCGTTATGCATCCTCAGTACGTGTACGACTTTGCCGAAGGTGGCCGGGGCATGGCCGGCCTCCTCGGCGGCAAAGGCGCCAATCTCGCGGAGATGGCTCGCATGGGTCTGCCCGTGCCGCCCGGCTTCACCGTCACCACGGAGGCCTGCCGGGTTTTCCTCGAGACCGGGGAGCCGCCTCCAGAGCTGGAGCGCCAGGTCGGCGAGCACCTCGCGGCCATGGAACGTGCGGTGGGACGGCGGCTCGGGCAGGTGGATGATCCGCTGTTGATCTCGGTCCGCTCAGGTGCCCGGTTCTCCATGCCGGGCATGATGGAGACCGTCCTCGACATCGGCCTCAATGATCTTTCCGTCCTCGGCCTGGCGAAGACCCCGGGGCGGGAGCGGTTCGCCTGGGACTCGTATCGACGTCTTGTGCAGATGTTCGGCAGTACGGTTCTGGGAGTCGACAGCGCACGCTTCGAGGAAGCGCTCGCAAGGATCAAGAAGCAGCACCGTGCCGCCGACGACACGCAGCTCGACACCAGTGACCTGATCAGGCTGGTCGAGGAGTACAAGGACCTGGTCCGGGAGGAAACCGGCGAGGAGTTCCCACAGGACCCCGCCGAACAGCTCCGACGGGCCGTTCTCGCCGTCTTCACCTCCTGGAACGGCGAGCGGGCACGCCTCTACCGGCGCCGCGAGCACATCCCCGACGACCTGGGCACCGCGGTCAACATCCAGACCATGGTGTACGGCAACCTCGGCCCCGACTCGGGCAGCGGTGTGGCATTCACCCGTGACCCGGCCACGGGCCGGCCCGGCATGTACGGCGACTATTTGCCGAACGCCCAGGGAGAGGACGTTGTCGCGGGCATCCGCAACGCCGTGCCCCTCCAGGAGCTCGAAGCGCTGGACGCTCGCTCCTTCGCCCGGCTGCACGACTGCATGCAGCAGTTGGAGGCGCACTACCGCGACCTGTGCGACATCGAGTTCACCATCGAACACGGCACGCTGTGGATGCTGCAGACCCGAGTCGGCAAGCGCACTTCGCAGGCTGCCTTCGCCATCGCCGGTCAGCTGGTCGACGAGGGGCTGATCTCCCCGCGTGAGGCACTGGGCCGGGTCGATGGTGAAGGGCTGGCACGGCTGATGTTCCCCCGGTTCGACAGCTCCAGTACGCGCGAGACGCTCGCCCGGGGCATCCCCGCCTCGCCCGGTGCGGCCGTCGGATCCGTCGTGTTCGACTCGGCCGAAGCGGTCCGCCGGGCCGCCGGCGGTGAGAAGGTCGTGCTCGTACGTCAGGAGACGACGCCCGACGACCTCCCCGGCATGATCGCCGCTGAGGCCGTGCTCACCAGCCGCGGCGGCAAGACGAGCCACGCGGCCGTCGTCGCCCGGGGGATGGGCAAGGTCTGCGTCTGCGGTGCCGAGGGGATCACCGTCGATCCCATCGGGCGGCTCTTCACGACGTCCTCGGCCACGGTGAGGGAAGGCACCGTCGTTTCCGTCGACGGGTCCGAGGGAGTGGTGTTCCTGGGCGCCGCAGCTCTCGTGGATTCTCCGGTGATGCGGTACTTCGAGGACGGTGAGCCGCCGCCGGGCGAGTCGGCCACGCAGGTCGTACGCGATGTGCATCGCCTCATGGGGCAGGCGGACGAGGCCCGTCGAATGGAGGTGCGGGCCAATGCCGACACGCCGGAGGACGCTGCCCGCGCCCGGCGGTTCGGGGCTCAGGGAATCGGCTTGTGCCGCACCGAGCACATGTTCCTCGGCGACCGCCGCCCCCTGGTCGAAGCGATGATCCTGGCGCACGACGACGCAGAGAGGGAAGCCGCCCTGAACGCCCTCCTGCCCCTGCAGCGCGAGGACTTCATCGGCATCCTGGCAGCGATGGACGGGCTGCCTGTGACCATCCGGCTGCTCGATCCGCCCCTGCACGAGTTCCTGCCCGACCTCACGAAGCTGTCCGTACGCCTCGCCCGGCACGAGGCCCTCGGCAGGACGCCCGACCCGCGGGACACCGAACTGCTTGCGGCAGTCACCCGCATGCACGAGGAGAATCCGATGCTCGGCCTGCGCGGCGTACGGCTCGGGCTGGTGGTCCCCGGGCTCGTGGCCATGCAGGTGCGCGCCGTCGCCGAAGCTGTTGTGGCGCGTCAGCGGGCCGGTGGCGATCCCCGGGCCGAGATCATGGTGCCGCTCGTCGACGCCGTGGAGGAGCTCCGGCTGGTCCGGGCCGAAGTGGACCGCGTGCTGGAGCGGGTGTCCGCCGGTACCGGCGTCGCCCTGGACTGCCCGGTCGGTTCGATGATCGAGCTTCCCCGGGCTGCTCTCACCGCGGGCCGGATCGCGCAGGACGCACAGTTCTTCTCCTTCGGCACGAACGATCTCACCCAGACGACCTGGGGTTTCTCCCGGGACGACGTCGAGGCGGCGTTCTTCTCGGCCTACCTTGACAAGGGCATCTTCGAGACCTCCCCGTTCGAGACGATCGACCGCGAAGGTGTGGGCCGCCTGGTCGGGATCGCGGTTGCGGAAGGCAGGGCCACCCGCCCCGGGCTGAAGATCGGGGTGTGCGGGGAGCACGGGGGAGACCCGGATTCCGTCCACTTCTTCCACGAGGCCGGCCTGGACTACGTGTCCTGCTCGCCCTTCCGCGTTCCCGTCGCACGGCTTGAAGCCGGGCGCGCGGCCCTTCAGGCCACCGCGGCCCCGGCGAGCAGGTGAACCGGACTCCTGGTGCGACGCCCTCGATCAGTGCCTAGCGTGAAGTGATGCGGGCCCATCGAGCACCGCTGTGAGCCTCGCTCCTCGCCCGCCGCCCGGAACGTCGTCGAGATCAGGAAAGTGAGCCGTGATGTCCGACCGACCGCAGACCGGCCCGGCGTCGTCCGGATCGCGGGCCAGGGGTGACCTGGGCAGACGGGTGGCGGCGCGCCGTGAACAGCTCGGCATGTCCCACGAGGACATCGCCATGCGCACCGGTGCGGCGCCCGAATACATCCAGTACGTGGAAACGTATCCGGCCACGCACGGCATCGGCTTTCTGCTCCGTCTGGCCGATGCTCTCCAAACGAGTGTCGACGATCTCGCCGGTGGCAAAGTCGACCTTCCTCCGGGCATCGGCGAGGCCGCCTACCACCCGGAGCTGGTGGAACTCGGTCGGCATGAGTGCTGGGAACTGCTGGGCAGCAACGGCGTCGGGCGCGTCGCCGTGACCACCGAGGCGGGGCCGGCCATCCTCCCGGTCAATTATCTGGCCCTCGGCGGAGAGATCGCCTTCAGGACGTCACCGGACGCCGGACCGGCGAGAGCCGCCGGCCACGAGGTCGCCTTCGAAGTGGACCGCATCGACGACGCGTTCAGCCGCGGATGGAGCGTCCTCGTCGTCGGTGAAGCACGTACGGTCACCGATCCCCACGCGGTCCGGAGGCTCGAGACACACAGCCGCAGTACGCCGTGGGCCGGCGGTGTGAGGGACCTGTGGATCACCGTGACGCCAGGTCAGGTGACCGGGCGCCGGATCGTCGTACCGGACCAGTGACATACGCCCTCGTGGCTGCCGAACGTCCAAGGACGGCCAGGACTCGGACACGGGCGTGCGAGGGCTTGCGGGTGCTTCGGGTCCGTAACCCAGGTACGGGTAAGAACAGCACGAAGTGGTACGGGATCACCCTCACATCGCGGAGAGCGTCGCCATGACGTCAACTCCCATGACTCTTCGTCGCGTCAAGTCCCTCGCAGGCTTTCTCCACGGTCTCCGAAGGATGCCTCGGCGGTAGAGCCGTGGAAGGACAAGGCGTCGAGCCCGCCGGACAGCAGACACAGGCGTACATCGGTGGTCAGCTGCGAAAGCCGCTGCGAGACCAGCGGCTTGGACGGCTCCGGATCGTGGACCCGCAGTGCCGGCTCCGGGAGCGCGGACACATCGGTGAGAAGCCGCGCGTGGGCAGCGGAGAGGTCGTCCGGCAGGCCGGTCCTGCGGCCGTCACGCATCACAGTGCGCAGCAGCGGCTCCGCTCCCGCCGGTCGCGGCTCGTCCCACAACGCGATCCGGTCGGGCTCGCCCGGAGTGCGGAACACCTGCTTGCGCCCGGGCGCGGTCACCTTGGCGGACGACAGCTTCATGACGGGCCGGCCGTCGTACTCCACCAGTTTGTAGGCCGAATCCAGGTAAGGGGCGTCGGCAGAAGTGCCTACCCGGGTACCCACTGCGTAGATGTCGACAGGAGCACCCGAGCGTACGAGCGCATCGAGGCCGTACTCATCCAGTCCACCACTGGCGATGATCGCCACGTCCGGCAGGTCGGCCGCGTCGAGTACCGCGCGGGCCTGCCGGGCCAGGTCGCCCAGGTCACCGCTGTCGAGACGGATCGCGCAACCGGGGCCACGGCGAAGGTCGTTCAGTACCCGTGCCGCCGTCGCGACACCGTTGAGAGTGTCGTACGTGTCGACGAGGAACGTGACCGGACCGGGGTGAGCACGGGCGAAGGCCCTGAAAGCCGTCTCCTCGTCGGGAAAGGCCTCGACGAAGGAGTGCGCCATGGTGCCCGATGCGCGCAGATTCCAGCGCTTGGCCGCGGCGACGTTGCTGGTGCCGGCGAAGCCGACCAGGCCCCCGAGACGGGCCGCCTGCATGCCGGCCTCCGGCCCATGGGTGCGGCGCAAGGAGAAGTCGATGACGGGATGTCCTGCCGCTGCCAGGACGCAACGGGCCGCTTTGGACGCGACCGTCGTCTGGTGGTTGACCTGACTCAGGAGGTACGTCTCCGCCAATTGCGCTTGCGGCAGGGGCGCGGTGACCTCCATGAGCGGCTCTCCGGCAAAGACGACACGTCCCTCAGGGACGGCGCGCACCTCACCACGGAACGTGAGACCGACGAGCGGCTCCAGCTCCTGGCGTGGACGGTGCAGCACGGCGGCGAAGTCGTCGGCGTCGGCCGGAGTGACACGGAAGTCGGTCAGATAGTCGAGTGCCGGTTCCAAGCCGGCACTGACCAGGAAGCCACGGCCGGGCGGGAGGTCACGGACGAAGAGGCTGAACGTCGCAGTCCCATCCATGCCCTCCCTGAGATAGGTCAGGGCCATGGTCACTTCGTAGAGATCTGTCGTCGTGACGCGAGACATCCTCTTCACCGCCTTCTCGCCGTGCGAGTACGGGGGGCGTGTCCCGGGTGGGCCGGCCCTCCCGTGCTTCCAGCGTCGGACGCGGCCGGGACGGGCGTACAGGGCCGAGTGGTACAAGCACCGGCCGAGGCTTCGAGCGAGACGAGCAGGGACCTTCGGCCTTACCGGGGACCTGCGCGGCCCTGCCCGAGCCCGCGGCGCGGTGACAGCGTGAAGATGCGACCACTACTCCACAGGAGGAACCATGAACACCGACATCCCCGGTGGCCTGGACCTTGGAACGGTCGTCGTCGGCGTCGACGGCTCCGCGCCCGCCAAATGCGCAGCGCTCTGGGCAGCGGCCGAGGCGGACAGGCGCCGCCGGCCACTGCGCATCGTGTATGGGGCGGACCTCGACCGCCTGACGCTGCTGGCGTCCGCGGAATCGGTCGACCGGATCCACGAAGCCGGCCGAGCACTGCTCCTCGAAGCCGCGCTGGCCGTGCAGGAACGGTTCCCGGACCTCACCGTCATCAGAGAGCTCAGCCGCAAAGGCCCCGCGTCCGGCCTCCAGATATCGGCCGGCCCGCACGACACCATCGTGGTCGGCAACCGAGGCCGCGGAGGTTTCGGCACACTCATGCTCGGATCGGTCGGGCTGGAAGTGGCCGCTCGTTCCCAGGTGCCCGTCGTGGTGGTACGGGGAGAAGCCGCCGGCCCTGCCACGGGGGTCGTCACGGCCGCGGTCCGCGGCACGGCCGACGCCGACTGGATGGGCTACGCGGCCCGCGAGGCACAGCTTCGCAAGGCCACCCTGCGGATGCTGAGCGTGTGGAACCCCCTGACCCACGCCGGGAGCATGGCCACCATGCTCGACGGCCTGGACGAGATGGCGCAGGCACATGGCCGGCACATGGAGACATTGGCCGAGGCGCTTCGCCGTGCCTTCCCGGCCCTCACGCTCACCACGGAGGTCGCCGGCGGTACTTCCGCCGCCGGCATCCTCGTCGAAGCGAGCCGCCACACGGATCTGCTCGTCGTGGGCGCGCGGCGACGGCCCATGGGCCTCGGCCCCAGCCTGGGACACGTGGCCCATGCCCTCGTGCACCACGCGCACTGCCCGGTCGCGATCGTGCCCCGAAGGGACAGGAACAGCGAGGAGGAGTGATGACGAACTCCAGTGATGACGAACTCCATGGCCCGCAACGAGATCCTCGTGGGCATCGACCCTCGCCAGGTCGAGGTCTCGGTGCCCCCTTTGGCGTAGGCAGTGCGCCTTGGCACTGTGGTGCACGGGCTTCTGCACCGTGCACAGTGCCCCGTCATCACCGTGCCCACCAGCAATACCTGAACCGGACCGGTCGGCCGGAAGCCGGAGCGATGTACTGATCACCGGCGACCACCCAGGCGACCGCGAGCGCGACAGCCGGGCACGTGCACCTGTTCACCGCGCGTGCGCCTGTTCACCGCGCGTGCGCCTGTTCACCGGGGCCAGCCCCGACGAAGAGGTCGTCACCGGACGGCAGGTGAGGGGCTGGGCTTCTCGCGGGCTGGGCTTACCGCGGGCGTGGTGCGACGAGACGGCGAAGTGGTCGGCCTGCACCATGACGACGGCAGCCCGTCTCACGACCTGCGCTGGTCCGACACCGGAAAGGTCACGCTGTTCTTCCCGGGGCCGGGCGCCACCCGTGCGCCCCCCGTCCGGCGTTGCGTCAGTGCGGGATCAGTTCCGGACTGTGCAGGTCCACCCGGATGTCAACGACTCCCTCGACGGCCCGAATCGCCCGCGCCAGCAATGGCACCAGAGCTCGCTCCCGCAAATGGCCCCCAAGGGTCACGACACCATCCGTGACCTCCACGTGTACCTGAGCCGTGGTCGGCAGGTCCGCCAGGACGGTGTTCCGGATCTCGGCGGCCATGTCTTCGTCGGAGCGCAGGAAGACCTTCAACAGGTCGCTTCTGCTGACGACGCCTTCCAGCACACCGAGGCTGTCCACCACGGGCAGGCGCTTGACATGCCGTCTGGCCATGATCCTGGCGGCTTCGGCGATGGTCGCGTCCGCGTGGACGGTGATCGCGGGGCTCGACATCAGTTCCTCCGCGTACACCGCACCCGCCTTGGCGGTGTCGGCGGGCGGCCGGTCGCGCAGGACCTCGTCGTCGATGCGGTACTCCTCCTTGGGCAGCAGATCGGCTTCCGAGACCACGCCGATGACACGGCCTTCGCCCGCCAGCACGGGCAGGGCGCTGACCTTCCACTGGTTCATCAGCTCGACGATCTCCTTGTACGACGCTCGGCTGCCCACCGCCACAGCGGTGTGGGTCATGACGTCGCTCACGGTGTGTGGTGATGCAGTCATCGCAAGCCTCCTCCGCTCGAGCCGGCCGGCATGTGCCCAGCGCAGCGTCCGGTTTCTTCGAGGCGCATTTCAAGTGATTCCACCTCGAGCTTGCGCCGGTGCGCCGGGCCGTTGAAGGGCCCCTGAGGCAGACGACGGGGGCCGAATGGCCCTCTCTTCCGCTGATGCGGCAAGTCGACGCCTCTGGCTCCGTCACTCCGGGCCCGTCCTCGGATTCGACGGGGCCGGACGGCCCTCCGCGCTGCCCCGTGCGCCTCTGGTCCGCGTGGGTGCTCAGTGCGACGGTGACCTCAGGTGAGTAGTTCGGCACCAGCATGAAAGTGGTGGGTTCCGTGTGGTTGCCCCTCGTTGTCGGAGTAGACGGATCGGCCTCCAGCCTTCGCGCACTCGACTGGGCGGTGGATGAAGCAGCCCGGCTCGCCCTCCCCGTGAAGATCGTGCACGCGACCATGGATGACGGCGACGCGCCTTCATGGAGTCCGGAGACCGGCGCCGCGAATCCGTTGGAGAGGGACCTTGGCAAGCACCTGGTTGATTCGGCCGAAGAGCGAGTTCATCTGTGCAACCCTGACGTCAAGTTGACCACGGAACTCGTCTGCGACGACGCTGTCACGGCCCTGCTGGACGCCGGCTACAACGCCTCGGCACTGATCACCGGGGCACGCGGCCGCGGTGAGTTGAAGGACCTGCTGCTGGGGTCCGTCAGCCTGACCGTCGCTGCCCGCGCGCAGTGCCCGGTGGTTGTTGTCCGGGACGGTGACGAGCCTGCGGCAGGCCGGTACGAACAGGTTCTGCTCGGTGTCGCAGACGCCGAATCCAGCTCGGAAGCCGTCCACTTCGCGTTCGAGATAGCGGCAGCGCGCGGTTGCGCCGTTGATGCGGTGATGGCCTGGCATCGTCCGGCACGAACGCCCACCAACAGGCTCCTCGATCTCCCGCGCCGCGATGATCAGGGCGAACACCAGGCGAGGGCCGTGCTGGAGAAGGCTCTGACCCGATCCGCCGGCGAATTTCCGTCCGTCGATGTCCATCGAGTCGTGGTCGAGGGACCGGCACGGGACGTGCTCCTCAAGCACTCGGAATCAACAGACCTGCTGATCGTGGGAGCCCGGTGCAGGCGCACCAGTGTCGGCCTCCACCTCGGCAGGGTGAATCACGGGCTCCTGCACTATGCCCACTGCCCGGTGGCAGTCGTACCGCAATGGCATTGATCTTCACCCGACGTGTGGAGGCTGTCCCGTGACGTGCCTCTCTGCTCCCGGAGCACCGTCAACGACCAGTCCAGGGCTTGTCCGGCACGCTGCCCTGCCCTTCGACGTGGTCCTGCTCGTACTGACGTTCCCCGTCCTGGTGTGGAGCACGGACGACCTGCACCGCAAGGCGTGACGCCGACAGATTGTCGACCTCCGCGCTCGAGGGCCGTTCGGCCCGGCCGGAGCGCCGCTCGGCCCCTCCCGCCGGGGTGACGTCGCTGCGAGGCTGAAGGCGCTGGAAGGAGGCCATGATGCTCACCCGGACGATCGACCTCATGACTGTGGAAAAGCTGGTCGGCAGCGCCATTGCCGCGCCCTCGATGCACAATGCCCAACCGTGGGCTCTCCGGTTCGTGCGCGACGGCGGACTGCTGCAGCTGCGCAGGGATCCGGCCCGTGCGATGCCGGTGACCGACCTGGGCGACCGAGCTCAACATCTCAGCTGCGGTGCGGCGCTGTTCAACCTTCGCGTCGCTGCCTCTCACGCCGGCTGGGAGCCGCAGATCAGTCTCCTGCCTGCCGCCGGCGAAGCCGAACTTCTCGCCGACATCACGTTCCGTCGTTCCGATGCCGATCGTGATCACATTGCCTGCCTGTTCCCGGCCGTCCCGCGGCGACGCACGAGCAGGGAACCGTTCACCGATGAACGCATCCCGGAGGAACTGCGCGACGGTCTGCGCGGTGCAGCGGTGGCAGAAGGCGCCCGGCTGACGTTCCTCGGCGAATGGCAGGTGCAGTCGGTGCTGGAACTGACCGAGGACGCGGCATACCTGGAGACCGCGGACGACGAGGGCCGCGCCGAGACAGCACGCTGGGTCCGCGCCGCCACCCCGGGGCCGCCGACGGACGGGATTCCGGTGTCCGCCCTGGGCCCCAGGCGCTACGACGGCCGGGCACCGGTCCGCGACTTCACTCCTCACAGCAGGCCCCAGGGTCAGGTCGCCGCTGTCTTCGAACGACAACCGTGCCTGGCTGTGCTGGGGACACCACAGGACAACCGGATGGACTGGCTGCACGCAGGTCAGGCCATGGAACGCGTGCTGCTGCAGGCCACACTCGACGGCCTGTCCACGTCGCTCAGCTCGCAGGCTCTCGAGTGGCCCGAACTGCGCTGGGCCGTGCGGGATCCGCTCGCCACGGGATGCGCGCAGATCCTGCTGCGGCTGGGCTACGGCCCTACTCCCGCGGCGACGCTGCGTCGGCCTGTGTCCGAGGTACTGGAGATCGTCTGATCCGAGGGACGGCAGTTCCTGTGCCGGCGCTTCCGGGGCCGGCACAGGAACTCTTTGTGTCAGCGTGTGTCAACGGCCGTGGTGTCCAGGTGGCACGCCCCGCTTCCCACCGGGCGGACCGGACGGAGAGCAGCGGCGATTGACCACCTACCCGGGACGCTTACCGGATGCTTCCTCCACGGTGGCCGGATGTGCGGCGACCTCCTGGCCCAGCTGGGCACGCACGTCGGCCGGTGGTCAGGAACACCGGGCAGGCACCGGTCGTGGCGGTGAAGCCCGGCGGCACGGGCAAGCCATGCGGATCATTGCCGCGAGGCCGGCGCCCTTGCGGCCGAGGAGGTCGGCCATGGCCCGGTCGCCCACGTACCGCGTCATGGTGATGCCCCTGCTTCCCCGGCGGCGACACTGCCCGTTGGCGCGGCCCGGTTGCTGGGGGCGGTGAGCCGGCAGCGCACGCCCACCACGCCTTCGACGGCCTGGGTGAGACGCTCGGCGACGGGTACGAGCGCTGCGTCGCGGACTCTTCCGGTGAGGGTGACCGTGCCCTGGCTGACCTCTACGCGGATGCTGCGGCAGGAGCCGGGGAACAGACGGTCGATGACGTCGTGGCGTATCTCGTCGGCCAGATCGGCGTCCGGCCGCAGGAAGACCTTCAAGAGGTCTCCCCGGCTGACGACGCCCTTGAGCGTGTCATCGGCATCCACGACGGGCAGGCGCTTGACGTGGTGTCGTGCCATCCTGCGTGCTGCCTGAGCGAGTGTGGCGGTGGCCTGGATGGTGACTGCCGGGCTCGACATGAGGTCTCTGGCGAGCAGCGCGCCGGCTTTCGCGTAGTCGGCCAGGTGCCCTCGCTGCTCGATCAGCATGGGCTTGGTGTCCCTCAGGGCCTCCTTGCGCAGGAGGTCGGCTTCGGAGACGACGCCGACGACCTTGCCTTCGCCTTCGAGGACGGGCACCGCGTTCACCTGCCACTGCCGCATGACGCGGACGATCTCATTGAACCGGGCGTCCAGGCCGACGGCGACGACGGTGGAGGTCATCACCTCGTTCACGGCGTGGGGTGACCGAGTTGTCATGACGACTCCCTTCCAACGGTGCGTGCCGAGGGATCCGCCCCGGCTCATGGGCCGCTAGGTGTCCTGCGGAACCACGGCCACCGGGCAGGTCGCATGGTGGAGCACGGCGTGCCCGACCCTGCCCAGCTGCATGCCGATGAGGCCCGTGCGCCGGCGCGCACCGACGATCAGCAGATCGGCTGCGGCGGACCGGTCAGTCAGGATCTTGGCGGCCGGGCCTTCGACGGTGGTGTGCCGCACATCCACGTCCGGGTGTGCGCGGGCGCCGGCGGCCAGCGCCTCGTCGAGCAGGGTCGCGGCCCTGTACTCGTGGAAGCGCGCAGAGTCCCCCGCGGCCAGTGGAAGGTCGCGACTTTCGTGCATGGGCTGCCGCCAGGCCCGCACCGCGTCCAGAACGGCACCGCGTGTGGCCGCTTCCCGGAAGGCGAACCGAACGGCCGCGGAGTTCACGTCCTGCCGGCCGACGCCGAGCAGCACGCGACGATGTGTTCGGCCAAGGCCGTCCTCCATGTCGCCCCGTACGACGATCACGGGGCACTGCGCGCGAGCGGCCAGGGCGAGGCTGACCGACCCCACGAGCAGGCCGACGATCTCGCCGCGGCCTCTGGACCCTGTGACAAGGGCTGTCGCGTGCCGGCTCTCTTCCAGCAGGGCCTGGACCGTGTCGTGCGGCAGTACCTCCGTGGTGACTTTCACGTCGGGTGCCCGCACGTGTACACGGTGCTCCGCCGTCCCCACGATGTTCCGGCCCAGTACTTGGGTGTCGGAGCGTCCCGGACTCACCGAGAGCGCAGCACCCTCGTACCGCTCCCATCGCGAGGCGTAGACCAAACGCAGGGGCAGGCCGAGTCGGGCGGCTTCATCAGCGGCCCAGTCCGTGGCACGGAGGCTGAACTCCGATCCGTCCACGCCGACGACCAGGGGTGACTCCGCCATTGTCCTCACCGCCTCACCGGTGACCCGTTCACCTGCTGTCACCGTCCCACCGGCCCTACCGGACCCAGTAGGGCCGGTCGGCCCAGTGCTGCGGCCACGAGGCCTACGTGGTTCGGTCAAGGCGGCCCGGCCCCCGGCTGGCGACCGCACGCCCCCGGCCCCCAGCACTGCGGCTACGCGCCATGGCAGGGGTGGATGCTCTTACGACCAGTGGATCAGCCCGGCGTGGATGCCGAGTCGGGGGCTGCCAGGGGGACCCGCCACACCAGGCGGGTGCCGCCGTTCGGCCCGGGGCCGGTGTCGAGGCTGCCGTTCAGGGCCAGGGCCCGTTCGCGCATGTTGTTCAGCCCACTTCTGGGTGCTCCCGCCGGGATTCCCACTCCGTCGTCGGTGACGGTCAGCCTCAGCTCGTCGGTCGACACCGATACCTGGACGTCGACCGTCTTGGCGTGCGCATGGCGGGCCACGTTGCTCAGCGCTTCGACAAGCACAGAAACCAGATGCTGTCCCACTACGCCGTCGGTGCGGGTGTCGAGCAGACCCTCGACCCGTAGGGCAGGCGAGAACCCCAAGGAGGCGGCTGATTCCTGAACCGCCTTGACCACCGCGCCACGGAGGGACTGCGCGACTGCGGCATCGTGGTTGCGCAAACCGAAGATCGTGGACCTGATGATCTTGATGGTGGCATCCAGGTCATCCACCGCGCGCTGCAGTCTCTCCGTCGCCTGAGGGTGGTCGACGAATCGCTGCGCGCTCTGCAACGTCATGCCGGTGGCGAACAGTCTCTGAATGGCCAGATCATGCAGATCGCGGGCGATGCGGTCACGGTCCTCCAGCAGCGCCATCTCCTGGGCATCGCTGCGCCGATCTGCCAACTCCATCGCCAGGGCAGTCTGGTTCGCGAAGCTCATCAGGGGCGTCGACTCCGCATCACTGAACGGCTGCCGTCCCTTCTCCCGGGCCAGCAGGAGGACGCCCCGCACGCTCCTGTCGGTCCCGAGCGGTACCGCGATGGCCGGCCCGAGACCTGTCCACCGCCCGGCGTCCGAGATTGCACTTTCCTCGCCTTCGAGGTCCAAGGTGCGTGCGGACCGGCCCTCGAAGGCAGCCGCCACCAGCCCTTCCGCCGTCGACAGCAGTGCACCTTTGTGCCGTTCGGCACCTTGCCCGGCAGCGATCGCGGTACGCAGGCGTCCTGTGCCCTCGGCCGGTACCGCGATCATGCCGAGATCTGCCGGCACGAAGGACCGGGCGTGCTCCAGAACCAGTTCGAGAACATGGGCCCGCGGCATCGAGGACAGCAGCGCGCTGGTGACCTCCGAGCCGGCTGCCGACCAGCGTTCACGCCGCCGTGCCTCCTCGTAGAGCCGCGCGTTCTCGATGGCGATGCCGGCGGCCACTGCCAGCGTGGAGACGACCGACTCGTCCTCGGCGTCGAACTCCGCACCGCCCCGCTTCTCCGTGAGGTAGAGATTGCCGAAGACCTCCTGCCGCACCCTGATCGGCACTCCGAGGAACGACCGCATCGGAGGATGGTTCGGCGGGAACCCGTACGACGCCGAGTGTGCGGACAGGTCCGCCAGCCGCAGTGGAACCGGATTGCGGATCAGCTCACCCAGGAGTCCGTGGCCGCTCGGCAGATCGCCGATGGCAGCCCACTGCTCCTGCGTGATTCCGACGGGGATGAACTCGGAGAGCATCCGATCCTCGCCGATCACACCGAGCGCCCCGTACTCGGCATCCACGAGCGCCGTTGCCGTTTCGACGATCCCCCTCAGGACCTGCGGAAGGTCCAGCCCGCGGCCGACCGACAGAACAGCCTCGAGCAGACCGTGCACCCGGTCCCGCATGCCGCGAACGGCCTCGACGCGGACCTGCACCTCCTCCAGCAACTCGTCCAACCGCAGCTTCGACAGCTGGCCGACGCCTTCCGGACTGACGCTCATCGTGCCTCCGAGGCCTGGAAGCGGCCTTCACCACTTTCTACCGTAGGACCCCCGGCTCTCGGTGTCCTTGGCCTTCTGCTCACATCCGGCACTGCGGCGGCAAGACCGATCAGTTCACTGATCAGCTCATCGTGCCCCGATTCCAGGTCGAGAGCCGGCAGGACCGGCCTCTGCGCGGGACCTCGGGCTGATACCGCCTTACGCCGGACGGGAACGCGACAGGGACAGGGCCCGTTCGGCCCTGGCGGTACGGAGCCGACAGGTCCACGATCGAATCATGGGCCCGATCCCCTGGGAGCCGAGATGACCGAGGCACCGGTCTTTGCCGCGCAGTCGCCCATCAGAGTCTTCCTCCTGGACGACCACGAAGTGGTACGCCGAGGCGTCACCGACCTGCTCGACGCCGAGCCGGACATCGAGGTGGTGGGAGAGGCCGCCTCCGCCGCTCAGGCGCTCGCCCGAGGACCGGCACTGCGCCCGCACGTGGCCGTCCTCGACGTGCGCCTGCCGGACAGTGACGGCATCACGGTGTGCCGCGAGCTCCGCGACCGAATGCCCGGCCTTGCCTGCCTGATGCTGACGTCCTTCGACGACGAGGAAGCCCTGCTCGACGCAATCATGGCGGGGGCCGCCGGCTATGTGCTGAAACAGATCAAGGGAACCGACCTGGTCGCGGCGATCCGTACGGTCGCAGCAGGGCAATCCATGCTGGACCCCGCAACCACCGCTCGACTGATGCACTCACTGCGTGGCCCCGCTGCGCCGCATCACGAAGAGGACGAGCGGCTGGCCGTCCTGTCGGAGCGGGAACGCGCTGTCCTGGACCTGGTGGGTGAAGGCCTGACCAACAGCCAGATCGGTAAGCGTCTCTACCTGTCGGAGAAGACGGTGAAGAACCACATCTCACGACTGCTGTCCAAACTCGGTGTCGAGCGACGGGTACAGGCGGCGGTCATAGCTGCCCAGGTTCACGAACACGAAGAGCAGCAGCACTGAGCTGCATCAGGCCGGCCGCCGCGTACCACCCCCGAGCGGCGAGTCACGGAGCGGACCCTGTCCTTTCAAGATCTTCGGCTGTGTGCCCGGTGCCCGGTGCGCGCACCGGGCACCGGTGAACCTCAGAGCGGCTGATCCGGCCAGTCCAGCAGGCGGGCCCCGATGACCGCCGTCTGGAGGGTGTAGCGGTCGACGGGGTCGCCGGGGTCGGCGTCCGTCAGCTGGTGGATCCGCTCCAGCCGGTAGGTCATCGCCCGCACGCTCAGCGACAGCCGCCGCGCGGCCTCGGCCGCTACGCAGCCGGTGTCGAAGTACGCGGCGAGGGTGTCGATCAGCGGCCGGGCGCCACCCCGGGCCTGCTCGAGCGGGCCGAGGACGGTACGCACCAGGTCGGCCATCGCCTGTCGGTCGCGGGTGAGCACCGGGTAGACCAGGAGGTCCCCCGCGTACAGCACCGGGTCGTCCAGGTGCATGCGGGTGGCCAGGTCCAGGGCGTTGAGCGCCTCTTCGTAGGAGTGGACGACACCGCCGACGCCCGGATGGGGGCGGCCGACCGCCACACGCCCGCCGTCGGTCGCGGCGTACGCCTGCTTGGCGAAGAACGAAAGGACGTCGCCCTGGTCACCGGGGGCGATACAGATCAGCCGGCCGTTCTTCGTGGTCAGAAGGATCCGGCGGCCACCGAAGCGGGACGTGAGGGCCGATTCGATGCCGCGGGTGACGGAGTACCCGTCGTCGTACGGCTCCGGACCCTCTGCGACGGCGACCGCGTGGGCGTGGGACAGCAACAGCCCGAAACGCGCCGCCCGTTCCGCGAGCCGACCCGGATCGCTGCGACCGTGGAGCAGGTCGTCGATGAACTCGCGCCGCGAGGCCTCCTGCTGGCGGATCGCGAGCCGCTGCGCCCGCTCGTGGCCTTCCGCGAAGGCGTCCACCGCCTGCTCGACCGCCGCGAGAAGGCGGTCGGCGGCCGCGCCACGCACATCCGCGTGGACGACCTGGGCGGCGGACAGATGGGCGCGGACCATCAGCCGCAGTCCAAGGCCGGCCTCGGCTGCCCGCTCGCCCTGGGCCCGCAGCGCTTCGAGCTCGTCCCGGGTCAGCTTTCTGCCGGTGGCACAGGCGCCGGCCAGGGTCTGGGCATACCCCTGTAGATACTCGTCGGCCGTGTCCCGCTCCGCCATGACCCCTCCCCGTTCCTGACGCGCAGATGACGTCTTTCTGACGCGTCAACGTCAAGGGTGGCATGCGGATGCCGGGGGGCGGCCACCGGCATCAAGAGAGCGTAATGATTGCCGGTTGACGGCAATGCGGGAAGGCGTGCCGTCCTGTCAGCATGAGCTGGCCGGGGCCTGGTGAACGGGACACATGCCGGAGCACGGAAAGCAGCACGCCGCTGCCACAGAACAAGGGGGTAGAGACATGGGCGAGTTCCTGCACGCCACCGCAACCTTCCCCGCTGTGCTGTTCACCGCAGCCCTCGCGGTCGTCATCGGCTTCTGGATGCTGGTGCTGGTCGGCGGAGCCGACCCGGACAGCTTCGACGCGGACGTGGACAGCAGCGCCCTGGGCCTCGGCGGAGTCCCCGTCTCGGTGTCGGCCTCACTGCTGATCGCCCTGTCCTGGTTCTTCAGCGTCACCGGGTCCGTGCTCCTCTCCCTCACAGGGTGGCCCGACGCCCTGGTCGACGTGCTCGGTGTCCTCGTGCTGTTCGCCTCCCTCGTCGGTTCCTGGCGGCTGACCCGCGTGTTCCGGCGGCCACTGGCCAAGCTCTTCCCTGATGAACCCGGGCCGTCTCGGCAGGACTTCGTCGGCCTGACCTGCACCATCCGCACAGGGCGGGTGGACGCGAACTTCGGTCAGGCGGAAGTCACGGCCCGGGACGGCTCAGCCGCCGTCGTCCAGGTCCGTCAGAACGACGGTGCCCGGTTGGAACTCGGCAGCACCGGGCTGCTGTACGCGTACGACGACGCCGGAGAGTTCTTCTGGGTCGCGCCGTTCGACAAGGCGCTGGACCCCCGCGGCTGACCCACCGCCCTCCCACTTCAGCTCCCACCCTTCGATCCGGGGATTGCTCATGGATGCCATCACCTGGGGTATCGGCGTGCTCGTCGCCGTTGTCCTGCTCATCGCCATCGCCTTGCTGTTCGTGATCAGCCGGCTGTTCCGCAAGGTGGAACAGGGCAAGGCACTGATCGTGTCGAAGATGCGGAAGGTCGACGTCACCTTCACCGGCCAAGTCGTCCTGCCCGTCCTGCACAAGGCCGAGGTCATGGACATCTCGGTGAAGACCATCGACATCAGCAGGACCGGCCGCGACGGCCTGATCTGCCGCGACAACATCCGCGCCGACATCCGCATCTCGTTCTTCGTACGGGTCAACAAGACCGTCGAGGACGTCATCAAGGTCGCCCAGGCCATCGGTACGACGCGGGCCAGTGACAAGGCCACGCTGCAGGAGCTGTTCAACGCCAAGTTCTCCGAGGCCCTCAAGACGGTCGGCAAGCAGCTCGACTTCACGGACCTCTACACGAAGCGGGACGAGTTCCGGGACCGGATCATCCAGGTCATCGGCACCGATCTGAACGGCTACAGCCTCGAGGACGCGGCGATCGACTACCTGGAGCAGACGCCGCTCGCACAGCTGGACGCCTCCAACATCCTCGACGCACAGGGCATCCGGAAGATCACCGAGCTGACCGCCGTCGAGCACGTGCGCACCAACGAGTTCCAGCGCACGGAGGAGAAGGAGATCACCCGCCAGAACGTCGACGCCCGCGAAGCCATCCTGGAGCTGGAGCGCCGTCAGGTGGACGCCGAGACCAAGCAGAAGCGGGAGATCGAGACCGTACGGGCCCGCGAGGAGGCAGAGACCGCCCGGGTGGTCGAGGAGGAGCGGCTGCGTGCCCAGAGCGCCTTCCTGAAGACCGAGGAGCAGCTCGGCGTCCAGCGGGAGAACCAGGCCCGCGAGGTGGCCGTCGCGCAGAAGAACCGCGAGCGGGTCATCGCCATCGAGAACGAGCGCATCGAGAAGGACCGGCTGCTCGAAGTCATCGCCCGCGACCGGGAGACCGAACTCACCCGCATCTCCGCCGAGAAGGAGGTCGAGGGGGAGCGCCGCGAGATCGCCGAGGTCATCCGGGAGCGGGTCGCGGTGGACCGCACGGTTGCCGAGCAGGAGGAGTCCATCAAGAAGCTGCGTGCCGTCGAGGAGGCGGAGCGCAACCGGCAGGCCGTCGTCATCGCCGCAGAGGCCGAGGCGCAGGAGCAACTGGTCAAGGACATCAAGGCGGCCGAGGCCGCCGAGCAGGCCGCGATCCACCGGGCAGCCGAGGAACTCACCCTCGCCGAGGCCCGCAACAAGACCGCCGACATGGACGCCCGCGCCAAGATCCGCCTCGCCGAGGGCATCCAGGCCGAAGCCGCCGCCGAGGGGCTCGCCGCCGTCCAGGTCCGCGAGAAGGAAGCGGACGCCATCGAGAAGGCGGGCCTCGCCGAGGCCGGCGCGACCGAGGCACGGCTGCGCGCCGAGGCCGCCGGTACCCGCGAAAAGGCCCTCGCGGAGGCCACCGCCATCGGGGAGAAGCTCAAGGCCGAGGCCGCGGGCCTCACCGAGAAGGCCGCCGCCATGGCGGCACTGGACGAGGCGTCCCGCACGCACGAGGAGTACCGGCTGCGCCTGGAGGCGGAGAAGGACATCCGGCTCGCCGGGCTCGACGTCCAGCGGCAGATCGCCGAGGCACAGGCCACGGTGCTCGCCACCGGCCTGGAGAACGCCGACATCAACATCGTCGGCGGAGAGTCCGTCTTCTTCGACCGCCTTGTGCAGTCCATCTCGCTCGGCAAGAGCGTCGACGGATTCATGGACAGCTCGCGGACCGCGCAGGCGCTCGCCGGACCGTGGCTGGACGGTTCCGCCTCCTTCACCGAGGACCTGACGAAGGTGCTGGGCTCGGTGTCCACCGCCGACGTGCAGAACCTGACGGTGTCGGCGCTGCTGATGAAGCTCATGCCTGCCGGGTCCGGACAGCTCGACGAGCTGATCGGCAAGGCGCGGCAGCTGGGCCTGGCGGACATGCCGGTAGCCGAGCTCGCCGGCCTGAACGGCACCGCGAAGAGCTGACCATCGGGTTCCACATCTGCCGGAGCTGCCGCGCGGGGGGCGGCAGCTCCGGAGCCATTCACCGATACGAGGGAGCGGGACAGTGACAGGGACCGGTACAGGGAGCGGTCTGGACGCCGGTACGTACGAGGTGCTGCGGGACCGCCTCGCTGATCGGGCCGCCGAGCTGGCCCGGCGGGCCGACGCCCTCAACAGCGCACGTGTGGAGGCTTTCGGCGGCTCTGAACTCGCCCTGACCGGCACCGAGCACATCCGTACCGAACACAGCGTCGTAGCCCGCGACATCGTGGCTGTGGCCGACGCGCTGCTCGTGGGCCACGAGGCCCCGGCAACCGATGCCCTCGGGCTCTACGACCGCGACATGAACCGCCTTCCGGACGACGCGGTTCCCGGACTGCTCGATGATCCGGCCTTCGTGCGCGAATCGGCGGAGCTGCACCGCTACTTCCAGGGTGCGCGGCTCCTCCGGCTCCGCCGGGTGGAGGGCAAGCTGCTCGCCGTCTTCCGGACCGGGGAGCAGGCCGACGACATCCGGGTCCTGCGCTGGGCACTGCACCCGTCGGGCGAGGTGCGGTTCCTCGACGCCCGGGGCGAACGTGACCACGTTTTCCCCGACCCTTACGACTTCACGTGGACGGCGGCGACCCGCGACGACCACGTCCTCGGTCGCCACCCGCACATCGCCGTCGCCGACGGCACGGTCTACGTCTCGACGGTCGGCGGGACACTCACCGTGAAGACCGAGGACGACACCGAGACCGACGAGGGCATCCACAGCGAGCCGGTCGACGAGCCGCTGCAGTCCCTGGCGGACGCCGACGTGGCGTACGCGGTCATCGGCGCCCTGCTCCTGCTGCGGGTCCGGCCCTACAAGGAGGACGCCTGGCGGTACCTGGTCTTCCATACGCTCACGAAGACCGTGGTCCGGCTGGACGGCATCGGCCAGTCCTGCCGCCGGCTCCCCGACGACCAGGGCGTCGTCTTCCCCGGCGGCTACTGCCTGGCCGCCGGCGGGGTGAAGACCTTCGACACCGACACCTCCGGCATGGAGTTCGAAAGGGCCGTCCGCTCGCCCAACGGCGAGGACGTGCTGTTCGCGTTCCACGCCCGGACGACGGGCCGCACCCTGCTGCTCTCCTACAACCTCATCCGCAAGGAGGTCGCTCCACCCCTGGCCTGCCGGGGCTACGCCCTCTTCGACGACGGGATCCTCACGGTCCTGCGCACCGAATCGGACCAGCCCGCACGCGTGCACCCGGTCCAGGTGTGGCGAACCCCGTACCTCTCCGATACCTTCACCGCCCCGGCGGACGGTGGAGTACTCACCCGCATGGGCAACGCCGACCTCGTGCGCGGCATCTCGGACTGCCTCGCCGTCGCCCGACAGGCCGCCGAGACCGCCGCCACGGCCGAGCTGTACGAAGCGCTGGTTGCCGCCTGCGCCCGGGCCGCCGACCGCTACCACTGGCTCGGCGACCAGGAGGCCGGCGACCTGCGCACCCCGCTGGACGAGGTGCGGACCACAGCCGAGCAGGTGCTGGCGGAGTTCGCGTCCGTACAGTCACTGACCAAGCAGGCGGCCGAAGCGCTCGCGGAGGCGGC
Source organism: Streptomyces sp. NPDC027962 (assembly GCF_055566095.1). Classification (NCBI taxonomy): domain Bacteria; kingdom Bacillati; phylum Actinomycetota; class Actinomycetes; order Kitasatosporales; family Streptomycetaceae; genus Streptomyces; species Streptomyces sp. NPDC027962. Next base: position 225,754 of record NZ_JBVHTA010000002.1, read on the forward strand.
GGAGGACCTTCGGCGCCTGGTGAGGCGGGTGCGCGGAGAGGCCCCCGCCACCGCCGAGGAGTGGATCGAGCGCATCACCGCACTGCGCCGGGCGCAGGGCCGCCTGGTGACCCTGAAGGAGATGCGGTACGCGGACACGCAGGCCGTCGACGCGCTCGCGCAGGACGCGGAGACCCACATCGTCTCCACCGCGCGGCGGGCCGTGGCCTTCCTCCACCGCGACGACGCCTTCGCCGCCCACCACGCGGAAGTGGAGCGGCTCACGACGGCTGCCGGCGAGATCACCACCGCCGCCGGGGCGCTCCCGGTCACCGAGCGACTCGACGAGCAGGTCTTCGGCCTCCAGAGCCTCACCGAGGTCGTCGCCGGCCTGGACATCGGCGACGCGACGGTGCGCACCGCCATCATGGAACGGATCGCCGAGGTGCTGGGCGGGCTGAACCGGGCCCGCGCGACCCTGGTCGCCCGGCGCCGTGACCTCCTCGACCAGGAGGGGCGGGCGGAATTCGCCGCGGAGTTCGCGCTGCTCGCCCAAGCGGTCACCGGCGCGCTGGCCGCGGCGGACACCCCGGAGACCTGCGACGACCAGTTGGCCCGGCTGCTGCTCCGACTGGACACGCTGGAGTCGCGCTTCGCCGACCACGACGGCTTCCTCACCGAGATCGCCGCCAAGCGCACCGAGGTCCACGACGCGTTCTCCGGCCGCAGGCAGACGCTCCAGGACGCTCGCGCCCGCCGCGCCGAGCGCCTCGCGGCCTCGGCCGAGCGGGTCCTGGAGACGATCACCCGCCGGGCCGCCGGGCTGGACAGCCTGGACGCGGTCAACACCTACTTCGCCTCCGATCCCATGGCCGCGAAGGTCCGCCGTACCGCCGACGAGCTGCGGGATCTCGGCGACCAGGTGCGTGCGGAGGAGCTGGAGGGACGGCTGAAGGCCGCCCGCCAGGAAGCCGGCCGGGCGCTGCGGGACCGTACCGAGATGTTCGAGGACGGCGGCGACACCATCCGCCTCGGCGCCCACCGGTTCGCCGTCAACACCCGGGCCCCCGAGCTCACGGTCGTACCGGGAGCGGACGGCGGAATGGCCTTCGCCCTCACGGGCACGGACTACCGCCGCCCGGTCACCGATCCGGACTTCGCGGACACCACCGCCTACTGGGACCAGCTCCTGCCCTCCGAGAACGCGGAGGTCTACCGGGCGGAGTACCTCGCCGCGCGGCTGCTTGCCGAGCACGGAGCGGAAGCTCTGGCGGAAGCGGATCTGGCGACGCTCGTGCGGGAGGCAGCTGAAGCCGCGTACGACGAGGGGTACGAGCGCGGCGTCCACGACCACGACGCGACGGCCATCATCTCCGCCCTGCTGGCCCTGCACGAGCAGGCCGGACTGCTGCGCTACCCGGCAGCCGACCGCGCCGCCGCCCAGCTCTTCTGGGCCCACTGCACCACCCCTGAGACCCGGGCGGCGTGGGCCGGCGAAGCCGCCTCGCTGGTGCGGGCCAGGGAGACGTTCGGATCGGTCCCGGCACTCGGCGTGCTGCGCACCGAGCTGGCCCGGGCCGGATCACTGTCCGGCCGCGCCGCCGAATACCTCGTCGAGGAGCTGGCGACCGGCGAGACCTTCGCGACGGGTCCCGCGGCCCGCACCCTGCTCGACAAGTTCCGCCGGGCGGTGGGCTCCTCGCCGTACGCCGAGGACGTGCGCACCCGGCTCGCAGACGGTGACCTGGCCTCCGCGCAGCGGCTGGTGGAGGGCTGGCTCGTCTCGTACGCCGCTTCCTGCGGCGAGGACATCGACGACGGGGACCTGGCCGAAGCCGTGGCCATCGAGACCTGCCCGGACCTGGACCGCCACGACCTGGACGGGGCCCTCGCCACCCGGGTGGAGCCACTGCTCGGCGCACACCCGAGGATCGACCGCCGGGGCTTGCGCCTGCGCCTCGACGAGTTCCTGGCCAGGACCGGGGACTTCGACGAGCGGGTGGTACCCGGCTTCCGGGCGTACCAGCGGCACAGAAGCACACTCGTCGCGGCCGAGCGCCGACGGCTGCGCCTCGACGAGTACCGGCCGCGCGTCATGTCCTCGTTCGTACGGGGCCGCCTCGTCGACGAGGTGTACCTGCCGCTCGTCGGCGACAACCTGGCCAAACAGATCGGCGCCGCCGGGGACGGCAAGCGGACCGACCAGCACGGTCTGCTGCTGCTCGTCTCGCCGCCCGGCTACGGCAAGACGACCCTGATGGAGTACGTCGCCGACCGCCTCGGCCTCCTCCTGGTCAAGGTCGACGGACCGGCCCTCGGGCACGGCGTCACCTCCCTCGACCCCAAGGAGGCGCCGAACGCAACCGCCCGCCAGGAGATCGAGAAGATCAACTTCGCGCTGGAGGCGGGCAACAACGTCCTGCTGTACCTCGACGACATCCAGCACACCTCACCGGAACTGCTGCAGAAGTTCATCCCCCTGTGCGACGCCACCCGCACCCTGAACGGCCACGACCTGCGCGGCAAGCGCTTCGCCGTCTGCATGGCCGGAAACCCCTACACCGAGGCGGGGCAGCGCTTCCGCATCCCCGACATGCTCGCCAACCGCGCCGATGTGTGGAACCTCGGCGACGTCCTGACCGGCAAGCAGGACGCCTTCGCGTTCAGCTTCGTCGAGAACGCCCTCACCTCGAACCCGGTCCTCGCCCCCCTGGCCGGACGTGACCGCACCGACCTGGAGCTACTGGTACGGCTGGCCACCAGCGACGCCTCAACCCACCCGGACCGGCTCACCCACTCCTACGCACCCGCCGAACTCGACCGGCTCCTCGCGGTGCTGCGCCACCTGCTGACGGCCCGTGAGACGGTCCTCGCGGTCAACGAGGCGTACATCGCCTCCGCCGGCCAGAGCGAGGTCACCCGCACCGAACCCCCCTTCCAGCTCCAGGGCTCCTACCGCAACATGAACAAGATCGCGGCACGTATCTCCCCGGCCATGAACGAGGCGGAACTCGCCGCCGTGATCGATGACCACTACGCCGGCGAGGCCCAGACCCTCACCACCGGAGCCGAGGCCAACCTGCTGAAGCTGGCCACCCTGCGCGGCGAACTCACCGAGGGCCAGGCCGACCGCTGGGCGGCCGTCACCGCGGCGTACACCCGGGCCCAGGCCCTCGGCGGCTCCGGCGACGACGCCATCGGCCGGGCGGTCGCCGCCCTCGGCCTGCTGGCCGACCGGATCGCGGCCGTCGAGACGGCGATCGCACGCGCCGCGGATCCCCGCCACATGCTCAGCCGCCCACCTGCCCGACACGCGGCCCGCCCGGAAGGCGCCACGGACCGATGACACATCGCCCGCGGACAGATGCGCCGGGAAGACCGGTCGTTGCTCCGAGACACCACCGCGAGTGAAGGGTGCGGTTTGCGGCATGTGAAGCGCAGGTAAACGGGTGCCGGATTCTGTGATTACCGTCACATGTGTACGGTCGCTTCCGGCCTTTCGTGGCCGCGCCGCTTCATGCGGTGGAGCTCGACGTGGCGGAGACGGTCGTACATGGCCACGACCGCACAGCAACTCGCTGGACGAGATGGGCGACCTGCTGGGAGGGAGGGTCTCCGCAGCCGCCGGCCCGACCGGGCGCACAGCGGTGTCTGCCGCGTAAAACGGCCGGAGGAGCAGAGGGGATCATGACGCAGGACTCTTCGGTAGCGTCAGGGTATGAGTCATCCACATCCCGAATTGAAAGCCGCTCCTCCGCTGCCCGCAGGAGGACTGAGGGTCGTCGCACTGGGCGGCCTGGGCGAGATCGGTCGCAACATGACCGTCTTCGAGCACGCGGGCAAGCTGCTCATCGTCGACTGCGGTGTGTTGTTCCCCGAGGAGACACAGCCCGGGGTCGACGTGATCCTTCCCGACTTCACCTCGATCCGGGACCGCCTCGACGACATCGTGGCCGTGGTCCTGACCCATGGCCACGAGGACCACATCGGTGGCGTCCCCTATCTGCTGCGTGAGCGGAACGACATTCCCGTCGTCGGTTCCAAACTGACGCTGGCCTTCCTGGAGGCCAAGCTGAAGGAGCACGGAATCAGACCGCGCACGGTGCGGGTGCGGGAGGGCGACCGGCGGGGATTCGGTCCCTTCGACTGCGAGTTCGTCGCCGTCAACCACTCGATCCCGGACGGGCTCGCAGTCGCCATCCGCACGGGTGCCGGCATGGTGCTGCACACGGGTGACTTCAAGATGGACCAGTTCCCCCTGGACGAGCGCATCACCGACCTGCGTGCGTTCGCCCGGCTCGGGGAGGAGGGCGTGGACCTGTTCCTCACCGACTCCACCAACGCCGAGGTGCCCGGCTTCACCACCTCCGAGCGCGAGTTGAACCCCGCGATCGAGCAGGTCCTGCGCACCGCCCCGCGGCGGGTCATCGTCTCCAGTTTCGCCAGCCATGTGCACCGCATCCAGCAGGTGCTGGACGCCGCTCATCAGCACGGACGCAAGGTCGCCTTCGTGGGGCGGTCGATGGTCCGCAACATGGGGATCGCGCGCGAGCTCGGCTACCTGAAGGTGCCCTCCGGCCTGGTGGTCAGCATGAAGGAAATGGAGAAGCTGCCGGACCACAAGATCGCCCTGGTGTGCACCGGATCGCAGGGCGAGCCGATGGCCGCGCTCTCCCGGATGGCCAACCGCGACCACGTGATCCGTATCGGCAAGGGCGACACGGTCCTGCTGGCGAGCTCCCTGATCCCGGGCAACGAGAACGCCATCTACCGGGTGATCAACGGCCTGACCCGCTGGGGCGCCAACGTCGTCCACAAGGGCAACGCCAAGGTGCATGTCTCCGGCCACGCCAGCGCCGGCGAACTCGTCTACTGCTACAACATCGTCAAGCCGCGCAACGTCATGCCCGTGCACGGCGAATGGCGCCACCTGCGAGCCAACGGCGATCTGGCGATCCGTACCGGCGTCGACCCGGACCGGGTGGTGATCGCCGAGGACGGCGTCGTCGTCGACCTGGTCGACGGGCGCGCCTCGATCACCGGCAAGGTGCCTGCGGGCAATGTCTATGTCGACGGCATGACGGTCGGCGGTGCCACCGAGGCGTCCCTGAAGGACCGCCTCACCCTGGCCGAGGAAGGCGTCGTCACCGTGGTCGCCATCGTCGATGCCGACACCGGAGCCCTCGCGGAGACACCGGACTTCCTGGCCCGGGGATTCGTGCACGACGACACCACGTTCGAGCCGGTCATCCCGGTGATCGAGAAGACCCTGGCCACCGCGGCCGAGGAAGGCGTCGGCGATGCCCACCAGCTCGAACAGCTGATCGCCCGCGCAGTGGCCGCCTGGGCGTTCCGTACCTACCGCCGGAAGCCGCTCATCATCCCCGTGATCATCGACGCCTGACGACGCCTGAGGCCCCCTGCGCCTGACGCCGTGACATCCGGGGCGGCTCGAGGCGCGACGCCCGACGCGTGACACCCGAGGCGTGAGACTGACGCCTGCACCCGAGGCGTGAGACCTGACGCCTGACACTCGACGACAGCGGAAGGGCGAACGGATGAGCCGGCGTTTCGAGGAGATCGACTGGCGTCCTACCCCGATGGGCGACATCAGCCTGCGGCGTCGGCGGGACCCGGCGTCGGGCGAGGACGTCTACGAGGTGAAGCTCGGGGACGAGTTCCTGATGTCGAGCCTCTTCACAGCAGGGGAGATCGCACTGGCCCGGTTCGGCCTGGCGATGCTGCCCGCCGTCGCCGAACTGGACGTCGCTGTCGGGGGCCTTGGCCTTGGCTACACGGCGCGAACAGCGCTGGACGACCCGCGGGTGCGTTCCCTGATCGTCGTGGAGGCGCTCGGTGAGGTGATCGAGTGGCACAAGCGGGAGCTGGTGCCGCTGGGTGCCGGGCTGGTGTCCGACCCCCGCTGCCGGCTGGTCCACGGCGACTTCTTCGCCGCCGTGGACGACGCGCGCGGGCTGGATCCCGAAGAGCCCGGCCGCCGTTTCCACGCCGTTCTGCTCGACGTCGACCACTCGCCCCGTCATGTGCTGCACCCGAGCCACGCTTCGCTCTACCGGCCCGCCGGACTGGAGGCGTTGGCCGGCCGCCTTCACCCCGACGGCGTCTTCGCCCTGTGGTCGAACGACCCGCCGGACGAGGAATTCACCGCCGTGCTCGGCCAGGTCTTCGCGGAATCCGAAGCCCACGTCGTCGAGTTCGACAACCCCTTGCAGCAGGCGACTGCGGCCAACACCGTCTACCTGGCGAGGAGGAAGGGAACGGGCTGAGAGCCGGGGCGGCGCGTCCGCCTCGGGCTGGGCCGGTCGCTCGGGAGCGCTGGGTATCCGCCTCGGTCGGGCCGGTCACCGCCTCGAGTTGGGCCGGTCGGCTCAGCAGCGCTGCGGGGAGCGGGACCCATTTTTACGCTGACTGAATGATCATCAGACCTGTTTCCAGGATGGCTCTCTGCGGCGCCGCGGTTTTCATGGCCGGCGCCCTTACCCTCCTCCCGGCTCCCGTTGCGGCGGCCCCGCTGGACGACCCTCCTCCCCGATCGGCGTCCTCCGGCTCGTCACGGCTGGACGAGCCGGGGACGCACGTGGAGCTGCGCGACGGGGCGCCCGATCTGCCGGACGACGTGTCCGCTCTGTCGTGGCTGGTGGCCGATGCGGAGTCCGGCGATGTCCTGGCCGCTCACGACGCACACCGGCCGTTGCCGCCGGCCAGCACGATGAAGACCCTGTTCGCCCTGACCGCGCTGCCCGGGCTTTCCGGGACGGACATGCACACGGTCACCGGCGACGAACTCGCCACCGTGGGTGAGGGCAGCAGCCTGGTGGGCGTCGCCCCCGGCAATACCTACCGGGTGGCCGACCTGTGGCGGGGCGTCTTCCTCAGCTCGGGCAACGACGCGGTGCACGTACTGGCCGAGATGAACGGAGGCTGGGAGGAGACCGCCGACCAGATGCAGGACAAGGCCCGCAGTCTGGGCGCGCTGGACACCAAAGTCGTCTCGCCGGACGGCTACGACGCCCCGGGCCAGGTCTCCTCGGCGTACGACCTGGCCGTCTTCGGACGGGCCGGGCTGGCGATCCCGGAGTTCGCCGACTACGCGTCGACCGTCGACGCCCAGTTCCCCGGCGACACCGACAGCGACGGGACGCCGACCTGGACATACGGCATCCTCAACACCAACCGGCTGCTGACCGGAGCGGGCGGGGTCGAGGCCTATCCGGGCCTGATCGGCATCAAGAACGGCTACACGACCGAGGCCGGTCACACGCTGATCGCCGCGGCCCGCCGCGACGGCCGCACGATCCTGGTGACGGTGATGAACCCTCAGCAAACCGGCGGCCAAGCCTTGTACGGGGAGGCGCGGGACCTGCTCGACTGGGGCTTCGACGCTGCGGATCACGTCAGCCCCGTGGATTCACTGCAGCCGCCCGAGACCCGCGCGGATCCCCCCGCGCGGCAGGTGATTCCCCATGCCGGACCGCGACCCGTCGCACCGGAGCCGCTGCCGGCACCGGAACCTCCGCCGGGGGGCGGGGAGTACGAGGACGGGAGCGGGAGCGCATACGTCTGGACCGGCGGCGTCGTCGCGGCCGCGTTCCTGACCGCGGGCCTCATCGTGGTGCGCAGGAACCGCGCCCCGGTGCCGTGGGGCCGGATTGTTCCTGCCCGCAGGGCGGCCTCTGTCATGGTGCGGCGGCTGCGGCTTCGGCTCCGCCGGCGTGCTGCGGACCTGTGAGCGCACGTGACTCCGCACACGGGTCTGCAAGCCCGCGCGCATCTGTGAGCACACGCGATGTTTCACGTGGAACACCCGCGGATGGAGATCGTTTCCGCTTCCTCGGGGGAGACGGCTGCGCGGGCCCGGCGGTACGGTCGTGAGCACGTGATGTTCATGGCGTCCACAGGCGCCGGGGGAGGCAGTGGGCATGAGCGAGTCGGCAGCGCCGGTGCCGGAGCAGCGGCTGGATTCCCGCGCGAGCGGTGCCGGTATGAAGGGTGACACCGGCCGGGGCGGTTCCGGCGGCGACATACGTATCCCTGAGGTGCCGGGCTTCGCGTCCCGTGCCGAGATCTCGGGCGCCGGCAGGTCGCCGAAGAACGCGGGCAAGGCCCTGCGCAGCCGGGTACCGCGCTCGGCGCACGACTCGCTGGTGCTCACGACAGGGCGGCCCGATGCGGTGCAGGCCGTCGAAGAGTCCAGCCGCGGACGGGTGCCGGGGCTCACTCCGATAAGGGTGGGCAGGATGGCGGCCTCGCCGTTCGCCTTCCTGCGGGGCGCGGCCGGGCTGATGGGCCACGACCTGGTGGGCACGCCCGTGACCGGCATCAGCGCACAGATCTGCGGTGACGCGCACGCAGCGAACTTCGGGCTGTACGGGGACGTCCGCGGCCACCTCGTCATCGATCTCAACGACTTCGACGAAACCGTCGTCGGCCCGTGGGAGTGGGACCTCAAGCGCCTTGCGGTGTCCCTGGTGCTGGCGGGACGGGTGGCGGGTGTCGACGAGGACATCTGCCGCGCGGCTGCGTTCGACACCGTGGGCGCCTACCGGCGCACCATGCGGTTGCTGGCCAAGCTGCCCGCGATCGAGGCGTGGAACGCGAAGGCCGACGAGGAACTCGTCTCGTACACCGACGCGCGGGACCTGGTGGGAACGCTGGAGCGGGTCGCGGCCAAGGCCCGCAACAACACCAGCGCGCGCTTTGCCGCCAAGGCGACGGAGGCCGTGGCGGACGGCGACAACCCACAGGGGGGTGGCCGCCGGTTCGTGGACGCCCCGCCGGTCCTGCGCCGGGTGCCCGACGCGGAGGCGGCGGCAGTCGCCGCCTCGCTCGGGCCGTATCTGGCGACCGTCGGTGAGGACAGGCTCCCGCTGCTCGCCCGTTATGCGATTTACGACGTCGCCTTCCGGGTGGTGGGGACGGGAAGCGTCGGAACACGGTCGTATGTGGTGCTGCTCCTCGACCACCGGGGCGATCCGCTGGTGCTGCAGGTGAAGGAGGCCCGGGCCTCGGCGCTGGTGCCCCATCTGGCCGCCGCCGGTTTCCAGGTCCCGGACGTGGAGCACGAGGGCCGGCGGGTGGTGCTCGGGCAGAAGCGCATGCAGGTGGTCAGCGACAGTCTGCTCGGCTGGACGACGGTGGAGGGGCGCCCGTTCCAGGTCCGGCAGTTCAGGAACCGCAAGGGCAGTGTGGACCCCGCGGCGCTCACGGCCGACCAGCTCGACGACTACGGCCGGATGACCGGTGCCCTGCTGGCCCGGGCCCATGCCCACAGCGCCGACCCGCGGCTGCTCGCCGGATACTGCGGCAAGAACGAGGAGCTGGAGGAGGCTGTGGCGACGTTCGCGGTGGCGTACGCGGACCGCACGGAGGCCGACCACGCGGATCTGCTGACGGCGGTCAAGAACGGCCGGATAGCCGCTGAACTGGGCGTGTGACAGCAAGCCCGGCAGCGCCCGTAGTCTGGACCGGTGACTCAGGATGCCGCCGGGGGACCGACGACCCGGAACGACGACGCACAGCAGGCAGCGGACCAGGACGAGCAGGCGCGGCCCGAGGCCCGCCTTGCCAAGGCTGTGGGGGCGGCCGAGCACGCGCTGATCGAGTTCGAGATCGCGGTGGAGACGTTCCGGGTGGAGGTGGAGAACTTCTCCCGGCTGCACCATCAGAAGCTCGGGCCGATGTACGCGCGCCTCGACGAGCTCGACGCCCAGATCGCCGAGGCGCGGGCGGCGCGCAGCGGCGACCCCGAGGACCTGCGCAAGGCGCAGGAGGCACGGGCCATGGTGCTGCCGATGCCCGGCGTCGACGAGCTGTTCCACGACTGGATGGACTCCGAGGGCCTCTCCCCCGAGGCCTCCGCGATGCTCACCGACCAGCCCGTGCGGGCACCGAGGCGGGTCAGGCCCAGCGAAGAGGCACGCAAGCTCTACCGCGAGCTGGCCCGCAAGGCGCATCCCGACCTGGCCCAGGACGAGACGGAGCGGGCGCGGCGCGAGGAGTTCATCACGCGGGTGAACGCCGCATACGGGCTCGGTGACGCGGCGCAGCTCAAGGCACTCGCGGAGGAATGGGCCGCCGGGCCGGTGCCGGCCGCGCCGCGCCCCAGCGAGAGCGAGGAGCTGTACGCCCGGCTGGAGTGGCTCGCGCAACGCAAGGAACTGCTGACCGCGGTGGCCCGGGAGCTGGAGGAAGGCGCCATCGGAGCGATGCTGCGGATGGCGCCGGACGACCCGGACCGTCTTCTGGAGGAGATCGCTGAGCAGCTGCTGGCACAGGTGGGCGAGCGTGAGGCAGAACTGGCCGCCCTGGTGGAGTAGGTTGCCTGGGGCCCTCGGGTCGCAGGGCCCGACCGGCGGACGGGGCGCGTGCCCCTCGTGAGGCGGCGCGCTTCTCTGCAGGCGGCGCGGCGTCTGTAGGACCCGCGGCTGCCGCGACACGAACAGACACGTACGAGAGAAGGCATCACCCATGAACTTCGCCCCGCTGCCCTCGGTGGAAGCCGCGGCGGTACCGGCCGACGGCCTGGTGCTGGACGTGCGGGAGGCCGACGAGTGGGCGGCCGGACACGTCGACGGCGCGCTGCACGTCCCCATGAGTGACTTCGTGGCCCGCTTCGGCGAGGTCACGGAGGCGGTCACCGACGGGCGCCGCGCGTATGTGATGTGCCGGGTGGGGGGCCGGTCCGCGCAGGTCACCCAGTACCTCGTGCAGCAGGGCATCGACGCCGTGAACATCGACGGCGGAATGCTCGCCTGGGACGGCGCCGGACGCCCGATGGTCACCGAGGACGGCAGCCCCGCCTTCGTGCTCTGACGGCAGCGACGCGGGAAGGCTGCGGTGGCGCTGTGGGAGCCGCGCGCCGGCTCACAGCACTAGGGCGTGTTTCGAAAGTCCCGCCTGGCCCACGACGCCTGGCACGCACACTCGCTGCGTTGTCGGAGTCATCCAGGTACGTCCAGTACGAGGATGATCCTCCGCCTTGCGATTGCACGCACCAGACGCCGCGGACCCCGCCCTGCGGGCGGACGACGCTACTTTCGAAACACGCCCTAGGTCCTGTCCGGCGGATCATGTGCGGAGCCATAAGCGGATGGCTGCGACGGTGACCGTGCCGTGGAAGACATACGCCCGCTTGTCGTACCTCGTCGCCACGGCCCGGAAGCTTTTGAGCAGGTTGATCGTCCGCTCGACTTCGTTGCGGCGCTTGTATCTGTCCTTGTCGAAGCCGGTGGGCCTGCCGCCCTTGCTGCCGCGGCGTCTGCGGTTGGCCCGCTGGTCCTTCGGCTCGGGGATGGTGTGCTTGATCTGGCGTCTGCGCAGGTAGCGCCGGTTCCGCCGGGACGAGTACGCCTTGTCACCGCCGAGATGATCCGGCCGGGTGCGTGGATGCCCGCCTGCCAGCCGGGGGACGCGGACACGTTCGAGGACCGGGATGAGCTGCGGGGCATCGCCCCATTGGCCTGGTGTGATGAGCAGGGCAAGGGGTCGGCGTCCGCCTTCACCGGCGAGGTGGATCTTGGAGGTCAGGCCGCCCCGGGACCGTCCGAGCCCCTCGTCGGGGCGGTGATGCCGGGGCGTTGATCTTTTTTCGGGACACGCGGTGCTTTCCTGCGTGCCCCGGCGGCGTGCTGGTGAGCGCGGCAGGAGGTCGAGTCCACACTCACCATGCTCCAGTCGATCCGGCCTTCCACGTCGGCGTCGGCCTGGACGGCCTTGAGGATCTGGTCCCAGGTGCCGTCCGCGGACCAGCGCCGGTGCCGTTCGTAGACGGTCTTCCACCTGCCGAAACGCGAGGGAAGGTCCCGCCACGGTACCCCCGTGCGCTCACGGAAGAGGATCCCGTTGATCACCTTGCGGTGGCTGGCCCACCTCCCGCCACGCTGCCCGGTCTCAGGCAGATGCGGCTTCAAGCGCGACCACTCCGCGTTCGTCAGATCACCACGTCCCATGACCAACTACACGGCCACGAGCGTCAGATCACTCAAAGATCCGCCGGACAGGCCCTAGCCGAGCGGGTGGGCGGCCAGCAGGTCGCCCAGGGCCTCCTCGTGGGCGGCGGCAGGGCCGAGGGAGAGCTCCAGCTGCTTGGCCCAGGCGTGGTAGCGGTGCAGCGGGTACTCGATGTCCGCGCCGAAGCCGCCGTGCAGGTGCTGAGCCGTCTGCACCACCCGCCGCACTCCCTCCGACGCCCAGATCTTGGCCACCGCGATGTCGCCGGCGGGCGGCAGAGCCCCGCCGGCGCCGGTGCCGATCCGCCAGGCGGCCTGCCAGAGCGTGGCCTCCATGGCTCGCAGGTCGATGTACCGATCGGCGGCTTGCACGGCGACAGCCTGGAACGTGGCGACCGGAAAGCCGAACTGCTCCCGCTTGCCGGTGTAATCGGCGGTCATGGCCAGCACCCGTTCACCGAGGCCGAGCGCCAGGGCACAGGTGCCCGTGGCGAGCAGTCCCCGGAGCCACTCCCAGGCCTCCTCGTCGTCGATCAGATCCCGGTCGTCGACCCGTACCGTGTCGAGCCGGACCTCGGCGAGAAGCTCGCCGCTCGTGGAGACCTGGTCGAAGAGGGTGACGCCGTCGTGGACGTTCGGCACCAGAGCCAGGACGGCCCGGCCGTCCTCGGTGTGGGCCGGCACTGCGACACGGTCTGCGCACTGGGCCCACGGCACTGCCGTCTGCACCCCGTCGAGGACCCAGCCCTCCGTCGATCCGGCGGGGCAGCGGCGTGCTGTGACGGCGTGCTCGGCGGGATCGTGTCCGGTGCGGCCGTTGGCCCCGACCGTGAAGACCAGCTCACCGCGTCCGATCCGGGAGAGGACCGCCTCACGGAGCTCGGCGCTGCCGTAACGCGCCAAGGTCATGGCGACCGCGCTCGTCTCCAGCAACGGCACACGCGCCAGCACCTTCGCCGCTTCGCGCAGCACCAGGCAGAGCGCGACGGGGTCGAGGCCGGCCCCGTCGTGCTCCGACGGCAGAACCAGGCTCAGCAGGTCGGAGTCCGCGAGCCGGGCCCACAGCGAGCGGTCGAACTCGTCGGCAACCGCCGCCTCGGCCATCGCCGGGCTCGGCACCGCGTCGGGTGCCACCGACGAGAAGACCGCCTTTGCGGCCTCCACGGCCGCCAGGTGCTCCTGGGTGAAGGTGAAGTCCACAGCCCGCTCCTTCCACGACACAGCCAGATCTGACGGAGCGTCAAGATAGGGCAGGCTGTGCCCGAAGGGAATGGGCACGGAGACCGGGAAGGGCTCGGAGCGCGTCTGTGCGGGCCGCGGCGCGCTCACGGTCTCGTCGGCTCAGCGGTCGAAGTCCAACTCCACGGCCGGTGTCGCCGGGTGGGACTGGCAGGCCAGGACATAGCCCGCCTCGGTCTCCTCCGGCTCCAGGGCGAAGTTGCGGTCCATCCGGACCTCGCCCGACACCAGGAAGGCCCTGCAGGTGCCGCAGACGCCGCCTTTGCAGGCGTACGGTGCGTCCGCCCGCCTGCGCAGCACCGTCTCCAGGAGCGACTCGCCTTCCTTGACCGGCCACGTGCCCGACCTGCCGCCGAGGGTCGCGGTGAGTGAGGCGTGGGCCGGTGCGGCCACAGCGACGCCAACCGGCGACGAGCCGTCGTCGACGTGGAAGATCTCCTGGTGGATATGGCCCCGGTCCACCCCGAGCCCGCGCAGAGCGCGCTCGGCGCCCTGCACCAGCCCGAACGGTCCGCAGAGGAACCAGCCGTCCACAGAGGGCACCGGAAGCAGGGCCGGCAGCAGGCTCGTGAGGCGCTCCTGGTCCAGCCGCCCGGAGGGCAGACCGGACTGCTGCTCCTCCCGCGAGAGGACGGTCACGAGCTGGAAGCGGCCGGGGAAGCGGTCCTTGAGGTCGGCGACCTCGTCGAGGAACATCGTCGAGGCCGCGGTGCGGTCGCTGCGGATGAGGCAGAACCGGGCTTCCGGCTCCTGCGCGAGCAGCGTCGAGGCCATGGACAGCACCGGTGTGATGCCACTTCCGCCCACCACCGCGGCGAAGTGACCTGGCCTGGGGGGAAACAGGAACCGGCCTGCGGGTGGCATCACCTCAACCACGTCCCCGGCGGCCAGCTCCTTCAGGGCGAAGGTCGAGAACTCGCCGCCGTCGACCAGGCGGATGCCGACGCGGAGCACGGGGGCGGCGCCGCCCGCGGCGGCAGGGGTGCAGATCGAATACGTGCGGCGGACTTCCACGCCGTCCACGAACCGGCGCAGCGCTATGTGCTGGCCGGGTGTGTGGCGGAAGGTCTCGCGCAGCTCGGTCGGCACCTCGAAGGTGACGGCCACCGAGTCGTCCGTGAGCCGTTCGACCGCGCTGACCCGGAGCGGATGGAACATCTACAACTCCTTGAAATGGTCGAAAGGTTCGCGACAGGAAACACATCGGCGCAGGGCCTTGCAGGCCGTGGAGGAGAACCTGCTCAGCAGCTCCGTCTCGGTCGAGCCGCAGTTCGGGCAGCGCACCGAGAGAGTCAGCGGCACTGGCTCGTCCGCCGAATGGGGACGGGGCGGCGCTATGCCGAACTCGGTGAGCTTGCGCCGGCCTTCCGCGCTGATGTCGTCCGTCGACCAGGCGGGGGAGAGAACCCTGACGACCGAGACGTCGGCCATACCGTGCTCGTGCAGCACCTGCTCGATGTCCGAGGTCATGGCCTCGATGGCCGGGCAGCCGGTGTATGTCGGCGTCAGCTCGACCCTGACGCTGCCGGGCCCGAGCAGACTCACGCCGCGAATGACGCCGAGCTCTTCGAGTGTCAGCACCGGCAGTTCGGGGTCGGGCACCGAACCCGCGATCCTGCGCAGCTCCGCCTCGAGCGTCGTGTCGGTCTCGACCTGTCCGGCCCCGGTCACCATGACGCCCCCGGGTGGCTGCGGTGCAGGTGCTGCATTTCGGCCAGCATCCGTCCGAACGACTCGGTGTGCAGTCCCTGGCGTCCTGCTCCCGCCGACCAGGCGTCGCTGCGGGGCCCCGAGGGCACGGTCAGCGTCGCCCGCTCCAGGACGGCCCGGATCCGCTCCAGCCAGGGCGCCTCCAGCGCGCCGAGGTCGACGTCGAGCCCGTCCACCGGCTGGAACATCTCGCCCGTGAAACGCCACAGCGCGTCGCACGCCCGCTGCATCCGCTCATGACTCTCCGCGGTGCCGTCACCGAGTCGCGTGATCCAGTGCTCGGCGTGGTCCTGGTGGTAGGCGACCTCCTTGACCGCCTTGGCGGCGAGCCCGGCGAACGGGCCGTCTCCGGCCGCCAGCTGCCCGTACAGCAGGTGCTGGTAGACCGAGAAGTAGAACTGGCGGGCGATGGTGTGCGCGAAGTCGCCGTTCGGCTGCTCGACCAGCTGGAGGTTGCGAAAGGCCCGCTCCTCGCGGAGGAACGCCAGTTCGTCCTCGTCCCCGACGAGAGAGAGCAGCACACGAGCCTGTCCCAGCAGGTCCAGGGCGATGTTGGCCAGGGCGACATCTTCCTCCAGGACCGGTGCGTGGCCGGCCCATTCGCCCAGCCGGTGCGAGAGCACCAGGGCGTCGTCGCCAAGAGCCAGTGCCGCCGAGGCGTTCGCCGCGGGGCCCTCCGCCGGGGCGTGCACCGTGGAGGCCTCCGCCGCGGGGGTGGGCTGCGTCGTGGGCGTCGTGCTCACAGGTGCTTCACCCCTTCCGGGATGTCGTAGAACGTCGGGTGGCGGTAGGGCTTGTCGGCGGCCGGCTCGAAGAACGGGTCCTTCTCGTCCGGCGAGGAGGCGGTGATCGAGGTGGAGGGCACCACCCAGATCGAGACGCCCTCGCTCCGCCGGGTGTAGAGGTCCCGCGCATTGCGCAGGGCCATCTCCGCGTCCGGTGCGTGGAGGCTGCCTGCATGGGTGTGGGACAGTCCGCGGCGCGAGCGCACGAAGACCTCCCACAGCGGCCATTCGGTCGAGCTGCTCATGCCGTCGCCTCCACGGACTCGGTGTGCTGTGCCTGGTGCTTCTCCGCGTACGCGGCGGCCGCGTCCCTCACCCAGGCTCCCTCTTCGTGCGCCCGCCGGCGCTGGTTGATCCGCTGTTCGTTGCAGGGGCCGTTGCCCTTGAGGACCTCGTGGAACTCGGCCCAGTCGATCGCGCCGAAGTCGTGGTGGCCGCGCTCCTCGTTCCACCGCAGATCGGGGTCCGGGAGGGTGAGGCCCAGGGACTCGGCCTGCGGGACACAGATGTCCACGAAGCGCTGACGCAGCTCGTCGTTCGAGTGGCGCTTGATCTTCCAGGCCATCGACTGCGCGGAGTGCGCCGACGCGTCGTCCGGTGGGCCGAACATCATCAGCGACGGCCACCACCAGCGGTCCACGGCGTCCTGCGCCATCGCATGCTGCTCGGGCGTACCCCGGGACAGGGTGAGCAGCAGCTCGAACCCCTGGCGCTGGTGGAAGGACTCCTCCTTGCACACACGCACCATCGCGCGGGCATAGGGCCCGTACGAGCAGCGGCAGAGCGGCACCTGGTTGGTGATCGCGGCGCCGTCCACCAGCCAGCCGATCGCGCCGACGTCGGCCCAGGTCAGTGTGGGGTAATTGAAGATCGAGGAGTACTTCTGGCGGCCGGTGTGGAGCTTGTCCAACAGGTCGTCGCGGCTGGCGCCCAGTGTTTCCGCGGCGCTGTACAGATACAGGCCGTGACCGGCCTCGTCCTGCACCTTGGCCATCAGGATCGCCTTGCGGCGCAGTGAGGGCGCCCGCGTGATCCAGTTCGCCTCGGGCTGCATGCCGATGATCTCCGAGTGCGCATGCTGAGCCATCTGGCGGACCAGCGAGGCGCGGTACGCCTCCGGCATCCAGTCACGCGGCTCGATGCGCTCGTCGGCGGCCACGGCGGCGTCGAACGCCGCCTCGTACCCATCCGCAGTCACTGCCGTCATCCGGACTCCCCTACCGACCGATCGTTCGGTTCATCGGCTTCAATGGTCGGTCGGCGGCCCGTAGGGTGTCAACCCTGTGGATAACCGAGGTGGCCGACGGGGATCGGGGCGGGATGGACTCCTACGAGGATGAGGACGCCAATGGCGCCGGAAGCTCGAGCTCCGGCCCGCGTTCCCCCCGCCCTGCCCGGCGGCCGGACGATCTCCCCGGCCCCCGCCGGGAGGACGGGACCCGACAGCTGCGACGGGGGGACGAGCCTCAGGACGGCTGGGACAGTCAGGACGGTGAGGAGAGGCCGCCGGCGGCCGGGGCCGGGCCACAGGATGCTCGGGCCGGGGAGAGGCCGCGTGACGGTCGTGAAGCCTGGCCCATAGCCCGGCAGGCCCCGCCAGGCCAACAGGCCCAGCAGGCTCTGCAAACACCGACGCCCTCCGACGGGCCGCCGTCGGAACCCCTCGTCCTCGCACCGCCCGCGTCCGGCGGCGGCATGGCCGGACTGTCCCTCCCCTACCAGGTGGCCGCCGCCGTGGCGCTCGCGCTGATCACCGTCGTCGCCTGTGTCCACCTGGCGATGGTCTTCCTCCACGTCGCCCCCTCCAACACCGTGACCAAGCAGCACGGCGAGGCGGTCGACGGCTGGGTCTACCCGGAGTTCGAGCAGAACTGGAAGCTCTTCGCACCCAATCCGCTCCAGCAGAACATCGCCGTTCAGGTGCGTGCCCAGTACACGGCCGCAGACGGCAGCCGGCGCCGCAGCGACTGGATCGACCTTTCGGCCGAGGACGGTGCGGACATCCGGGGCAACCTGCTCCCCAGCCACCTCCATCAGAACCAGCTCCGCCGGGCCTGGGACTTCTACGTGGGCTCCCACGACACAGAGAACCAACCCAACGGCCTGCGCGGACGGCTCTCCGAGAGCTACATCCGCCGCATCGCGATGCTGCGCCTCGACCACCACGACCTGGGCGGTCCGGTCGAGCGCATCCAGCTGCGTGCGTCGACGAGGGCGATCGAGGCTCCCGAGTGGAGCGACGAGAAGATCGACACGCGGCCCGTCCACCGTGAGCTGCCGTGGTGGACGGTCACCGCGGCGGATCTGCCCGCAGGCGTCGACAACGGACGTGCCGAGGCCGCAGGCGTCGACAACGGGCGCGCCGAGGCCGGACGCGCCGGCAGCGATTCGACCATCGACGCGGCGGGGGCGGCCCGGTGAAGCCCGCCGCCGACCGCAGGGTCGCCCGCGCCGTCCAGCGCGTCACCGCCACCGCCCTCGGGCCGTACCAGAGCGCCGTCGTCCGGATCGGCTTCGCCGCGACCTGGTTGCTGTTCCTCCTGTGCGAGCTGCCCAACCGGCATGCCCTCTACGGACCCGACGGTCCCTGGAGCTGGGACATGGGCCGGGAGCTGATCGCCGACAACAACGCGTTCACCGTGCTCCTGGTGTCGGACAGCACCCAGTGGTTCGAGATCGTGTACGGCGTGTGCGTGCTGTCCAGCCTGCTGATGCTGCTCGGCTGGCACACCCGGGCCGTGTCCGTGGTCTTCATGGTCGGCGTCCTGTCCCTGCAGAACCGCTCGATCTTCGTGGGGGACGGCGGCGACAACGTCGTCCATCTCATGGCCATCTACCTGGTGCTCACACGCTGTGCCCAGGTCTGGTCGCTGGACGCCCGCCGGGCGGCAAGGAACCCCGGTCAAGACCGCGTGGGGCCGGTTCTGTGGGCGGTGCTCGGCGTGCTGCTCTTCGTCGGGACGCTACTGGGCCGGGTCGGCGGGGACACCTGGCTGATCGTCCTCTTCTGGGGCCTGTGGATCTCGCAGGGCGTGTGGTGGGCGGTGAACCGCTGTGCGCCGCAGAGCGAGCCGCGCACCCTGCTGGACGTCCTGGCGAACCTCGCCCATAACGCCGCCCTCTTCGTGATCATGGCCGAGGTGTGTCTGATCTACGCGACCGCCGGCTGGTACAAGATCCAGGGCTCGCGCTGGCAGGACGGGACCGCGCTGTACTACCCCCTCAAGCTGAGCTACTTCGCCCCCTGGCCGGACCTCTCCGCGCTGCTGGCCTCGTGTGGCGTGATGGTGATGCTGCTGACCTACGGCACGGTCGTCGTGCAGGTCGCGTTTCCGTTCACGCTGCTCCAGCGGCGCGTGAAGAATGTCCTGCTCGCGGTCATGATGCTCGAGCACGCGGCCATCGCGGTCCTGCTGGGCCTGCCGTTCTTCTCGCTGGCGATGATCGCCGCGGACGCGGTGTTCCTGCCGACCGCGCTTTTGGTGAACTTGGGCGCCCTGGTGGCGCGCAGGCGGAACCGCCTGCTGCCCGGAAGGACCGTCCCGCCCCAGTTGCGACGGGCGAGCGAGGAGCGGCACCGTACGCTCGTCGGGTGAGCACCACCGAAGAACCGCTTCAGTACGACGAGGGCTACGCCCCCGAGGTCGGCGTCGGCCCGCACCCGCTGCCCTGGCCCCAGGGCGAGCAGTACGACACCGAACTGCTGGCCGGAGGCGACCGGCGCAATGTCGTCGACCAGTACCGGTACTGGACGCGTGAGGCGATCGTCGCCGACCTCGACACCCGCAGGCACGGTTTCCATGTGGCAGTGGAGAACTGGGGTCACGACTTCAACATCGGCTCGGTGGTGCGCACCGCCAACGCGTTTCTGGCCCGGGAGATCCATATCGTCGGTCGCCGCCGCTGGAACCGGCGCGGTGCCATGGTCACCGACCGCTATCAGCATGTGCGGCACCACCCGGACACGGTCTCGCTGACCGAATGGGCGGCGGCGGAGGATCTGCCGATCATCGGGATCGACAATCTGCCCGGGGCTGTGCCGCTGGAGCGGACCGAGCTGCCTCGCCGATGCGTGCTGCTCTTCGGCCAGGAAGGGCCCGGCCTCACGGACGAGGCGCGTAAACAGGCGGCGATGGTGTGCTCGATCGCTCAGTTCGGCTCGACACGGTCGATCAACGCCGGCGCGGCGGCCGCCATCGCGATGCACGCGTGGGTGCAGCGGCACGCCGACGTTCCCGCCCCGGGAGCCTGATCACCACGGGGTTGCTTCCGGCGTACCGGTTGAGGTCCGCCGGAGGGCTGTGGGGCAGGACC
Organism: Streptomyces sp. NPDC027962; assembly: GCF_055566095.1. Taxonomy (NCBI): domain Bacteria; kingdom Bacillati; phylum Actinomycetota; class Actinomycetes; order Kitasatosporales; family Streptomycetaceae; genus Streptomyces; species Streptomyces sp. NPDC027962. The sequence goes on from NZ_JBVHTA010000002.1 coordinate 245,750, forward strand.
GCTTCGGGCCCCGCCCCACACCCCGTGGCATCAGGCCTGGCGGCGGACCTCCACCACGCGGAAGCGGTTGGCGACGAAGGCGCTGTCGCACAGGGCCGCATTCGCCGCCGGGTTGCCGCCCGAGCCGTGGAAGTCGGAGAACGCGGCGGTCTGGTTCACGTACACCCCGCCGGTCAGGTTCAGCGAGAGCTGGGCCGACTCGTCCAGGCAGACGTCCTCGAGAGCACGCTCCGTCTCGGCGGAGGTGGTGTAGGCGCCGACCGTCATGGCGCCCTTCTCACGGACCGTGCGGCGCAGGAGATCCAGCGCGTCCGCCGTGGAGTCCACGGCCACCACGAAGGACACCGGGCCGAAGCACTCGGAGAGGTACGCCGGCTCGGAGTCGGCCGACTCCCAGAGCTTGCGGGCGCCGTCGAGCTTCACGATGACCGGAGTCCGCACCGTCGCCCCGGGAAACTCCGGGTTGGCGACCTCGCGCGACTCCAGCGCCACCTCGCCGAGGCCGGCCGCGGCCTCGAGACGCGCCTTGACGTCGGGGTTGACCAGGGCGCCGAGCAGGGCGTTGGCCCGGGCGTCGTCGCCGAGCAGACCGCCCACGGCGGCGGCCAGGTCGGCGGCCACCTCGTCGTACGTCTTCGGGCCGGCGTCGGTCGTGATGCCGTCCCGGGGAATCAGCACGTTCTGCGGGGTGGTGCACATCTGGCCGCTGTACAGGGACAGGGAGAAGGCCAGATTGGACAGCATGCCCTTGTAGTTGTCGGTGGAGTCGACGACGACCGTGTTGACGCCGGCCTTCTCCGTGTAGACCTGTGCCTGGCGGGCGTTGGCCTCCAGCCAGTCACCGAAGGCGGTGGAGCCCGTGTAGTCGATGATCTTGATCTCCGGGCGCGTCGCCAGGATCTTCGCGATTCCCTCGCCCGGACGCTCGGATGCGAGACAGACGAGGTTCGGGTCGAAGCCGGCCTCCGCGAGGACCTCGCGGGCCACCTTCACCGTGAGCGCCAGGGGCAGTACGGCGCGGGGGTGCGGCTTGACCAGGACCGGGTTACCTGCCGCCAGGGAGGCGAAGAGGCCGGGGTAGCCGTTCCACGTCGGGAAGGTGTTGCAGCCGATCACCAGCGCGATGCCGCGTCCCGCGGTCGTGAAGGTCTTCCGCAGCTCGAGCGGGTCGCGCTTGCCCTGGGGCTTGGACCAGTCGGCGGCGGCGGGGGTGCGGGTCTGCTCCGCGTACGCGTACGCGACGGCCTCCAGGCCGCGGTCCTGGGCATGCGGGCCGCCGGCCTGGAACGCCATCATGAAGGCCTGCCCGCTGGTGTGCATCACCGCGTGTGCGAACTCATGGGTGCGGGTGCTGATCCGGGAGAGGATCTCGAGGCAGACGAGGGCGCGCGTCTCGGGGCCGGCCTCGCGCCAGGCCGTCATGCCGGCGCGCATCGCCGGCAGCAGGACGTCCAGGTCCGGGTGTGGGTACTCGATACCCAACTCCGGTCCGTACGGAGAGACTTCGCCGCCCGTCCAGCCGTCCGTGCCCGGCTGGTCCAGGTCGAAGCGCGAGCCGCGGAGCGCCTCGAAGGCGGCCAGGCCGTCGGCGGGCGCGCTCTCGCCGTAGGCCTTGGGGTGCTCGGGGTGCGGAGACCAGTACGCGCGCGTGCGGATCGCTTCGAGGGCCTGGTCGAGCGTGGGCCGGTGGGTCTCGGTCAGCTGCATGCGGACCAACTCCTCATCGAGCTGGGCAGGGGAGGAATGACAGAGTTAGAGTAACCGAACGATCGGTCGGTACAAGGGGGCCTGTCGAACCTGTGGACAACTCATCGGGGAGGATCGCCTCCATGACCGCCATCGATACGAGTCGTACCGTCGCCGTTGTCGGCACCGGAACCATGGGCCAGGGAATCGCGCAGGTCGCCCTGGTCGCAGGCCATCCCGTACGTCTCCACGACGCCGTTCCCGGGCGTGCGCACGAGGCCGCGGCCGCGATCGGCGCCCGCCTCGACCGGCTCGTCGAGAAGGGACGAATGGCGTCCGCCGAGCGGGACGCCGCCCGTGCCAGGCTCCTGCCGGCCACGGATCTCGCGGAGCTCGCCGACGCGGCCCTCGTCATCGAGGCGGTCCTGGAGCAGCTCGCGGTCAAGCGGGAGCTCTTCACGGAGCTGGAGAAAATCGTCGCCGAGGGCTGCCTGCTCGCCACGAACACCTCCTCCCTGTCCGTCACCGCCGTCGCGGGAGCGCTGCGGAACCCCGGCCGCTTCGTCGGTCTGCACTTCTTCAACCCCGCGCCGCTCCTGCCCCTCGTCGAGGTCGTCAGCGGCCACGCCACCGACAGGGACGCCGCAGAGCGGGCCTACGCGACCATCCTGGCCTGGGGGAAGGCACCGGTGCGCTGCGCCGACACCCCTGGCTTCATCGTCAACCGCATAGCCCGGCCCTTCTATGCGGAGGCCTTCGCTGTGCACGAGGAGCACGGCGTCGACCCCGCGACCATCGACGCGATCCTGCGGGAATCCGGCGGATTCAAGATGGGCCCCTTCGAGCTCACGGACCTGATCGGCCAGGACGTGAACGAGGCCGTGACCCGTTCCGTCTGGGACTCCTTCTTCCACAGCCCCAAGTTCCTGCCCTCCCTTGCGCAGCGCCGCCTGGTCGAGTCCCGCCGCCTCGGCCGGAAGTCGGGTCGCGGCTGGTTCTCCTACGAGGACGGTGCCGCCAAGCCCGAGCCGCACACCGCGGAGCCGCAGGACGCACCCGAGTACGTCGTGGTCGAAGGCGATCTCGAGCCCGCAGGCGCACTCGTCGACATGATCCGCGAAGCCGGTATCGAGGTGAGGCAGGAGGGCGAGGACTCCGGGACGCGCCTGGTACTGCCCAGCGGTGGTCAGCTGGTCCTCGCGGACGGGCAGCTCTCCGCGGAGTTCCGCGATGTCGTCTACTTCGATCTTGCCTTCGACTACCGGTCCGCGACCCGGATCGCGCTGTCCGCCGCGCACGACGTCCGGGCCGACACGCTCGCCCAGGCGACCGGCCTCTTCCACGCGCTCGGCAAGAGGGTCAGCGTCATCCCCGACGTGCCCGGCATGATCGTCGCACGTACGGTCGCGATGCTGATCGACGTCGCGGCCGACGCGGCGGCGAAACGCGTCGTCAGCGAGGAGGACATCGACACGGCGATGCGCCTGGGGGTCAACTACCCGCAGGGACCCATGGAATGGAGCCGCAAGCTCCCCGCCGGCTGGGCACACGACCTGCTGGATCTGCTGCACGACCGCTGCCCGACCGGCCGTTACGCACCCAGCCTCGCGCTGTTCCAGCACTCGCTCGCCGGCGCGGAGGGTGAGGACGCCTCGTGAGCACCGCAAAGCGCGACACCTACACGCCGGAGACGCTGCTCACCGTCGCCGTGCAGATTTTCAACGAGCGCGGCTACGACGGTACGTCCATGGAGCATCTGTCCAAGGCGGCCGGGATCTCCAAGTCCTCGATCTACCACCATGTCTCCGGCAAGGAGGAGTTGCTCCGGCGCGCCGTCAGCCGTGCGCTGGACGCGTTGTTCGCGATCCTCGAGGAGAGCGGTGCGCAGCGGGGACGGGCCATCGAGCGGGTGGAGTACGTCACCCGGCGCACCGTCGAGGTGCTGATGGCCGAGCTGCCCCACGTGACGCTGCTGCTGCGGGTGCGGGGCAACACCAAGACCGAGCGGTGGGCGCTGGAGCGGCGTCGTGAGTTCGACCAGCGGGTGGCCGATCTGCTGAAGGCGGCCGCCGCGGACGGGGATCTCCGCGCCGATGTGGACATCCGGCTGGCGACCCGGCTGCTCTTCGGCATGGTCAATTCGCTGGTCGAGTGGTACCGCCCGCATCCCGGCGGCGGCTACGAGGGGGACCAGGTGGCGGAGACGGTCGTCCGGCTCGCCTTCGACGGGCTCCGGACGACGCCCTGAGTGAGCTGCGCACGGCCCCCTGACCGGGCTGCCGTGCCTGGCCGGACGGCTGCCGAAGCGCTTTGGCCGGACCGGCCCGAAGCGCTTGGCCAGCGGGCGCTCACAACTGGTCCGTCTCCGGAGCCGTTCCCTGAGCCGGAGCCGCCGCCCCCTGCCCCGCCACGGGGTCCAGGTCCGTCTCTTCGAAGACCAGCAGCGTCCGGGTCGACAGCACTTCGGGGATGGCCTGGAGCCTGGTCAGGACCAGTTCGCGCAGGGTGCGGTTGTCGGGTGTGTGCACCAGCAGGAGAACGTCGAAGTCTCCGCTGACCAGCGCGATGTGGGCCGCGCCCGGCAGCGCCTGCAGCTGCTCCCGGACGGTCCGCCAGGAGTTCTGGACGATCTTGAGCGTGATGTAGGCGGAGGCCCCCTGGCCTGCCCGCTCGTGATTCACCCGCGCGCTGAAGCCCCGGATCACACCGTCGTCGATGAGCCGGTTGATCCGGGCGTACGCGTTGGCACGGGAGACGTGCACGCGCTCCGCCACGGAGCGGATGGAGGCGCGACCGTCCGCTTGGAGCATGCGGAGGATGTCGCGGTCGATCGCATCCAGCGGGCGCGCCGGGGGCGTCTGCCCCGCGCGGTCCCCGCCGTCGGCCATTTGTTCAGCAGTCACGTCCCCCCGCCTTCCTAGCATGGACGACCTGTCTCCATCTCATGCTGTGGAGAACCGTTTGTCCACAGGCTGCCCGCGCCTGTAGCCAAAATGCGCCCACGACCGAACAATCGGTAGGTGAGGCGCGCCACACCCGCGCGCCTCCGACCCGTTTCTTCATGGCTTTCGTCGTCGCTCCCACGAGGAGGTGCTCGCGTTGAGAAAAAGCAGCACGACGGTTCAGGAGCTGCCCGGTTCCGCTGCCGCCGCCTACCGGCCCACACCGCCCCCCGCGTGGCAGCCGCGTATCGACCCCACGCCCCTGCTGCCGGACCCGGAGCCCTACCGCGTGCTCGGCACAAAGGCCGCCGCAGCGGCCGACGCCGAGCTGCTGCTGCGGCTGTACGCGGAGCTGGTGCGCGGCCGCCGTTACAACGCACAGGCGACCGCACTCACCAAGCAGGGCCGGCTTGCCGTCTACCCGTCGAGCACCGGGCAGGAGGCGTGCGAGGTGGGCGCTGCACTGGCGCTCGAGGAGCGCGACTGGCTCTTCCCGAGCTATCGCGACACCCTCGCGGCCGTGGCGCGCGGTCTGGACCCCGTCCAGGCCCTGACGCTGCTGCGCGGCGACTGGCACACCGGGTACGACCCGCACGAGCACCGCATCGCGCCGCTGTGCACCCCGCTGGCCACCCAGCTGCCCCATGCCGTGGGCCTGGCGCATGCCGCCCGGCTCAAGGGCGACGACGTGGTCGCACTCGCCATGGTCGGCGACGGCGGCACCAGCGAGGGCGACTTCCACGAGGCGCTGAACTTCGCCGCCGTGTGGAACGCGCCGGTGGTCTTCCTCGTACAGAACAACGGCTTCGCCATCTCCGTGCCGCTGGCCAAGCAGACCGCCGCGCCCTCCCTGGCCCACAAGGCCGTGGGGTACGGCATGCCCGGCCGGCTCGTCGACGGCAACGACGCGGTCGCGGTGCACGAGGTGCTCGGCGAGGCCGTGGCCCGTGCCAGGCGCGGCGGCGGCCCCACGCTGATCGAAGCCGTCACCTACCGCATGGACGCCCATACGAACGCCGACGACGCCACCCGCTACCGCGAGGACAGCGAAGTCGACGTCTGGCGCGCGCACGACCCGATTCAGCTGCTGGAGCGGGAGTTGACGGAGCGAGGACTGCTCGACGACGACCGCAGGCAGTCCGCCGCGCAGGCGGCGGAGGAGATGGCCGCGGACCTGCGCCGGCGGATGAACGCCGACCCGGTTCTCGAGCCGATGGATCTGTTCGAACACGTCTACGCCCAGCAGACCACCCAGCTGCGCGAGCAGGCGGCGCTGCTCCGGGCCGAGCTGGACGCTGAGGAAGAGGCACGATGACCACGGCCGCGGTGAAGCCCGCAACCATGGCACAGGCCCTGCAGCGCGCGATGCGCGACGCGATGGCCGACGACCCGTCCGTCCACGTCATGGGGGAGGACGTCGGAACCCTCGGCGGCGTCTTCCGGGTCACCGACGGCCTCGCCAAGGAGTTCGGCGAGGACCGTTGCACGGACACGCCGCTGGCCGAGGCGGGCATTCTCGGTACCGCCGTGGGCATGGCGATGTACGGCCTGCGCCCGGTCGTGGAGATGCAGTTCGACGCCTTCGCCTACCCGGCGTTCGAGCAGTTGATCAGCCACGTCGCCCGCATGCGCAATCGCACCAGGGGCGGCATGCCGCTTCCGATCACCGTGCGGGTGCCGTACGGCGGCGGGATCGGCGGCGTCGAGCACCACAGCGACTCCTCCGAGGCGTACTACATGGCGACGCCGGGCCTGCATGTCGTGACTCCGGCGACGGTCGAGGACGCTTACGGACTGCTGCGCGCCTCCATCGCCTCCGACGACCCCGTGGTCTTCCTCGAGCCCAAGCGGCTGTACTGGTCCAAGGCGGACTGGTCGCCCGAGACGCCGGCAGCGGTGGAGCCGATCGGCCGGGCCGTCGTCCGCCGCTCGGGGCGCAGCGCCACTCTCATCACCTACGGCCCGTCCGTGCCGGTGTGCATGGAGGCGGCCGAGGCCGCGGCGGCAGAGGGCTGGGACCTGGAAGTCGTCGACCTGCGCTCGCTGGTGCCGTTCGACGACGAGACGGTCTGCGCGTCGGTGCGGCGCACGGGGCGCGCGGTCGTCGTCCATGAGTCGACCGGGTTCGGCGGTCCCGGAGGGGAGATCGCCGCACGGGTGACCGAGCGCTGCTTCCACCATCTGGAGGCGCCGGTGCTGCGGGTCGCCGGTTTCGACATCCCGTATCCGCCGCCGATGCTGGAGCGGCATCACCTGCCGGGCGTGGACCGGGTGCTGGACGCGGTGGCCCGGCTTCAGTGGGAGGCGGCGAGCTGATGGCTCAGGTGCTGGAATTCAAGCTTCCCGACCTCGGGGAAGGGCTGACCGAGGCCGAGATCGTCCGCTGGCTGGTGTCTGTGGGCGATGTCGTGGCGATCGACCAGCCCGTCGTCGAGGTCGAGACGGCCAAAGCCATGGTGGAGGTGCCCTGCCCGTACGGCGGCGTGGTGACCGCTCGCTTCGGCGAGGAGGGCACGGAGCTGCCCGTCGGGGCACCGCTGCTCACTGTCGCGGTGGGCGCGACGGATGCGGCCGGAGCGGATGCGGCCGCCGCCGGGAGCTCCGCGGCGGACGCGTCCGCCGAGTCGTCCGGCAACGTCCTGGTCGGCTACGGGACCGGCGCGCCGGCGGCACGTCGGCGTCGTATCCGCCCGGCGTCGCCGACGGCAGCGCCCGCTCAGGCTTCGGATGCGGCCCCTGCCACGGCCGGGCAGGTGCCGCCGAGCGCGTCGGCTGCTGCCTCTGCCGTCACCGTCCCCGCTGCCGCGGCAGGCCGTGCCGCGATCACCGCCCCCACGGCCGACAAGGCCGCAAGCGGCCCTGTGGCCGTCATCTCGCCGCTCGTCCGCAAGCTCGCCCGTGAGCACGACGTCGATCTGCGCGCGCTGACCGGCTCAGGGCCCGACGGTCTGATTCTGCGGTCGGACGTCGAGCGGGCCCTGCGCGCTCCCGAGATGCCGGCGACGGCTGCCCCGGCCCCTGCCGCACCGGCTGCGGCCGGTGCCGGGACCGCAATCGCCGAGCGTGTCCCGATGCGCGGGGTACGCGGAGCCGTCGCCGACAAGCTGTCCCGCAGTCGGCGTGAGATCCCGGACGCCACCTGCTGGGTCGATGCCGACGCTACCGAACTGATGGCGGCCAGGGCCGCGATGAACGCCGCCGGTGGGCCCAAGATCTCGCTGATCGCGCTCATGGCCCGTATCTGCACGGCGGCCCTCGCCCGCCACCCGGAGCTCAACTCCATGGTGGACATGGACGCCCGGGAGATCGTGCGCCTGCCCGAGGTGCACCTCGGGTTCGCTGCCCAGACCGAGCGGGGACTCGTCGTCCCCGTCGTGAAGGATGCGCACAACCGGTCGGCGGAGTCGTTGACCGCCGAGTTCGCGCGACTCACCGAGGCTGCCCGGCAGGGGGCACTGACCCCGGCGGATCTGACGGGCGGCACGTTCACGCTCAACAACTACGGCGTGTTCGGTGTCGACGGCTCCACGCCGATCATCAACCACCCGGAGGCCGCGATGCTGGGGGTGGGCAGGATCGTGCCCAAGCCGTGGGTGCACCAAGGCGAGCTGGCGGTCCGTCAGGTGGTGCAGCTGTCGCTCACCTTCGACCACCGGGTCTGCGACGGCGGCACGGCGGGCGGCTTCCTCCGGTACGTGGCCGACTGCGTCGAGCACCCGTCGGTGTTGCTGCGCAGCCTGTAGGGCCGCCGCGCCGAACAGCAGCCGGCCGGAAGAGAAACCGGGCACGGCCGAAGAGAAGATCGAACCGGGGCTCCCCGCCCGCCGGATCGCGGACCATACTTCAGGAATGACCGCGACTACCGCGTACGACGCCGTCGTGCTCGCCGGAGGCGCCGCAAGGCGGCTCGGCGGGGCCGACAAGCCTGGGCTGAGCGTGGGCGGGCGAGCCCTGCTCGACCGCGTGCTGGCCGCATGCCGGGACGCCGGCCGCACCGTGGTGGTCGGCGGCCGGCGGCCCACGCCTCGGCCCGTGGTGTGGGCGCGCGAGGAGCCGCCCGGCGGCGGGCCGCTGGCCGCCCTCGATGCGGGGGTGCGGCAGACAGGGGCCGAGGCCGTCCTCGTGCTGTCGGCCGATCTTCCGTTCCTCGGGGAGGGGACCGTACGGCAACTGATCGAGGCCCTCGCCGCCAAGGACAGCGAGGCAGTTGTGCTGACCGACCCCGACGGTCGCGAGCAGCCCCTGGTCGCCGCGTACCGCGCCGAGCCCCTCAGGCGTGAGCTTGCTCTCCTTGCGTCCGAATACGGGAGCCTCTCCGGGCTGCCGCTGCGTCTACTGACGCGGGAATTGGACCTGGCCCGGATCGAGACCGACCCCCTCGCCTCCTTCGACTGCGACACCTGGGAGGACATCTCCACAGCCCGGGCCCGCATCAGGGAGCATGGGAACGTGCTGGACGAATGGATCACCGCAGTCAAGGACGAACTCGGCATCGAGTTGGACGTCGACACCCGAGCCCTTCTCGACCTTGCCCGCGACGCCGCGCACGGCGTCGCGCGCCCCGCCGCACCGCTCACCACCTTCCTGGTGGGCTACGCGGCGGCCAAGGCCGACGGGGGCCCCGAGGCTGTTGCGGAGGCCGCTCGCAAGGCATCCGCCCTGGCCGCGCGCTGGGCCGAAGAGGCAGAGCGGGAGGCCCAGCAGTCGGAGGGTGCCGGTGGGCCGGTGAATCCGGCGGTCGGCACGAACGGCGGGGCCGAAACAGAATGACCGGTCACGATCGCAGGGCGGCGGCCTCGGCGGGCGCCGAATGGGCACAAGCCGCCCCTGCTACGCCGATGCCCTCCGCAGAGCCGGTGCCGGGCGGCGCTCTTGAGGCGGCCGGCGTCTCGGGGGCGGACAGTTCGGATGGTTCGGACAGCCTCTTCGAGCCGGCTGGCCTCTTGAGCTCGGACAGTCTGTTCGCGCCCGACCGCGTCTTGAGGTCGGACAGGCCCTCCCAGCCGGACACCGTCTTCGACTCGGACAGCCTCTTCGAGCCGGACGGTGCCTCCCGGCCGGAACGTGTCTCCCGGACGGGCGGTGCCTCATTGGAGAACTGCGCCTCCGACGCGGACCGCGCCCCCCGACGTGCCGACGGCCCCGGCTCGTCCGACGACCCCCCATCGGCCGCGGGCGCCCCCCAGCCCGCAGGCGGCCGCCCCCAGCCCGCAGGCGGCCGCCCCGAGCCCGCAGGCGCCTCCGAGTCGGACGGTGTCGACGAAGCACTCGCCCTGATCCGCCCGATGAAGGACCACGCGCCGGCCTCCGCTTCTGCTCACTCCGGCGGCTCGGCCGCCCGCCGGCATCACGCCTCGCCGTGGCTCGACGCCCGAGCCCTGGCTGCGCGCGTCGGCCGCACCACCGCGCCCCGTACCCACGTCGTCCCCTTGGCTGAGGCCCTCGGGCAGGTGCTCGCCGAGCCGCTCACCGCCTTGTGCGACCTGCCCTCCTTCGACACCTCCGCCATGGACGGCTGGGCCGTCGGGGGTCCGGGCCCCTGGACGGTGGGGAGTGAGGAGTCGATCCTGGCCGGGCACGGCGACGCCCGTCCGCTGCCCGACGGTACGGCGGTGCGGATCGCCACCGGCGCCCGGGTTCCGCCGGAGACCACGGCCGTGATCCGCAGCGAGCACGCCCGCATGGACACAGCCACCCACCAGCTCCGTACCGAGCGTGAGGTGATTCCCGGTCAGGACATCCGCCCGCGTGGCCAGGAGTGCCGGTCGGGGGACCATCTGCTGTCCGCAGCCGCTCTGGTGACTCCGCCGGTGCTCGGGCTCGCCGCCGCCGCCGGATACGACGAGCTGGTCATCGTCGCCCGTCCGCGTGTCGAAGTCCTCGTACTCGGCGACGAACTGCTCACGTCGTCCCTCCCCCACGACGGTCTGATCCGTGACGCTCTCGGCCCGATGATCGGTCCCTGGCTGCGCGCGCTCGGAGCCGAGGTTCTGGCCACCCGCCGTCTCGGGGACGACGCCGAAGCGCTGCACCGGGCTGTCACCACTTCCGAGGCCGACGTCGTGATCACCACCGGAGGTACGGCGGCGGGTCCCGTCGACCATGTTCATCCGGTCCTGCGGAAGGCCGGCGCGCGACTGCTGGTCGATCAGGTCGCCGTACGGCCCGGCCACCCGATGCTGCTGGCCGAACTCGCTTCCGGACGATACCTGGTGGGACTTCCGGGCAACCCTCTCGCCGCCGTGTCGGGGCTTGTGACGCTCGCCGAGCCGCTGCTGCGCGGCCTCGCCGGGCGCCCCCCGGCCGAGCCGTACAGCGTGCCGGTTCGCGACGAGGTGCACGGCCACCCGTACGACACCCGGCTCGTTCCGTTCGTGCACCGGGACGACCGGCTGGTGCCGCTCCACTACCACGGCCCGGCGATGCTGCGCGGTATGGCGGCCGCCGACGGACTCGCCGTCGTTCCGCCGGGTGGTGCGCGGCCCGGAGACGAGCTGGAGGTCCTCGACCTTCCCTGGGCCACCTGGACGCCCTGGGCACCCTCGAACGACGAAGGAGGGTGTTTCACGTGAAACTTCCCGGCCAGGACGCCATGGCCCGCCACGCCGACGAGCACCTCGTCACAGGCCGGGTGAAGCTCCCCCGCCGCATCGTCGAGCGTCCGCTGCGCCAGGTGAGCAAGCGGCTGCTGATGGCGCTGACGGTCCTCGCCATCACCGTGCTGATCGTCTGGACCGACCGGGCGGGCTACCGCGACAACTCGGACAACAGCGTCGACTTCCTCGACGCCCTCTATTACGCGACCGTCACGCTCTCCACCACCGGCTACGGCGACATCGTTCCGTACAGCGACGGGGCACGGCTCACCAACGTGCTGCTGATCACCCCGCTGCGGGTGCTCTTTCTCATCATCCTGGTCGGCACCACTCTCGAGGTCCTCACGGAGCGCACCCGGGAGGAGTGGCGGCTGAACCGCTGGAGGTCCCACTTGCGCGAGCACACCGTCATCGTCGGCTTCGGCACGAAGGGTCGGTCGGCGATGCAGACTCTCTGTGCCACCGGGCTGCGCAAGGACCAGATCGTTGTGGTCGACCCGAGTGCCAAGGTGATCGACGCCGCCAACGCGGAGGGCTTCGTGGGAGTGGTCGGCGACGCGACCAGGAGCGATGTCCTCATCCGCGCCGAGCTGCAGAAGGCCCGTCAGATCGTCATCGCCCCCCAGCGGGACGACACGGCGGTGCTGGTCACGCTTACTGCCCGCCAGCTCAACCGAGGCGCGAAGATCGTCGCTGCGGTCCGTGAGGAGGAGAACGCACCGCTGCTGCGCCAGTCCGGAGCGGACGCCGTCATCACCAGCTCCGGCGCGGCCGGCCGACTGCTCGGCCTCTCCGTGCTCAGCCCCAGCGCAGGCACGGTGATGGAGGACCTGATCCAGCAGGGCAGCGGCCTCGACCTCATCGAACGCCCGGTGATAAAGGCCGAAGTGGGCCGCACGGTCCGGGAGACGGACGACTTGGTGGTGAGCGTGCTGCGCGGCCATCGGCTGCTGGGCTACGACGACCCGGCGGCCAGCCCTCTGCAGCTCACCGACCGGCTCATCACGATCGTGCGCGCGGACAACACCCCCTCCGGCAACGCCGCGGAGTAGCCTCGCCGCCATGCATGCGATCACGATTCCCGAGCCCGGTGGTCCCGAAGCCCTGGTCTGGGCCGAGGTGCCCGATCCCGTACCCGGCGAGGGCGAAGTCCTCGTCGACGTCGTGGCGAGTGCGGTGAACCGCGCGGATCTGCTGCAACGGCAGGGCTTCTACGACCCCCCGCCCGGTTCGTCCCCCTACCCCGGCCTCGAGTGTTCGGGCCGGATCGCGGCGCTCGGGCCCGGGGTCTCCGGCTGGGCCGTCGGCGACGAGGTGTGCGCCCTGCTGGCGGGCGGCGGCTACGCGGAGAAGGTGGCCGTACCCGCCGGCCAGTTGCTGCCGGTGCCGGAAGGTATGGATCTGACGACGGCCGCCGCGCTGCCCGAGGTCACCTCGACGGTGTGGTCGAACGTTTTCATGATCGCCCACCTGCGTCCGGGCGAGACACTGCTGGTGCACGGCGGCGCGAGCGGGATCGGCACCATGGCCATCCAACTGGCGAAGGCCGTCGGAGCCCGCGTGGCCGTGACCGCGGGCGGGCCGGACAAACTCGCGCGCTGCGCCGAACTGGGTGCGGACATCCTGATCGACTACCGCGAGCAGGACTTCGTCGAGGAGATCCGTAAGGCGACGGACGGCGTCGGCGCGGACGTGATCCTCGACATCGTCGGTGCCAAATACCTGGACCGGAACGTCAAGGCGCTCGCCGTCAACGGACGACTCGCCATCATCGGCCTCCAGGGCGGAGTGAAGGGCGAGTTGAACCTCGGCGCCCTGCTCGCCAAGCGGGCCGCAATCACGGCCACCTCGCTGCGCGGCAGGCCGCTGGGCGAGAAGGCGGCGATTGTGGCGGCCGTACGCGAGCACGTCTGGCCGTTGATCGGCGGAGGCCGGGTGCGCGCTGTCGTGGACCGTACGGTGCCGCTGGACCAAGCGGCGGAGGGCCACCGCGCGCTGGAATCCGGCACCCATGTGGGCAAGGTGCTGCTGACCGCCCCCGGCAAGGGCTGATCACCACTCCTCCTAGAGCGCGGAACACGCACGCAACGTGAGCGCGGAACACGCACGAACGTGCAGGGGCCCGGTCCACCGTCCGGTGGACCGGGCCCTTGTCGCAGGTGCAGGGCGTCCCGTAGGTGCCGGGCGTCCAGAGGTACGGGCGTCTAGAGGTACGGGCCGGAGCGGATCGCGCCGTGCTGACCGCCTTCGTCCTCGTCGTGCGGCGCACCGGGCGGCAGCGCGCGCCGCATCTGCTCCAGCTGCGCACGCGCGGCCATCTGCTGGGCGAACAGCGCCGTCTGGATCCCGTGGAAAAGGCCCTCGAGCCAGCCCACCAACTGCGCCTGCGCAATGCGCAGTTCCGCTTCGGAAGGGATCGCGTCGTCGGTGAAGGGGAGGGACAGACGCTCCAGTTCCTCGACGAGCTCGGGCGCGAGACCGTCCTCCAGCTCCTTGACCGAACCGGCGTGGATCTCCTTGAGGCGGACGCGGCTCGCCTCGTCCAGAGGAGCCGCCCTCACTTCTTCCAGCAGCTGCTTGATCATGCTGCCGATGCGCATGACCTTCGCAGGCTGTTCGACCATTTCCGTCACCGGGACCTCGCGCGACTCGTCGTCACCGTTGCCGTGACTGAGGGCCATCCCGTCCTGTCCCACGACGAGGACGTGGGGGCTCTCCTGCGACCGTTCATTCCTCGGCATCTCCATGCCGCCATTCTCTCGTACATGGGCGTCACAACACGGTGTGCCCCCGTAGGAGAGTGATCCACCCTCCTACGGGGGCACAAAACCGCTGGATATTGACCCGCCGGACCATGTTTAGCGGTCGTGATCGTGTTCCCGGTCCCGGTTGTCGGCGGCCTCTCGGGCGGCCGCCGAAGCCCCGGTCAGGTCGCCTCTCGCCGGGCGAGCGCACCCCGGGAGCGGGTCACCAGCGCCGCCAGCAGAGCGGCGCCCACCGGAACGGCGACAAGCAGCGCCGCCAGCGTCTCCCAGGGAACGACGATCGGCACCTGCGGCATCGAGCCCACGCCCCAGCCCTCATCCAGAGCCTGCTGGTACCAGGCCATCTGCTGGCGCTCCTCCGTGAGCCGCAGCCCGACCGCCGGCAGCACGCCCGCCGCCGACCCGAGGACCACCCCCATCGCGGCCACCACCCCGCACTGGAAGCCGCTGAGCGTCCTGCGGACCCGCGGCGGGGCACCGACGGCGGCGAGTGTTTTCAGGTCCGCCTCCGCGTCCGCCTGGGCGAGCCCTGTCGCGATTCCCGCTGCGCCGATCGTGATCAGCCCGGCGAACACCGTCAGCGACAGCAGGATGATGCTGGCCTTGCTGGTGTAGCCCTTCTCGACGTGGAGGGCTACATCGGTTCCGGTCTTGTCCAGCTCGTCGTCGAGCCGCTGCCGCTGCTCGGTGGTCGGCATCGTGTCGGTCGAGTAGTACGCGCCGAGCGGCACGGTGGTGAGGCCCGCCGACTTGGCCGCGGCAGGCGCGAGCAGCATCTGCAGACCGTAGGACTTCTCCGTGTCGGCGACCTGGTGGGCGGTGAAGCTCTTGATCTCGCCCGGTATCTTCCGACCCTTCTCGAAGGCTCTGTCGGCGGCCTCCTGGTCGGTGATCACCCGGATGTCGATCTTGCCCTGGTCGTTGACGTTGCGCTTGTCGAAGGACACGATCTGCCCGGCGGCCAGGGCCTTCTCGGCGGCCGGGTCGTCGATCCCGAGCACCTGGAGCAGCTTCGCGTCGCCGACCATCACACCGCCGTCGGCGTAGACACCGGTGGCCCCGCCCTGTTGGCATCGCCAGTCATCGTTCAGCTTGCGGCGTTCGGCCTTGCTGAACTTGGCCGCGGGGTCCTCATCCGGCTTCGCCGGGTCCACCGCCCACAGCGGGCACTGGTTCTTCAGCGGCACCACGACTTCCAGCCTGCCGCAGTCTTCGTCGTCGCTGTACGGCGAGCAGGTGGCCCTTCCGACGGCTATCCGGTCGACGTCCGCACGCACGTCCACCGGCAGAAGTTTCTGCACGGTGTCGCGTACCTGCGGCACATCCCGCCCGCCGCCCTCCTCGATGGCCATGGAGACCGCGCCGTGCGGCAGCTGCGCCTCGTAGGCGGCGGCCTCCTGGGCGTCGCTGCTCGCCGCGTAGGTGGCCACCGCCACCGTTCCCGCGACCGCGGCGAGCACAGCGGCCACTGCGGGAGCCGTGCGACCTCGGTTGCGCACCGCGTCGCGCAGGGCGAGCCGCGGAGAGAGCGGCAGAATGCTGCCGATCCGGCCGAACAGGCCCACCAGCGCGGGCGTCAGTGCGACCACGCCCAGTTCCGCGATGGCGCTGCCTCCCGCGACGACGACGAACTGGTCGGTCATCGTCGACCCGTACAGGGCGATCGCCGCACCGAGCGTCACCGCGATCAGACCGACGACGGGCAGGACCCTGCTGCTCCTGCGCACACCCCGGCGTCCGGTGAGGGCGGCCAGCACGGTCTGCCGTGAGGAGGTGACTGCGGGCACGATCGCGGCGAGCAGACCGGTGAGCACGGCGAGCAGCGCGATACCGAGGAGCTCCAGCGGCCGTATGTCGAAGCTGCCGAAGCGCTTGCCCATGTAGTCCTCGAGGACCGGTTGCAGCAGGTAGGTGAGGGCCAGACCGAGGATCGTGCCGACCACGGCGGCGGCGACACCGATCACCAGACCACCGGCGAGGACGATGGCGCGGATGTGCCGGCGATCGCCGCCATTGGCACCGACCAGGCCGAGCTGGCGGCGCGAGCGCCGGGCGCCTACCGCGAACGCGGGGCCGGCCAGCAGACAGATCTCCAGCATCGCGAGTCCGACGACGGTGCCGGCGGCGGCGAGCGCGGCGGCCTTGGCGGCCGTGCTCTCCTCGAAGTTGCCCCAGCCCTCCTCCTGGAAGAGCGGCACCTCGGAGTCGGCCGGCGGGTCGAGCGCCACGGCGCGCGACGTGACGATCACACCGTTGGTGTTGATGTCCTTGACCATGTTCCACGTGAAACCACCCGGCACGGTCGCCAGCAGTGTCGTCGAGGGCGAAGTGCCGGACATGTCAGCGGCCTTGAGAGCCTTGTCGAGCGGCGCGAGCAGGGAGCCGGGCAGTGCGTTGACCTGGTCGGTGTCCAGCGCGCCGGGGAGCTCGTAGGAGCCGACGATGCGGTACTCGCGGTCGAACCCGCGCGCGGTGAGCTTGGAGCCCACCTTCAGGCCGCTGCTGTCGAGGAAGTGGGTCGTCGCGGCGACCTCGTCGGCCTTCTGCGGGAGACGGCCGCCGGTCACGGTCATGAGGCCCTTGGCCATCGGGTCCGTGGCTTTCAGCTCGCGGACCTCCGTGTGCAGCAGTCCGTGTGCGGTGCGGAGCTTCGCCGAACCGACCGTGTCCGTGAGCGACTTGGCGCCCGCGGGCAGAGCCTTCGTGACGTCCGCCTTCCCCTCGGGCCACGGCTTGTCCTCGAAGTCGCCGACCGGGTAGTAGTTCATGCCGTCCGGCGACTGCATGAGGGGGATGCCGCCCAGGTTCGGGTCGGTGAGCCGGCCGTCGGCCGCGCCCAGGGAACGCTGGGCGCTCTGCTCGGCGGAGAGTTCCGCACTGCGCAGGGTCAGGTCCGCGGCGCTCACACCGAGGATGGGCAGGGCGATCATGGCCAGGACGAGGAAGCTGCGTCCCTTGGAGCGCCAGGCGTCACGGCGCGCGATCCGGATCGCGGCGCGCCAGGAGTGGTACCGGTTCATCACAGCTCGGCCGCCTGGCCGGAGAGCAGGGAGTCCGCCTGGCTGCGGACGGTCTGGTCGACGACCGCGCCGTCGCGCAGGAACACCACGCGGTCGGCCCAGGCCGCGAAGCGTGGCTCGTGGGTGACGAGGATGCCTGCCGCGCCGGCGTCGCAGCGCGAGCGCAGCAGGGCGAGCACGGATTCGCCGGTCTCGGAGTCCAGGGCGCCGGTCGGTTCGTCGGCGAGGACGAGTCGGCGGTCGCCGACGAGGGCGCGGGCGATCGCGACACGCTGCTGCTGGCCGCCCGACATTTCGTCGGGGAAGCGGTCGGCGAGGAGACCGAGGTCCATCTCCTCAAGGGCGGCGACGGCTTCGGTGCGGGCCTTGCGGGCGGATGTGCCGTCGAGTTCGCGCGGCAGGGCGATGTTCTCCGCGGCGGTGAGGGCCGGGATGAGGTTGTAGTCCTGGAAGACGTAACCGATGCTGCGGCGACGCAGCGCTGCGAGCGTCTTGCGGTCTGCGGTCGTGATGTCGGTGTTCTCGACGATCACACGTCCGGATGTCGGGGTGTCGAGGCCGCCCGCGATGGTGAGCAGCGTCGACTTGCCGGAGCCGGACGGACCCATGACGGCGACGAGTTCACCGGGGAACACATCGAGGTTGACGCCGCGCAGGGCATGCACCTCGGCAGCGCCGCTGCCGTGGATCCGGGTCAGATGCTGGAGTTGCAGCACAGGTTGTTGTGACGACTGGGGCTGCAGCGACTGCTGTTCGGGCATGGGTGGGTCTCCCCCTCGGACGGATGCGTACACACGAGCGGGTGTACGGAGAGATGGGCGGTCGGCCGGGCGGGCCGATGATGAGGTCTGTGGGCCGGCCGGCCGGATGGGCGGTTGATACCGGTGTCTGTAGGTCGCCGGTCGGCCGGGTGGCCGGTACGGCTCTGCGAGCGCTGCCTGTTCGGTGGCAGCCGCGGGGTGAGGCGCTGTCCGCGCCCTGGTCAGGTCGTGGCCGCGCCCTGGTCCGGGCGTGCGGGGCGGGTGCCGGCGGCGGGTACCTGCGCGCCGTGTGCGACGGTGTGAGCCGCCGGCGGGGCAGGTGACGCGGCCGTGCCGGCGCCGGCTCCCCGCCCGGCCGCAGCGGAGAGCCTGATGAGCCGTACCTCGCAGTGGTCGAGCCAGCGCGCCTCGGCCTCGGTCTGGAAGATCAGCTGCTCCAGCACGAGCAGCCAGGCCACGTCGTCCCGCTCCTGGGAGCCTCCGCTCTCGATGGCGGCGAGGGCCTGAGCCTTGAGACGGGTGTAGTCCTGCATGGCGTTCACCGTGTGGTGGCGCTGGGACTGGATGACGGCACGGATGTCCACGTTGGGTGCGCCGACCGCCATCGCCAGCTTGATGGCCAGTTCGTCACGGGGCGGGCTCCTGCGGTCCACAGGAGTCGTGAACCAGCTGCTGAGCTCGGAACGGCCGGCTTCCGTGATCACGTAGAGCGCGTGCCCGGCCTCGTCCTCGCCGTCCTGGGCGACCATGCCGTCGCGTTCCAGGCGGCTCAGCGTCGTATAGACCTGGCCCACGTTCAGCGGCCAGGTGGCGCCCGTGCGCGACTCGAACTCCGAACGGAGCTGTGAGCCGTAGCGAGGGCCGTGTTCGAGGAGGGCGAGAAGCCCGTGCCTGATGGACATACTCAGTATGTATACCGAGTATGCGCCCTGGGGCAACCGTCCTTGGAAGGACCCGTCGCGTACATCTCACGACGGACGCCGGGGCTCAGCGCCGCCGCAGTCGCACTCCGAGGAAGCCGATTCCGAGCCCCATGAGAGCCATGCCGACGCCCAGCGAGAGGGAGGAGATCTGCTGGGCGACCGGCGCGGGGGCGGACCGAGGTGCCTGGTGACGGGCGTCGGCGGGGTCGCTTCGGCCTGGCGTCGGCGCCCCCGGATCCCAGGCCTCCGCGGGCATCTCCGTCTCGAGTGCCTCCTCCTCACCAGGAGGGGCATCCTCGTCCCGCTCTCCCGTACGCGGGCTCTCGCCCCGAGCCGGCGGGAAGGGCGCGGCAGACCTCGAAGGGCTGCCGGATACGGCCGCGGCGGGCGCACGGGTGGGAGTCGCCGAGGAGCTCACGCTCTTGTCGGCCGACGGTGCGATCTGGCGCCCGGGCCGCTGCCGCCCTTCACCGGCCTGCCTCCCGGCGAACGAGGACGAGGCCGAGGGCTTGGGGGACGGCTGTGGTGCCGCCTGCGCCTCGGCGTGGGCGAGAGGCGCGGGCAGCAGCAGCAGCGAAGCAACGGTGAACGCGCAGCGAGTGCGCAGCCTTGGAGTCACCGTATGACCCCTCCCGTGCCGAGTCGTCGTCACCGAGATACCGGACTCAGCGTCACATGCTGGGATGTCTCCGGCATCTCGGGCATTGTGTCGTCCGGCCTCCGGCACCACGACGGCCCGGCACGCAGGGCGCGTACCGGGCCGTTTGTGTCTCAGGGCGCCTTCACAGGCGCTCCGGGCGGGCTACTCCGGATAGCCGTTGGAGACCTCGAGGGTGAAGGAGGCGCTGTCGGGGTCCACCTCGGTGCCGGCAAGCGGGAACTGTGAGATCACGACACCTTCACCCCACATGGAATTCGGCTTCGCCTTCTCGTCGATCTTCCAGCCCGCGGCCTGCGCGCACTCCTTGACCGAGAGGATGTCCTTGTTGACGAAGTCCGGGGCGTCGACCTTCGACGGGTCGTGGTAGCTTTCCCGCGCGTCGGAGCACTTCGTCTTGTCGATCGTCCGCTCGCGCTCCGGGCCCTTGTAGCCCGCCTTCTGCGACTCGCTCGTCGTCGGGTCGCCGCCGGCCTTCTTGCCCGGGTCGTCGTCCCTGTTCATCGCGATCGCCGTGACCAGGCCGCCGACGGCCAGCAGTGCCACCGCGATCGCGCCCACGATCACCGGCATGTTCCGCTTGCCGCCACTGCCACCGCTGCCGCCGGTCCGGGTCTGCTGCGGCGAGATCGTGTACGGGGGCGGGGTCGAGGCGTGCGGGGCCGGTGCCTGGTACGCCGGGGCCGGCGTCGGGTAGCCGTAGTGGGGCGTCGGCGCCGGGGCCGGCGAGGGGGTGGGCGGGCCGTACGGGCTGGGCTGGTACGGCGTCTGGACACCGCTCTGCGGCGCCGGGGCCGACTGGTCCAGCGGCGGGAACACGGCGGAACCGACGCCCGCGCCGCTGTTCGCCGGCGCACCGCTGATGATCACCGGAGCGCCGGTCTGTCCGGCGCCGGTGACCCGCGCGCACTCGTCGCGCATCGCCGCCGCGCTCGGGAAGCGCTCGTTCGGGTTCTTCTTCAGCGCCCGCGCCACGAGCGCGTCCATCGAAGGGGTGACGGACCGGTTGATCGTGGACGGCGCGACCGGCTCCTCCTGCACGTGTGCGTACGCGATCGCCAGCGGCGAGTCCGCGTCGAACGGCAGCCGCCCGGTGAGCAGCTGGAAGAGCATGATGCCGACCGAGTACAGGTCGGAGCGGGCGTCCACGCCGCGCCCCAGCGCCTGCTCGGGCGAGAGGTACTGCGGGGTGCCGACGACCATGCCGGTCTGCGTCATCGACGTGACGCCCGACTGCATGGCGCGGGCGATGCCGAAGTCCATCACCTTGACGATGCCGCGCTTGGTCATCATCACGTTTCCGGGCTTGATGTCACGGTGGACCAGGCCCATCTCGTGGCTGGTCTCCAGCGCGGCGAGCACGTCGGCCGTGACCTTGAGCGCCTTGTCGGCGGGCATCGCGCCGTACTGCTGGATGTCCGCGGCCAGGACCGAGCCGAGGGGCTGGCCCTCGACGTACTCCATGACGATGTACGGCATCAGCGCGCCGTCGAGCTCGTCCTCGCCGGTGTCGAAGACCGACACGATGTTGGTGTGCGACAGCTTGGCGACAGCCTGGGCCTCACGGCGGAACCGCTCGCGGAAGGACTGCTCGCGCCCGAGCTCCGTGTGGAGCGTCTTGATGGCGACCTGGCGGTCGAGAGCCGAGTCGTAGGCCAGGTAGACGGAGGCCATGCCGCCTTCGCCGAGCAGATCGCGAAGCTGATACCGGCCGCCCGCCACGGAACCACCCGCATAGCGGCCCTGAGCGCCGTCCTGGCTCATGACTGTGCTTCCCCCTTGGCGCGGTGGCCCGGCTGCCCGGCCCGCGATGGTTCGCGTTCTTGGAGATCCGTGTCTCGAGGACCGAGAAACCTGGACCGTGATCCCGTATTACGGGGCAAGTCTGCCCCAGGGGTCCGACACGTCAAGCCAGGTGCCCGTTCCGTGACCGTACGCACAACAAGCGTCTCGGAAGCGTTACAGGAACAGCATGGAATTTGCACGGCTCCCCGCCCAGCGGGTTTGATGGCCGGTCTCTCTCGAAACCGGCCTGCCGCGCCAAGGCTGTAGCGTGACGTGGCACAGCACCCCGAGAAATGGCGACCCGCACGCAGAGTACGCACGCGGACAGATACGACGGCGAGGACTGATGGCACCCGAACCCGAAGCAGACGGCAGCGGCGTGCCGGATTCGGCGGACGCCTTCGGTGCCGGCGGGCTGGTCGGCGACGGCCGCTACCGCCTGACGCACCGTCTCGGACGCGGTGGCATGGCGGAAGTGTTCGCGGCGGAGGACGTACGGCTCGGCCGTACCGTCGCCGTCAAGCTGCTGCGCGCCGATCTCGCCGAGGATCCGGTCTCCAAGGCCCGCTTCACGCGCGAGGCCCAGTCGGTGGCCGGCCTCAACCACCATGCGGTGGTCGCGGTCTACGACTCCGGCGAGGACCTCGTCGGCAACCAGACCGTCCCCTACATCGTGATGGAGCTGGTCGAGGGACGCACGATCCGCGATCTGCTCGTCAACGCGGAGGCACCGCCGCCCGAGCAGGCCCTGATCATCGTCTCCGGCGTCCTCGAGGCCCTCGCGTACTCGCACCAGCACGGCATCGTGCACCGCGACATCAAGCCCGCCAATGTGATCATCACCGACTCCGGTGCCGTCAAGGTGATGGACTTCGGCATCGCGCGGGCGCTGCACGGCGCGCAGTCGACGATGACCCAGACCGGCATGGTCATGGGTACGCCCCAGTACCTCTCCCCCGAGCAGGCCCTGGGCAAGGCCGTCGACCACCGCTCCGACCTGTACGCGACGGGCTGCCTGCTCTACGAACTGCTCGCGCTGCGCCCGCCGTTCACCGGCGAGACCCCGCTCTCCGTGGTCTACCAGCACGTCCAGGACATCCCCGTGCCGCCGTCCGAGGTCTCGGACGTGGTTCCGCCGGAGCTCGACGGGCTGGTCATGCGCTCCCTCGCGAAGGACCCGGACGACCGGTTCCAGAGCGCGGAGGAGATGCGCGGACTGGTGCAGTACGCGCTGCAGATGCTCCAGCAGCAGGGGAGCCACAGCGGCGCCTGGAACACGGGTCCCGTCCAGCTCTACGAGGGCGCCGGCGCCCCCGCGATGGGGGGCACGGCACCGACCTCGACGATGCACCCCGTGCACGGCGAGACCTCGCAGGGCCCGATCCTCCCGCCGATGAACCCGAACGACGGTGGCTACGACGGCGGTTACGGCAACGGTCCCCACGGCGGCGGCAAGAGCGGCCGGGGCAAGGTGTGGCTGCTCGCCGCGCTCGCCGTGGTCGCGGTCGCCGCGGGCATCGCCTTCGCGCTCGACAGGGCCAACAGCCCGGGCGGCACCCCCTCGAACGACGGCAAGACGGTCTCCGAGTCGCCGAGCACGACACCGGAGGAGACCCCGACGCCGACCGAGGAGGAGACGGAGCAGACGGACGAGCCGGACACGTCGACGGGCGGCAACCAGCAGCCGTCCTGGACGCCGTCGGACCTTCCGACGTTCACGCCGAGCACTCCGCAGACGCCGACCGACGACCCGACCCCGACGGGTCCGACGGACGAGCCGTCGGACACGCCGAGCGAGCCCTCGGACCCGCCGAGCGAGCCCTCGGACCCGCCGCCCACGACCGGCGGTGCCACCGAAGGCGGGAACGGCGGCACGGCGGGCGACGAAGGCGACTGACGCGGCGGCCGTCCCCGGCAGTCGCTTCGGGCTCACCCCGCGAACGCCTCGCACACCGCTTCGTACTCCTCGGTCCACCAGACCGCCAGGGCCGACGCCGCAGGGAACTGCGGGTCGGCCCTTCGGTCGTGCAGCTGGTAGCGCCAGCGCAGTATCCAGAAGTCGTTGAGCCGCTCCCACCACACCCGGTGCACGGCCGCCCGGAGCTCGGCCGCGTCGGCCCCGGCGGCGCGCCGGTAGGCCCGTGCGTAGGCCCGCACCTTCGTCAGCTCCAGCTGTCCCGCGGGCAGGACGAAGAAGATCGCCGCCGCCCGGACGGCCTCCTCCGCCCGCGGCTGTACGCCGAGCCGGTCCCAGTCGACGATCGCGGCGGGTTCGGCACCGCGGTAGAGCAGGTTCAGCGGGTGGAAATCGCCGTGCACCCAGCCGCCGGCCCGTCCCGCCGGCGGCCTGCGGTCGGCATGCCGCTCCAGCAGGACGCGTCTCTGCAGCAGCCGGTGCTCGGCCAGGGTGTCGAAGGAGTCACGGGGGCGACCGGAGCGGGCCTTGTCCAGCAGCTCGTCGATGAGCGCGAAGGTCTCCTCGGGATCGGCGCTCCCGTGCTCGGTGGAGCGGGCCGCATGCGGTTCCATGACCTGCGCCAGGCAGGTGTGGACGAGGCCGAGGAGGGAGCCGAGCCGCCGTGACTGGGCCGTGCTGAGCTGGGCACCGTTGCGGTGCCGCCCGTTGATCCACGGGTGCAGGGCATAGCAGCGGCCGCCGATCACGGCGACGGTGTCGCCGCCGGAGTCCTCGAGGGGCGGGGCGACCGGAACGCCCAGTGCCTGGAGCCGTTGCGTGGCGCGGTGCTGGCGGGCGATGGCGTCGTGGTCCCCGTCGAGGTGGTGCTTGAGGAAGTAGGCCCCGCGCGTGGTCGCGAGGCGGTAGCCGCGGTTCAGGAGCCCCTGGGTGACGGGCTTGCAGGAGAGCGGCTCGCCCGGGTTCTCGTAACGGCGCAGCAGCGCGTCGAGAGGTGGAGCGGTAACAGATGAGCGCAACACCCAACAGATGATAGTTGCCAGGTGTGGCGCCTCGTCACGCAGTGTGGCGTGACCGAGTCTCCACGAGATGGTCCACGGTGTGCACGGTGACGAAGTGCGGCTCGAGGCGCCGGTGGACCGGCCGGAGATCCTGGCCGTCGATGAGGTGCGGCTGCTGCCCGGACCGTTCCAGTTCCTCGGCCGACGGCCGGACCGTCTCGGCGGTGCCCGTGAACTGGACCGACCGGAGCGCCGCAGAGCGGGAGTTGAGGTTGTCCGCGCCTTACGCCACCACGCTGCCGCAGCACGCCCGGTGGTGGTCGAAGGCGGCGTGCAGACGGGGCACGACGCGGCCGTCCACCACGGTGTGCCGCGCCGGCACCAAGAAGGCGTGGCCCGCATGCTCATGGCCAGACGGCCGTACGGGCCGCGGCCCAGCAGTTCGACGGCGCGCAGTTCGTCCGTGGACATGACGTCCACCCTCCGTCACCGCGGACTGCGCCGAGTAAAGCCGCCTGTCCCGAACGGATGGGGACCGAAACCCCGGAACCGTCCGTGTTGCTATTGGCCCGAAAGAGTGAACAGCCTGCCCTGACGTGGGCGGATCCAGCGCTGCCGACGCTCCGGTCTTGGCGGGCGGATCCAGCGCTGCTGACGCTCCGGTCCTGGCGGGCGGATTCAGCGCTGCTGACGCTCCGCCTGGATTCGCGCCACATGGGCCGCCGTCTGCGAGCGCCGTTCCATTCCCAGCTTGGCGAGCAGGCTGGACACGTAGTTCTTGATCGTCTTCTCGGCGAGACGGAGACGCTCGCCGATGGCCCGGTTGGTGAGGCCTTCCCCGATCAGGTCCAGGATTCTGCGCTCCTGGTCGTTGAGGTCCGCCGGCCTGTCGTCTCTGGCCGGCGCCGTCCCGCCGCCCCGCAGCCGCTCCAGGGCGCGGGCGGTCGCCACCGGGTCGAGCAGCGACTTGCCCGCCGCGACGTCCCGCACCGCCGACAGCAGTTCGTTGCCGCGGATCGCCTTCAGTACGTATCCGGAGGCGCCCGCCATGATCGCGTCGAAGAGCGCCTCGTCGTCCGCGAAGGAGGTGAGCATCAGGCACTTGATGTTCTCGTTCCGCGAACGGACCTCACGGCACACCTCGACGCCGCTCCGGTCCGGCAGCCTGATGTCGAGCACGGCGACATCGGGGTTGGCCGCAGGGATCCTGACCAGTGCGTCTTCGGCAGTGGCCGCCTCCCCGACGACCTCGATGTCGTCCTCGGCCGCCAGTAGTTCATGAACGCCGCGCCGCACGACTTCCTGGTCATCGACCAGGAATACAGTGATTTTTCCCTTTTCGGGCACGGGGGCAGTCTCACATATTGACTCTTCCCGTGCCCGGGGTGCCCGGGATAACGTGCCCGTGTTCCGGCGGCCTGCAGGGCTGTGACCAGTGGTTGTTCCCCCGTTTCCCGATTTACTTGGAAATCCAAGCAAAATTGCAGGTCAAATGGGGTTTCGCAGTAATGCTTCCCACTGGGTAACGTGCCTGTGACAGGACGTTCGCCGGGACACCTGTCACGCCTGACTTCCGGCCGCGTCGCACACACCCCGTGCGCGGGCACGGATGCGGGCGAGCCGCACTGGCTTTCCGGCGGACCCCGGGGGCCGGACCGACGGAGGAGCACGCACGTGACCGTGGAGAGCACTGCTGCCGCGCGTAAACCGCGACGCGTCAGCAAGCGCGCCAGCGCCGCCAAGAAGCCACAGAATTCCGAGCCCCAGCTCGTACAGCTGCTGACGCCCGAGGGCGAGCGCGTCCAGCACCCCGAGTACGACATCGACCTGAGCGCCGACGAGCTGCGCGGCCTGTACCGGGACATGGTCCTGACCCGCCGCTTCGACTCCGAGGCCACCGCCCTGCAGCGCCAGGGCGAACTGGGTCTGTGGGCGTCGCTGCTGGGCCAGGAGGCCGCACAGATCGGCTCGGGACGCGCCCTGCGCGACGACGACTACGTCTTCCCGACCTACCGCGAACACGGCGTCGCCTGGTGCCGCGGGGTCGACCCGACGAATCTGCTGGGCATGTTCCGCGGTGTGAACCACGGCGGCTGGGACCCGACCACGAACAACTTCCACCTGTACACGATCGTCATCGGCTCGCAGACGCTGCACGCCACCGGCTACGCGATGGGCGTGGCCAAGGACGGTGCCGACTCGGCCGTGATCGCGTACTTCGGTGACGGCGCGTCCAGCCAGGGCGACGTCGCCGAGTCGTTCACGTTCTCCGCGGTCTACAACGCCCCGGTCGTGTTCTTCTGCCAGAACAACCAGTGGGCGATCTCCGAGCCGACCGAGCGCCAGACCCGCGTCCCGCTGTACCAGCGCGCGCAGGGCTACGGCTTCCCCGGTGTCCGCGTCGACGGCAACGACGTCCTCGCCTGCCTCGCCGTGACCCGTTCCGCGCTGGAGCGGGCCCGCCGCGGCGAGGGCCCGACGCTCGTCGAGGCCTTCACGTACCGGATGGGTGCGCACACCACCTCGGACGACCCCACCAAGTACCGGCACGACGACGAGCGGGTGGCCTGGGAGGCCAAGGACCCGATCCTGCGGATGCGTACGTACCTCGAGCGGGAGGGCCTCGCCGACGAGGCCTTCTTCACCGCGCTCGACGAGGAGAGCGACGTGCTCGCCAAGCGGGTGCGCGAGGCGGTGCGGGCCATGCCCGACCCCGACGACATGGCGATGTTCGACAACGTCTACGCGGACGGGCACGCGCTCGTCGACGAGGAACGCGCCCAGTTCGCCGCCTACCAGGCGTCGTTCGCCGAGGAGGGCAACTAGTCATGGCCGTCACCAAGCTCCCCCTCGCGAAGGCGCTCAACGAGTCGCTGCGCAAGGCCCTCGAGACCGACCCCAAGGTCCTGATCATGGGTGAGGACGTCGGCAAGCTCGGCGGCGTCTTCCGGATCACCGACGGACTGCAGAAGGACTTCG
This sequence comes from Streptomyces sp. NPDC027962, assembly GCF_055566095.1. NCBI lineage: Bacteria > Bacillati > Actinomycetota > Actinomycetes > Kitasatosporales > Streptomycetaceae > Streptomyces > Streptomyces sp. NPDC027962. The sequence continues at coordinate 272,781 of NZ_JBVHTA010000002.1, forward strand.
GTGAGGACAGGGTCATCGACACCCCGCTCGCGGAATCGGGCATCGTCGGCACCGCGATCGGTCTCGCGCTGCGCGGCTACCGCCCGGTCGTCGAGATCCAGTTCGACGGTTTCGTCTTCCCCGCCTACGACCAGATCGTCACCCAGCTCGCGAAGATGCACGCCCGCGCGCTCGGCAAGATCAAGCTGCCGGTCGTCGTGCGCATCCCCTACGGCGGCGGCATCGGCGCGGTCGAGCACCACTCCGAGTCCCCCGAGGCGCTCTTCGCGCACGTCGCGGGCCTCAAGGTGGTCTCCCCGTCGAACTCCGCGGACGCCTACTGGATGCTTCAGCAGGCGATCCAGAGCGACGACCCGGTGATTTTTTTCGAACCGAAGCGGCGCTACTGGGACAAGAGCGAGGTCGACACCGAGGCGATCCCCGGGCCGCTGCATGCCGCACACGTCGCCCGGGCCGGCTCCGACATCACGCTGGCCGCCTACGGCCCGATGGTGAAGGTCTGTCTCGAGGCGGCGGCCGCGGCCGCCGAGGAGGGCAAGTCGGTGGAGGTCCTCGACCTGCGCTCGATGTCCCCGATCGATTTCGACACCGTCCAGACCTCCGTGGAGAAGACCGGCCGCCTGGTCGTCGTCCACGAGGCCCCGGTCTTCTACGGCTCCGGCGCGGAGATCGCCGCTCGCATCACCGAGCGGTGCTTCTACCAGCTGGAGGCACCCATCCTGCGGGTCGGCGGCTTCCACGCCCCCTACCCGCCGGCGCGGCTCGAGGAGGAGTACCTCCCGGGTCTCGACCGGGTGCTGGACGCCGTCGACCGCTCGCTCGCGTACTGAGGAGTGCCGTGACCATGACGCAAGACACTTCGCTCCGCTTCCGCGAGTTCAAGATGCCCGACGTGGGCGAGGGACTCACCGAGGCAGAGATCCTCAAGTGGTATGTCCAGCCCGGCGACACCGTCACCGACGGCCAGGTCGTGTGCGAGGTCGAGACGGCCAAGGCGGCCGTCGAGCTGCCCATCCCGTATGACGGCGTGGTGCACGAGCTGCGCTTCGCCGAAGGCACCACCGTCGACGTCGGCACGTCGATCATCACGGTCGACGTCGCGCCCGGCAGCGGTGAAGCAGCCCCCGCCGAGGCCGCCGCGGTCCCCGCCGCGCAGACCGAGGCGTCCCCCGTCGCGGAGGCCGCCGCGCAGGCCGTCACCGAGACCGCCACCGAGGCCGAGGAGGCCAAGCCGCAGGGCCGTCAGCCCGTACTCGTCGGCTACGGCGTTGCCGAGTCGTCCACCAAGCGCCGGCCGCGCAAGCAGACCGGCACCCCCGAGCAGAGCCCGGTGACCGCCGCCGTCCAGGCGGAGATGAACGGCCACGGCGCGCCGACAGCGCCGCGTCCGCTCGCCAAGCCGCCGGTGCGCAAGCTGGCCAAGGACCTCGGCATCGACCTGGCGACGGTCACCCCGACCGGCCCCGACGGTGTCATCACCCGCGAGGACGTCCACGCGGCAGCCGCCCCGGCGGCGGTCGCCGCCCCCGTTGTGCCCGAGCCGGCCACCGCGCCGGAGCAGGTCTCCGCACCGCTCGCCACCGGCGTCCGCGAGACCCGTATCCCCGTCAAGGGCGTACGGAAGGCCACCGCCGCCGCGATGGTCGGCAGCGCCTTCACCGCGCCGCACGTCACGGAGTTCGTGACGCTCGACGTGACGCGGACGATGAAGCTCGTGGAGGAGCTCAAGGCCGACAAGGACATGGCGGGGCTGCGGGTCAACCCGCTGCTGCTCATCGCCAAGGCCCTGCTGGTCGCGATCAAGCGGAACCCGGAGATCAGCGCCTCCTGGGACGAGGCCAACCAGGAGATCGTGCAGAAGCACTACGTCAACCTGGGCATCGCGGCGGCCACGCCGCGCGGTCTGATCGTCCCGAACATCAAGGACGCGCACGACAAGACGCTGCCGCAGCTGGCCGAGTCCCTCGGCGAGCTCGTCGCGACGGCCAGGGAGGGCAGGACCACCCCGGCGGCGATGCAGGGCGGCACGGTGACCATCACCAACGTCGGCGTCTTCGGTGTCGACACCGGCACGCCGATCCTCAACCCCGGCGAGTCGGCGATCCTCGCGGTCGGCGCGATCAAGCTCCAGCCCTGGGTCCACAAGGGCAAGGTCAAGCCCCGGCATGTCACCACGCTGGCGCTCTCCTTCGACCACCGCCTGGTCGACGGCGAGCTCGGCTCGAAGGTGCTCGCGGACGTCGCCGCGATCCTGGAGAATCCGAAGCGGCTCATCACCTGGGCCTGACGGCCCCGATGCCGTGTTCCACGTGAAACGCCCGGCCGGTTCCCCCGGCCGGGCGTCCGCGTTCGGGTGCGGGGGCCGGGAGCAGGACAAATCCGTACGGAGCAAGGGGTGGGCATGGAAACTCTCGGATCGCTCTTCGTGCCGGCGCTGGTGGGCGGAGTCCTCGTGGCGGCGGCGGCCGTGGCGGTCGTCCTCGTTTGTGTCGGCCGGTGGCGCAGGAGGTCCCTGGCGGACATGGCGCGCCAGGAGGAGTCTTCGACCGCACCGGTCTCCGCGGCGGTTACGCGATGACGGCTTCGCCGCGCCACTGAGCCTCCGCCGGACCTACGCAACCGAGCCGCGTCCGTATCGCGGACGCGGCTTTCTGGTTGAACCCTGTTGTATCTAAGCTGTGTGCATGCCCGCCGCCGTGAAGCAACCCCCTGCCGCCGAACGCGTCTACACCCACATCAAGCAGGCCGTCCTCGACCGCCGTTACGAGGGCGGGACGCTGCTCACCGAAGGCGAACTGGCGGACGCAGTAGGCGTCTCACGCACCCCCGTACGCGAAGCGCTGCTCAAGCTCGAAGTCGAAGGGCTCATCAAGCTCTACCCCAAGAAGGGCGCCCTCGTTCTCGCCGTGTCCGCGCAGGAGATCCGCGACGTCGTGGAAACCCGGCTGCTCGTCGAGGAGTTCGCGGTGCGCAAGGCCGTGCCCGCGCCCGCCGCGCTCGTCACACGCCTCGAGGAACTGCTTGCGGAGCAGAAGCGGCACGCCAACGCGGGCGACCTGGCCGCCTTTGCCGTCAGCGACCGCTGCTTCCACGCGGAGATCGTCAAGCACGCCGGCAACGAGATCCTCTCCAGGCTCTACGACCAGCTGCGCGACCGTCAGCTCCGCATGGGCGTCGCCATGATGCAGGCGCTTCCCGACCGCATCACCCGCAACCACGAGGAGCACTCCGAGATCCTCGAGCGGATCAGGGCCGGCGACGCGGACGGCGCGGCCGCCTGCGTGCGCGGCCACCTCGGCAGGGTCGAGGGGCTTGTCCGGGGTGAGGCCCGGTGAGCGGCTCAGGGCCCGCGGTCTCCCTGCCCGGTGATCCCCCCGGCGGCCGCCGCGCCGCCGCGGTGTGGGGCATCGGCGTCTCCGTCTACTTCGTGGCCGTCATCTTCCGTACCAGCCTGGGCGTCGCCGGCCTCGATGCCGCCGACCGCTTCGGCGTCAACGCCTCCGCCCTGTCCACCTTTTCGATCCTCCAGCTGCTGGTCTACGCGGGCATGCAGATACCGGTCGGCCTGATGGTCGACCGGCTGGGTACCAAGAAGGTGCTCACCATCGGCGTGGTGCTGTTCACCGTGGGCCAGTTGGGGTTCGCGCTGTCCCCCTCGTACGGGACGGCGCTCGCCTCGCGCGCACTGCTCGGCTGCGGCGATGCCATGGCCTTCATCAGTGTGCTGCGGCTGGGGTCACGCTGGTTCCCCGCGCGTCGTGGGCCGCTCATCGGGCAGGTCGCCGCGCTCTTTGGGATGGCGGGCAACCTCGTTTCCACCCTCGTCATCGCCCGGATGCTGAACCCAATGGGCTGGACCGCCACCTTCGCGGGCAGCGCGGTGGCCGGCGTGGTCGTGCTGGTGCTGCTCTCGCTCTTCCTCTCGGACCACCCGGAGGGCCACGAACCGCCGCCCGCCCAGCACGCGGGATCGGCCTTCGTACGGAAGCAGATCGCCGAGTCGTGGCGCGAACCCGGCACGCGGCTCGGCATGTGGGTCCACTTCACGACCCAGTTCCCCGCCATGGTGTTCCTGCTTCTGTGGGGCATGCCGTTCCTTGTGGAGGCACAGAGGCTCACCCGGGAGGTCGCGGGCGGCCTGCTGACGCTGGTGGTGCTCTCCAACATGCTGGTGGGCCTGGTCTACGGGCAGGTGATTGCCCGCCACCATGCGGCGAGGGTGCCACTGGCCCTGGGTACGGTCGGAGCAACCGCGACCCTATGGGCGGCAACCATTGCGTATCCGGGCGAACCGGCCCCCATGTGGCTGCTGATCACACTGTGCACGGTCCTTGGGGCATGCGGGCCGGCGTCGATGATCGGCTTCGACTTCGCTCGTCCGGCAAATCCGCCGGAGCGGCAGGGGACGGCATCCGGAATCGTCAATATGGGTGGATTCATAGCCTCGATGACGACTTTGCTGGCGGTGGGGGTCCTGCTGGACGCCACCGGCGACAGCTACCGCATCGCCTTCGCATCGGTCTTCGTGCTGGAGGCGATCGGGGTCACCCAGATCCTGCGGCTGCGCGCCCGCGCGGCCAGGCGTGAACGGGAACGGCTCGTCGCGAGCCGGGTGGAGACCGTGCACGTCCCGGCGTGACGACGGGCGCCCACCGGTGCCCTGAGTCCCGCGGCCCTTGGCGCGCCGTCCCAGGGCCGCGCCGGGGGTCTGCGCGCCGTCGGCTACGGAGTCATCGCGAACTCGCGCAGGATCGCCGCCGCGAGCTCGGTGTCCCCGTCCACCTTGATCCGGTCCGACACGGCGGCGGGCCTGACACGACCGCAGGCCAGCCGGTAGTAGGTCTCCCAGTCCAGGGTCAGGGTCACCAGGGGGCCCAGCGAGGGCGAGCCGTCGATGGAGCCACGGCCATCGGCGTCGACCCGCACGGTCCGCAGGAACTCGACCGGGCCGTGCACGTCGAAGACGACGGCCGAATTCGCGGGCGCCCCCGCGTCCTTGGCGACCACCTTGGGCAGACCGTCGAGCAGCACGTCCCGAGTGACGTACGCGCCGGGGGAGTCGACGTTGCCCGGCTTGTTCAAGGCGGTCCGCAGGTCCTGTTCGTGCACCCAGGTGTCGAAGGCCCGCATCCGGTAAGCGACTTCGACCGTCTGCTCGGCGCCGAGCGGGGCGCGGACCAGCGTGTCCGGGCTGCGGTTCTCGTTGCGCAGCTGGCGTGCCCGGCGAATCATCGTGTACTCGAGCTCAGAGGTCATCTCCGGCGCCGTGTGGTGCCGGCGCACATCGACCTGCATCTCCATGTAGCGGGCGAATTCGCTCTGCACATGGTAGAGATCGCGCGGCAGGGAGTGGATGGGCCGGGGGTCACCGAGCATCTCGCATTCCAGGCCGATGACATGCGAGACGATGTCACGCACCGACCAGCCCGGACACGGCGTGGCGCGGTTCCACTCGCCCTCGACGAGCGGCTGCACCAGTTCCGCTATCGATTCGACGGCGTGGGTCCAGGCATCGGCGTAGGTCTGGAGGCTGGGATGGACGGTCACGGGACCCCTCGGCGGTCGTACGCGGACAAACTGGACTGGCGGCGGCTGTGGGGGTCCGGGGGTGGCCCCCGGATGAGCACAGTACGCTGCCCGAAGGCACCCCGGCAGTGCTTTCGTGTGACGATCGTAGGCCCGTGTTGACGGCTCGAATGCCAGGACGGTGGTAGTGTGCGCGCCTCCCTCATCCAGATCGCAGTAGAACCGGACGAAACGGTTGAATCGCGCAGGCGGCGTGTGGCCTCGCTGGTGCGAGAACAGCGGGGCGCCGAACTGGTGGTCCTGCCCGAGCTCTGGCCCGTGGGAGCCTTCGCCTACCAGCAGTTCGAGGCGGAGGCGGAGTCACCCACCGGACCCACCTGCGAAGCCATGGCCAAGGCCGCGAGCGACGCCGGGGTCTGGTTGCACGCCGGTTCCATCGTCGAGAAGGCCGCCGACGGCACCCTCTACAACACCGCCCTGGTCATCTCCCCCGCGGGCGAACTCGCCGCGACCTACCGCAAGATCCACCGCTTCGGCTTCGACAAGGGCGAAGCCGTGATGATGGGCGCCGGCCAAGACCTCGTGACCGTCCCCCTGCCGGACCTCACCCTCGGCCTCGCCACCTGCTACGACCTCCGCTTCCCCGAGCTCTTCCGCGGCCTGGTGGACGCCGGCGCCCAGGCGCTCGTCGTCCCCGCCGGCTGGCCTGCCCGCCGCCGCGAGCACTGGACCCTGCTCGCCCGCGCCCGCGCCGTGGAGAACCAGGCGTACGTCCTGGCCTGCGGCACCGCGGGCACGCACGCCGACGTGGAGCAGGCCGGCCACAGCATCGTCGTCGACCCCTGGGGCGAGGTGCTCGCGGAGGCGGGCGCCGGCGAGGAGGTCATCACCGTGGACCTCGACCCGGCGAAGGTCGCCTCCACGCGCGAGGTCTTCCCGGCTCTCAAGGACCGCCGCCTGGGCCTCCCCGCGCCGCGCTGAAGCCCGCCGTGCGACCGGCCCGCGCCTCGCCGGGGGCGGGCCTTGTCGCCGCGCTCAGCCGGACTCCCGTTCCTTCTCCGCCATCCGGACCACGCACACCGCCACCGCGATGAGCAGCGCCGCGTCCGCGTCCTCCCGCACCACGTCCACCCCGTACGAGTCCCGCAGGGTCAGCCACCGACGCGAGATGTGCGCCAGCAGCTCCCCCTCGTACTCCACGGCGAACTCCCGGTCCAGGATCCGTCCGCTGACATCGAGCGCGGTCCCCTCGGCGAGGTCGACCCGGTAGTGGTTGCGCAGCAGCGACAGACGCTTCCTGCGGACCGTGGCGAGCGTCTCCCCGCCCCGTTCGATCGTCATGGCGTCCCGCAGGGCGAACATCTTCTGGCGCAGGGTGATCAGCACCCGCCCGTCCCGGTCCTTGACCTCGAGCGTGTCCCGCAGCCGCAGCGCCTTCCCGTCGACCAGGAACGCGTGGCGACCGTGCTCGTCCTCGATCCAGTAGTCGTCGCCGATCGCGAAGATCTTGTCCCGCACCAGGTACTTCATGGCGGAATCCGTACCCCTGCGGGTTGCGGCCGAACACCGCCGACCGGCCCGCACCCCTCGCCGACCTGGCCGTATGCGTGTGATCCGGCGTCCGCGCACGGATGGCAAGCTTGAACCATGAACGATGCCGCCCCCGCGCCCACGCCCCGCCGTGCCCGTGTCCGTGCCCCCGAGCTGATCGGCAAGGGGGGCTGGATCAACACCGGCGGCAAGGACCTGAAGCTCGCCGAGTTCCGAGGTCGCACATTGATCCTCGATTTTTGGACCTTCTGCTGCGTCAACTGCCTGCACGTCCTCGACGAGCTGCGCGAGCTCGAGGAGAAGCACCGCGACACCGTGGTGATCATCGGCGTCCACTCGCCCAAGTTCGTGCACGAGGCCGATCACCAGGCTGTCGTCGACGCCGTCGAGCGCTACCAGGTGCACCACCCCGTGCTCGACGACCCCGAGCTCGCCACCTGGAAGCAGTACGCCGTGCGCGCGTGGCCGACGCTCGTCGTCATCGACCCCGAGGGGTACGTCGTCGCCCAGCACGCGGGCGAGGGGCACGCCCACGCCATCGAGAAGCTCGTCGAGGAGCTGGAGGCCGAACACGCGGCCAAGGGCACACTGCGCCGCGGCGACGGCCCGTACGTGCCGCCGGAGCCGGTCGCCACCGATCTGCGTTTCCCCGGGAAGGCCGTGGTGCTGCCCTCCGGGAACCTCCTCGTCTCCGACTCCACCCGGCATCAGCTGGTCGAGCTGGAGGAGGACGGCGAGAGCGTGGTGCGCCGGATCGGCGACGGGGAGTTCAACGAGCCGCAAGGCCTCGCCCTGCTGCCCGACGGCCGTGTCGCCGTCGCCGACACCGTCCACCACGCCATCCGCGCCTACGACCCGGAAACCGGCGCCGTCGAGCTGCTCGCCGGGACCGGCAAGCAGTGGTGGCAGGGCTCGCCCACCTCCGGGCCGGCGCTCGAGGTGTCGCTCTCCTCGCCGTGGGACGTGGCCTGGTGGCAGGGAAGGCTGTGGATCGCCATGGCCGGGGTGCACCAGCTGTGGACGTACGACCCGGAGGCCGGAACGGTGCAGGTCGCCGCGGGTACGACGAACGAGGGGCTGGTCGACGGGCCGGCGGCCGAGGCCTGGTTCGCGCAGCCGTCCGGTCTCGCGGCCACGGCGGACCGGCTGTGGATCGCCGACTCCGAGACGTCCGCGCTGCGCTGGATAGACCGGGAGTCGGTGGTGCACACGGCGGTCGGCACGGGTCTCTTCGACTTCGGGCACCGCGACGGCGACGCGGGGCAGGCGCTGCTGCAGCATCCTCTGGGCGTCACGGCGCTGCCCGACGGGTCCGTCGCCGTCAGCGACACGTACAACCACGCCCTGCGCCGCTTCGATCCGTCGAGCGGTGAGGTCACGACGCTCGCCACGGACCTGCGCGAGCCCAGCGGGGCCGTGCTGGTCGGCGAGGACATCGTGGTCGTGGAGTCGGCCAGGCACCGGCTGACCCGGCTGCGACTGCCCGAGGAGGCGGTACGCGTCGAGGCCGTCGCCCACCGCACCCGGCGCGCCGCCACCGACGTGGCGCCGGGTGCCCTGCGGCTGGACGTGGTCTTCGAGGCCCCGGCCGGCCAGAAGCTGGACACCCGCTACGGCCCCTCGACCCGGCTGCTGGTCTCCGCCACCCCGCCGGAGCTGCTGCGGGCGGGCGACGGCGCGGGTACGGACCTGAGCCGGGATCTCGAGATCGACCCGTCCGTCTCCGAGGGCGTGCTGCACGTCTCCGCGATGGCGGCCTCCTGCGACGACGCCCCCGAGAACGAGTATCCGGCCTGCCATGTGCACCAGCAGGACTGGGGCGTTCCGGTCAAGGTCACCGAGGGCGGCGCGGCCCGGCTGCCGCTGGTCCTCGCCGGTATGGACCGGGCGCAGTAACCGGGCGCCGGCGCCGGGGCGGTCGGCGTGCCCCGGTCGCCTCGGCGAGGCTTCTGCGCCGCTCCGGCGGAACAGGCGCGGGCCGCCGGGCCTTGCGCGTGCTCGGGCGGCCGGTGACGGATCGCCGGTCGCCGGTCGGGATCAGCCCTGCAGGAACGCGGTCAGTGCGTTCGCGAGCAGGTACGGGTCATCGGCTCCGCAGAGCTCGCGGGCGCTGTGCATCGACAGGATCGCGACGCCGACGTCGACCGTGTGGATGCCGTGCCGTGCGGCGGTGATGGGGCCGATGGTCGTGCCGCAGGGCATGGCGTTGTTGGACACGAACGTCTGCCACGGCACGCCGGCCTTCTCGCAGGCCGCGGCGAACACGGCCCTGCCCTGGCCGTCGGTGGCATAGCGCTGGTTGACGTTGACCTTGAGGATGGGTCCGCCGTTGGCGCGCGGGTGGTGCGTGGGGTCGTGGCGCTCGCTGTAGTTGGGGTGCACGGCGTGGCCGGTGTCGGAGGAGAGGCAGACGGTGCCGGCGAAGGCGCGTGCACGGTCCTCGAAGCTGCCGCCGCGCGCGAAGACGGAGCGCTCGAGGACGGAGCCGAGCAGCGGGCCGTCGGCGCCGGTGTCCGACTGGGAACCGTTCTCTTCGTGGTCGAAGGCGGCGAGGACGGGGATGTAGGGCAGGTCGGAGGAGGCGGACACCGCGGCGAGTGCGACGGTTCCGGCGTGCACGGACAGGAGGTTGTCCATCCGCGGACCGGCCACCAGCTCGCGGTCGCGCCCGAGGTAGGAGGGCGGCTCGATCGAGTGGGGCATCAGGTCCCAACCCCTGACCTGGCCCTCCTCGATGCCCGTCTCCTGCTCCAAGAAGCGGATCAGGTCGCCTTCCTCGACCTTGCCGAGCCCCCAGATCGGCTGCATGTGGCGCTGACGGTCGAGCTTGAGGCCGTCGGTGTTGACGGAGCGGTCGAGGTGGACGGCGAGCTGAGGTACGCGCAGCAGTGCCCGGTCGATGTTCACCAGCCGGTGGGAGCCGTCGCGCAGGGTGAGCCGGCCGGCCAGTCCCAGGTCGCGGTCGAGCCAGGTGTTGAGGAGGGTGCCGCCGTAGACCTCGACGGCGATCTGCCGCCAGCCGTGTGCGCCCGTGTCCGGCAGGGGCTTGACCCGCAGGTTCGGCGAATCCGTGTGGGCGCCGACGATACGGAAGGGGGTGTGGGGCGAGGCGCCTTCCGGCACGTACCAGGCGATGAGCGCGCCGCCGCGCAGTACGTACTTGCCGCCGGTGGTCGCGTCCCAGGCTTCCGTTTCCAGGACCTGCCGGAAGCCGGCCTTCTCGAGCCGCTCGGCCGCTGCCGCGACCGCGTGGTACGGCGAGGGTGCGGCCGTGAGGAAGGTCATGAGGTCGTCGGTGTGGCCGCGATCGAATCGGGCAGGTTCGCTGCTCATGGAGTTCACCTTAACGAGGGGTATTGGTGGCCCGGTTGTCGATCCGTGACACCCCGTCCACGGCGTGCGGGCCGTGGCCGGAAACGGCCCTGTCGTCCGGCCGGGCAGAGGACAGGGTACCGAGGGGACGCGACAGGGCCGCCGCCCGAACGAGTCGGACGGCGGCCCTGGGCCTGACGGAGTGGACGGGCTAGAACGCGGCCTCGTCCAGGTCCATCAGCGAATTGTCGACGGTCTCGGCGAGCGCGCGCTCGACGGAGACGCCCGGCAGGACGTTGGCGGCGAAGAACTTCGCGGCCGCGATCTTGCCCTGGTAGAACGGCACGTCCTTGGCGGAGGCGGTCTCGAGCTTCTCGGCGGCCACGGCCGCGCCGCGCAGCAGCAGGTAGGCGACGACGACGTCACCGGAGGCCATCAGCAGGCGGGTGGTGTTGAGGCCGACCTTGTAGATGTTCTTGACGTCGTCGCCCGTGGCGATGAGGTCGCCTGTCATCGTGCCGACGATCGCCTCGAGGTCGACGGCGGCCTTGGCGAGCGCGTCGCGGGCGGCGGCCAGCTCCTCGCCGCCGGTGCCGACGGCCAGGAACTTCTTGATCTCCTCGGAGAGGGCGTTGAGCGCCTGGCCCTGGTCGCGGACGATCTTCCGGAAGAAGTAGTCCTGGCCCTGGATGGCGGTGGTGCCCTCGTAGAGGGTGTCGATCTTGGCGTCGCGGATGTACTGCTCGATCGGGTACTCCTGCAGGTAGCCGGAGCCGCCGAAGGTCTGCAGGGACTGCGCGAGCTGCTCGTACGACTTCTCGGAGCCGTAGCCCTTCACGATGGGCAGCAGCAGGTCGTTGAGCGCGACAAGGGCCTTGGTGTCCTCGCCCGCGGCCTCCTTGACGGCGATCTCGTCCTGGATGGAGGCGGTGTACAGCACCAGGGCGCGCATGCCCTCCGCGTACGCCTTCTGCGTCATCAGGGAGCGGCGCACGTCGGGGTGGTGCGTGATGGTGACCTTGGGCGCGGTCTTGTCCGCGAAGTTCTTCAGGTCGGGGCCCTGGACGCGCTCCTTGGCGTACTCCAGCGCGTTGAGGTAGCCCGTCGACAGGGTGGCGATGGCCTTCGTGCCGACCATCATCCGGGCGAACTCGATGATCATGAACATCTGGCGGATGCCGTCATGCTTGTCGCCGATGAGCCAACCCTTGGCGGGGTGCTGGTCGCCGAAGGTCATCTCGCACGTGTTGGACGCCTTGAGGCCCATCTTGTGCTCGACGTTCGTCGCGTACACGCCGTTGCGCTCGCCCAGCTCGCCGGTCTCCCAGTCGAAGTGGAACTTCGGGACGAGGAAGAGCGACAGGCCCTTGGTGCCGGGGCCGTGGCCCTCGGGGCGGGCCAGCACGTAGTGGAGGATGTTCTCCTCCATGTCGTGCTCACCGGAGGTGATGAAGCGCTTCACGCCCTCGATGTGCCAGGAGCCGTCCTCCTGCTGCACGGCCTTGGTGCGGCCCGCGCCCACGTCCGAGCCGGCGTCCGGCTCGGTGAGGACCATGGTGGAGCCCCAGCGCTTCTCGACGGCTATCTCGGCGACCTTCTTCTGCGCCTCGTTGCCCTCCTCGAAGAGGATGCCGGCGAAGGCGGGGCCGGAGGAGTACATCCAGATGGCCGGGTTCGAGCCGAGCAGCAGCTCCGCGTAGGACCAGATCAGGGAGCGGGGCGAGGTGGTGCCGCCGATCTCCTCGGGCAGGCCCAGGCGCCAGTACTCGGAGTCCATGAAGGCCTTGTAGCCCTTCTTGAAGCTCTCGGGGACCGGAGCGGTGTTGGTCGCCGGGTCGAACACCGGAGGGTTGCGGTCGGCGTCCGCGAACGACTCGGCCAGCTCGTTCTCCGCGAGCCGGGCGATCTCGTCGAGGATCGACTTGGCGGTGTCGACGTCCATCTCCGCGAACGGGCCGGTGCCGTACAGCTTGTCGCGCCCGAGGACCTCGAAGAGGTTGAACTCGATGTCGCGGAGATTCGACTTGTAGTGCCCCATGGCGACGGCTCCGTAAGGTTCGGAAGTTGGATTTCTCATCCACGTACCAGCAAGTAGCTATGATGATGCTACCCGTCGGTAATAAGACGCAACCCCCATGGGGCAACTGTGACTCGTTACTCTTGCGGGCATGTACGGCTACGACCAGACTCCGGGCGCTCAGCAACAGCAGTACGTGCCCCAGCAGCCCTCCTACGGGGAGCAGCCGCTGTATCCCGAGCCGTCGCCGCCGTCCCTGGCCGACGCGGTGCGGGCCTTCACGACGGGGTCGATGTCCGCCGAGGACTTCCAGCAGATCTTCGCGACCTCCAAGGTCTACTGTCCGCGCGGTGACAACCCCGGCTTCCTGGCTCTGCACAACACCCAGCAGCCGGTCATCCCGATGTTCACCTCGCTCAAGGAGCTGCGCAGGTACGCCGGCAAGGAGTCGAAGTACTTCGTGATCACCGGCGCCGAGGTGATCGACCTGCTGCCGACGGGGTACGGCTTCGTGCTCGACATGGAGGGTGAGCACCGGATGGTCTTCGACGCCAAGGCGGTCGAGCAGATGGTCGACTTCGCCATGCGCAGGATGTACGGCTGAGTCCTGACGCCGCTGCCGCACGGCCGTTGCTTCTCACGCCCGGGAGGAATTCCTCCCGGGCGTTCTTCGTTGGCGCTGGCGAGAAGTTAATTCTTCAACTAAAGTCGCACAAGGAGGTCCGCCATGCCCGCAGTGACTGTCGAGAACCCGCTCACCCTGCCGCGCGTCGCCGCGCCCGCCGATGCCGTCGCGCGACCCGTGCTCGCCGTGACCACGGCGCCGAGCGGTTTCGAAGGGGAGGGCTTCCCGGTGCGGCGCGCATTTGCCGGGATCAACTACAAGTACCTCGACCCGTTCATCATGATGGACCAGATGGGCGAGGTGGAGTACGCGCCCGGCGAGCCCAAGGGCACGCCCTGGCATCCGCACCGCGGCTTCGAGACCGTCACGTACCTGCTCGACGGCACCTTCGTGCACCAGGACAGCAACGGCGGCGGCGGAACCATCCGGAACGGTGACACGCAGTGGATGACCGCCGGAAGCGGGCTCCTGCACATCGAGGCGCCGCCGGAGGGGCTCGTCGTGTCCGGCGGTCTCTTCCACGGGCTCCAGCTGTGGGTGAACCTGCCCGCGAGCGACAAGATGATGGACCCCCGTTACCAGGACATCCGCGGCGGCCACGTCCAGCTGCTGACCTCCCCGGACGGTGGCGCGCTGCTGCGCGTCATCGCCGGTGAGCTCGACGGGCACCAGGGCCCCGGCATCACCCACACCCCGATCACGATGATCCACGCGACCCTCGCCCCGGGCGCCGAGATCACGCTGCCGTGGCGCGAGGACTTCAACGGTCTCGCGTACGTCCTCGCGGGCCGTGGCGCGGTCGGCCAGGAGCTGCGGCCGGTCCGCACGGGCCGGACGGCAGTCTTCGGCGACGGTGGCTCCCTCACGGTCAGGGCGGACGAGTCGCAGGACTCGAACGCGCCGGACCTGGAGATCGTGCTGCTGGGCGGACGGCCGATCAGGGAGCCGATGGCGCACTACGGGCCGTTCGTGATGAACACGCAGGCGGAGCTGAGGCAGGCCTTCGAGGACTTCCAGCGGGGTCGCCTCGGCACGGTCCCCGCCGTCCACGGAATGCAGGTCGACGACTCCGCTTGACGGTGCGTCACCCGTGCGGACCGAGTGGGCGGGACGGGCCCGGGCAGCCGTGGTCGGCTGGGGGCTGTGCCCCCGTCGAAGCCGCTGCTGCCCGAGTCCGTGAGGCGCCTTGCCGCATGGTGCCTCGTCGCGCTGCTGGTCACGGGTGTCGCGGCCGTCGCGATCTGGCTCGTCATCACGTTCCAGACCGCTGTGACGCCCGTACTCCTCGCGCTCCTCGGGACCGCGCTGCTCGGGCCGCTGTACCGGCGGCTGATCCGGATGAAGGTGCAGCAGTCGCTGGCCGCCGGCCTGACCTGCGTCGCCGTGGTGGCCGTCGTCGGCGGGGCCGTCTACGTCGTCGTCCGCGCGCTGGTGGAGACCGGCGACCAGATCATCGCCTCACTGCGGCAGGCCGCCGCCGATCTGTCCCGGCACTTCGGCGCCGCCGGAACGTCTCTCGACGACCTGGCGGCCAAGGCCAGGGAACTGCTCGGCAACTTCGGCGGAACCGCCGCGTCCGGTGTGATCTCCGGGCTCGGCGTGGTGAGCGAGATGATCGCGATCGCCGTGCTGGCACTGCTGCTGATCTTCTTCTTCCTGCGGGACTCCGACCGGGCCGTCACGGCGCTGCGCTCCCTCGCACCCGGTGACAACGGAGAATTCCTCGAGGCGATCGCCCGCCGTGCCTTCGGCGGCGTCGAGGGCTTCATGCGCGGCACGACCTTCATCGCGCTGATCGACGCGGCCTGCATCACGACAGGGCTGCTGATCCTTCGGGTGCCGGGCGCGGTCGGCCTCGGCGCCCTCGTCTTCGTCGGCGCGTACATCCCCTACCTCGGCGCGTTCATCTCCGGAACGGTCGCCGTCCTGGTCGCCCTCGCCAACCGCGGGGTCGTCATCGCGCTGTGGGCGCTGGGAGTGGTGCTCGCCGTGCAGGTGCTGGAGGGGCATCTGCTCCAGCCGCTGATCCAGAGCCGTACGGTCCACATGCACCCCGCGGTGGTGCTGCTGGCCATCACGGCGGGGGCGAGCCTCGCGGGCATCCTCGGCATGCTGCTCGCCGTGCCGGTCACCGCGGCCGCGTTCGGGGTCGTCCGCGAGCTGCGCGCCCGCTACGCCCCCACCCCGGGTGCCGGCCGCCCCGAGGTGTAGAGCTCGAACCGGATCAAGCTCGAACCGGATCGACTGGTTCTCGGCCCTCGCCCCACGCCGCTCGCCGTCCGCACACATCCCGGCCGCCGGGAGCGGTCAGGCGGCGTCGCGCCCATGTCAATGGGCTCCGCGGGTGCCGGGCGGTAACCTTGCACAGGTTGTGTCCCCCGAACGCTCAAGACTGGATGAACGACGATGCATCGGTACAGGTCCCACACCTGCGGCGAGCTCCGCGCCTCTGACGTCGGTACCGACGTCCGGCTGAGCGGCTGGCTGCACAATCGGCGCGACCTGGGCGGCATCCTCTTCATCGATCTGCGTGACCACTACGGCATCACGCAGCTCGTCGCCCGGCCCGGCACCAAGGCCGCCGAGGTTCTCGACAAGCTGACGAAGGAAACCGTCGTCCGCGTCGACGGCAAGGTCGTCTCCCGCGGCGCCGAGAACGTCAACCCCGAGCTGCCCACCGGCGAGATCGAGGTCGAGGCCGCCGAGGTCGAGGTCCTGGGCGCCGCCAAGCAGATCCCGTTCACCATCAACGCCGACGACGGCGTGAACGAGGAGCGCCGCCTCGAGTACCGCTTCCTCGACCTGCGCCGCGAGCGCATGCACCGCAACATCATGCTGCGCACTGCCGTCATCTCCGCCATCCGGCAGAAGATGACCGCGCTCGGCTTCAACGAGATGGCGACCCCGATCCTCGCCGCGACCTCTCCCGAGGGCGCGCGTGACTTCGTTGTCCCGTCCCGCCTGAACCCCGGCAAGTTCTACGCGCTGCCGCAGGCCCCGCAGCAGTTCAAGCAGCTGCTGATGATCTCCGGCTTCGACCGCTACTTCCAGATCGCACCCTGCTTCCGCGACGAGGACGCCCGCGCCGACCGCTCGCCGGGCGAGTTCTACCAGCTCGACGTCGAGATGAGCTTCGTCGAGCAGGAGGACGTCTTCCAGCCGATCGAGAAGCTGATGACCGAGCTCTTCGAGGAGTTCGGTGGCGGCCGCCATGTCACCTCCCCGTTCCCGCGGATCCCGTTCCGCGAGGCGATGCTGAAGTACGGCTCCGACAAGCCGGACCTGCGGGCGCAGCTCGAACTGGTCGACATCACGGACGTCTTCCAGGGCTCGGAGTTCAAGGCGTTCGCCGGCAAGCACGTCCGCGCGCTGGCCGTGCCGTCCGTGCAGGACCAGCCGCGCAAGTTCTTCGACGGCCTCGGCGACTTCGCGGTCGAGCACGGCGCGAAGGGCCTGGCCTGGGTCCGTGTCGGCGAGGACGGCGGGCTCACCGGCCCGATCGCCAAGTTCCTCACCGAGGAGAACGTCAAGGTCCTCACCGAGCGCCTGGGCCTCGCCCCCGGCCACGCCGTCTTCTTCGGCGCCGGTGACTTCGACGAGGTCTCCAAGATCATGGGCGCGGTCCGCGTCGAGGCGGCCAAACGCGCCGGCCACTTCGAGGAGGACGTCTTCCGGTTCTGCTGGATCGTCGACTTCCCGATGTACGAGAAGGACGAGGAGACCGGCAAGATCGACTTCTCGCACAACCCGTTCTCGATGCCGCAGGGCGGTCTCGAGGCCCTGGAGACCCAGGACCCGCTGGACATCCTGGGCTGGCAGTACGACATCGTCTGCAACGGCGTCGAGCTCTCCTCCGGCGCGATCCGGAACCACGAGCCCGAGATCATGTTCAAGGCGTTCGAGATCGCGGGCTACGCACGGGAGACCGTCGAGCACGAGTTCGCCGGCATGCTCCGCGCCTTCGAGTACGGCGCCCCGCCGCACGGCGGCATCGCCCCCGGCATCGACCGCATCGTGATGCTCCTGGCCGACGAGCCGAACATCCGCGAGACGATCGCCTTCCCGCTCAACGGCAACGCGCAGGACCTGCTGATGGGCGCCCCGACCGAGCTGGACGACGCCCGCCTGCGCGAGCTGAACCTCGCGCTGCGCAAGCCGGTCGCCAAGCCGGGCGAGTAGCACCCGCCGGAGCCCGTCGTGAGGAAGGACCCCGGAACCGTGAGGTTCCGGGGTCCTTCCTCGTTCTGGGGGCCGGGACCCCGTCGTGGTCCCGGCCCCCTGAGCGTCTACGACGCCCTCAGACCTTCTTCGGCTCCTCCAGACGCGGGAACAGCACCGCGCCCTTCGTCACCGTCGCGCCGGCCGGCAGCCGGCCCCAGTCGCCCGCCTCCTGGACCTTCTGGTCCGCGAGTGCGCCCAGCGGAGCCTCCGCACCGAGTGAGTCCCACAACTTCTGGGACGTCTCCGGCATGATCGGGTTCAGCAGGACGGCGACGGCCCGCAGCGACTCGGCCGCCGTGTAGAGGATCGTCGCCAGACGCGCCTGGCCCTCCGGCGACTCGTCCTTGGCCACCTTCCACGGCTCCTGCTCCGTGATGTAGCCGTTGACCTGCTTCACGAAGTCGAACACGGCCAGGATGCCGCCCTGGAAGTCGAGCTCGTCGCCGATCTTCCGGTCGGCCTCCGCGACGGCCTTCGCGAGCCCGTCCTGGACCGCCTTCTCCGCGTCACCGGCGGCGGTGGCCTCCGGCAGCGCGCCGCCGAAGTACTTGCCGACCATCGCCGCCACACGGGAGGCGAGATTGCCGTAGTCGTTGGCGAGCTCGGAGGTGTACCGGGCGGTGAAGTCCTCCCAGGAGAACGAACCGTCCTGGCCGAACGCGATCGCGCGGAGGAAGTACCAGCGGTACGCGTCCACACCGAAGTGCGAGGTCAGGTCCTGCGGCTTGATGCCGGTCAGGTTCGACTTCGACATCTTCTCGCCGCCGACCATCAGCCAGCCGTTGGCCGCGATCTTGCCGGGAACCGGCAGGCCCTGCGCCATCAGCATCGCCGGCCAGACCACCGCGTGGAAGCGCAGGATGTCCTTGCCGATGAGGTGGACGTTCGCCGGGAACGTCTCGTTGAACTTCTCCGGGTTCTCGTTGTAGCCGACCGCCGTCGCGTAGTTCAGGAGCGCGTCGATCCACACGTAGATGACGTGCTTCTCGTCCCACGGCACCGGGACGCCCCAGTCGAACGTCGAGCGCGAGATCGAGAGATCCTCAAGGCCCTGCTTGACGAAGTTCACGACCTCGTTGCGGGCCGACTCGGGCTGGATGAAGCCCGGGTTCGACGCGTAGAAGTCCAGCAGCTTCGGGCCGTACTCGCTGAGCTTGAAGAAGTAGTTCTCCTCCTTGAGGATCTCCACCGGCTTCTTGTGGACCGGGCACAGCTTGGTGCCGTCCTCGGCCTCGACGAGGTCGCCGGGGAGCTTGTACTCCTCACAGCCCACGCAGTAAGGGCCCTCGTACCCGCCCTTGTAGATCTCGCCCTTGTCGAAGAGGTCCTGCACGAACTCCTGCACACGGTCCGTGTGCCGCTTCTCCGTGGTGCGGATGAAGTCGTCGTGTCCGATGTTCAGGTGCTCCCAGAGGGGCTTCCAGGCCTCCTCCACGAGCTTGTCGCACCACTCTTGGGGCGTGACGCCGTTCGCCTCCGCGGTGCGCATGATCTTCTGACCGTGCTCGTCCGTGCCGGTGAGGTACCACACCTTCTCGCCACGCTGACGGTGCCAGCGTGTGAGCACGTCGCCTGCGACGGTCGTATAGGCGTGGCCCAGGTGAGGAGCGTCGTTGACGTAGTAGATGGGGGTCGAGACGTAGTACGCCGTCGCCCCCTGCTTCTCGGATCCAGTGGCCGCCATGGTCGAAATCCTATCGGGCCCCGGAAGATCGACTCACACGCGTTCCGCGTGCCCCCGGTGACGTCCGGGCGGGGCTTCCCGCCAGGACGTCACCGAGGAGGCGTCGCGCCTACGGGCGCGTCTACGGGCGCCAGGCCCCGAGGACGCCCGTGAACAGCTCGGCGTGCGGGAGCTCGCGGGGCGCGGGGCCGGCGTGGAAGAACGCGGTGTTGCCGGCCTGGAGCTTGCGGAGGTAGTCGAAGGCCTTGGCGTCGTGCTCGCCGAACGCGACGAACTGCCAGAACACCGGCTTGTCGGCGGCGGCCGCGAGGGCTGCGGTGGCGGCGGTCTTCGACTCCGGGGCACCGTCGGTCTGGAAGATCACGAAGGCGGGGGCGCCGGTGTTCTTCTTGGCGTGCAGGGAGAGGACCTCCTCGACGGCGAGGTGGTAGTTGGTACGCCCCATCCGGCCGAGGCCGGCGTTCAGCTCGTCGACACGGCCCTCGGGGGAGTCGAGGGTGAGCTCGCCGGTGCCGTCGATCTCGGTCGAGAAGAACACGACATCGACCGTCGCGTCGGCGTCGAGGTGGGCCGCGAGTGCGAGCGCCTGCTCGCCGAGGTGCTGGGCGCTGCCGTCCTTGAAGTAGGGGCGCATGGAGCCGGACCGGTCGAGCACGAGGTACACCCGTGCGCGGGCCCCGGTGAGCTGTGCCTTCTTGAGGGCGGCGCCGGCGGCCTTGTACGCGTCCACGATGTGCGGCGCCCGCGCCTTGACCCGCGCGACCCCGACGGCGGCTCGCCCGCCGCCGCCTTCGGCGGGGGTGTCGGCCGCGTCGGTGTCGGGCGCGACGGGGGCGTCCACGGTGGTGTCGGCGTCGTCGGCCTGCGGCTCGGCCGGGTCGACCCCGCTCGCGGCGTCGGCCGTGACTGCTTCCGCGGCTGTGGCGTCCGCGGCCTCTGCCTGTGGTTCGGCCGCGTCGGGCGCGTCGGCTTCCGCGGCGGGGGCGTCGTTCTGCGGTTCGGGCGCGTCGGGGGCGATGGCCTCCGCGGCTGTGGCGCCAGAGGCGGGGGCGTCGTTCTGCGGCTTGAGTGCGTCCGGCGCGACGGCCTCCGTGTCGGGGGTTGGCTCCGGCTCGTTCTGCGGCTCGGGCGCGTCGGCTTCCGCGGTGGTGGTGTCCGTGGCCTCTGCCTGGGGTTCGGCCGCGTCGGGCGCGTCGGCTTCCGCGGTGGTGGTGTCCGTGGCCTCTGCCTGGGGTTCGGCCGCGTCGGGCGCGTCGGCTTCCGCGGTGGTGGTGTCCGTG